>NZ_JBEZHO010000002.1:0-420573 GCF_040650615.1 Streptomyces sp. NPDC048643
CCGCAACCGACTGGGTTCGTGAGGACGCGGGTGCAAAAGACCGGTGCTGTGTCGCGGGGGGGCAGGCCCCGCCGGGCACCGCACGGTTGACTCGGGGGATGAGCAACAACGGGGAGCCCGACGACCATTGCCGCGGCACCGCGGACGGCGCGGGCGGGCGGCGCGGCCAGGCCGAGCGCGACGCCGTCACCGTCGAGATCGGATACGCCCTGGCCAGCGCGGCGTTCGTCGCAGCCGTCGCCTTCGGGGTCGTCGCCGGACCCGCCCTCTTCCTGGACCTGTCGCGGGGCACCGTACGCGCGCTCGTCACCTCGGGCGGCGGCCTGGCCGCCGCCGTGTTCGCGCTCCGGGTGGCCACGGTGCTGTTCCGTTTCCACGGCGCGGGCGCGGCCGCTCAGCCCAGCCAGCCCGGGCGCACCAGGCCCGACTCGTAGGCCAGGACGACCAGTTGCGCGCGGTCGCGGGCGCCCAGTTTCACCATCGTGCGGCTGACGTGGGTCTTGGCCGTGAGGGGGCTGACGACCAGACGGCGGGCGATCTCGTCGTTCGAGAGACCGATGCCCACCAGTGCCATCACCTCCCTTTCGCGGTCGGTGAGTTCGGCGAGCGAGGCGACCGATTCGGGTTCCTTCGAGCGCGCCGCGAACTCGGCGATCAGCCGCCGCGTCACGCCGGGCGAGAGCAGGGCGTCGCCGCCGACCACCGCCCGCACGGCGCGCAGGAGTTCCTCGGGCTCGGTGTCCTTGACGAGGAAGCCGGAGGCGCCGGAACGGATCGCCTCGAAGACGTACTCGTCGAGTTCGAAGGTGGTGAGCATGACGACCTTCACGTCCCGCAGACCGGCCTCTCCGGTGATGCGACGGGTCGCGGCCAGGCCGTCCAGAACGGGCATCCGGATGTCCATCAGAACGACGTCCGGGCGCAGTTCCCGCACGGTACGCAACGCCTCCTCACCGTCGGCTGCCTCCCCGGCCACCTCGATGTCCGGCTGCGCGTCGAGCAGGGCCTTGAACCCGGCCCGGACCAACGACTGGTCGTCGGCGAGCAGTACGCGGATCACCGGGCCTCCTTGGCCTTCCAGGGCAGCACCGCCAGCACACGGAACCCTCCGTCGTCGCGCGGTCCCGCCTCGATCGTGCCACCCAGGGCCGCCGCGCGCTCCCGCATCCCGGCCAGGCCGTTGCCGCTGCCGCCCGCTTCCACGCCGGTGGCCGGCCCGTCGTCGTCGATCAGCAGCCGCAGCACGTCCTCCACGTGATCGAGCCGCACGCGCGCGTGCCGCGACCCCGAGTGCCGTACGACGTTGGTGAGTGCCTCCTGGACGATGCGGAACGCGGCCAGGTCGGTCCCGGGCGCCGACGCGGGAGCCTCCCCCCGGACGTCGACCGTCAGGCCGGCACGCGCCGCCTGCTCGACCAGCTCGGGCAGCCGGTCGAGTCCGGGCGCCGGAGTGCGTGGTGCCTCGCCCGGCGCGCGCAGGGTGCCGAGCACCTGGCGCACCTCGCCGAGGGCCTCCTTGCTGGCCGCCTTGATGGTGGTGAGCGCGGTCCGCGCCTGCTCGGGGTCGGAGTCGAGGAGGGCGAGACCCACACCGGCCTGGACGTTGATCACCGAGATGCTGTGGGCGAGTACGTCGTGCAGTTCCCGGGCGATCCGCAGCCGCTCCTCGTCCGCGCGGCGCCGGGCCGCCTGCGCCCGCTCGGCCCGTTCACGGGCCCACTGCTCACGGCGCACCCGGACCAGTTCCGACAGGGCCACGACGGCCACCACCCAGGTCGCGACGCCGACCTCCTGCATCCAGGACGGCGGACGGTCACCCGTCGGCGGCAGCCAGCGGTACAGCCAGTGCGACACCAGCAGGTGCCCCGCCCAGAGCAGCCCGATGGCGGTCCAGGCGGCCTTGCGGTGGCCCGCGACGACCGCACTGAAACAGCCCACGGCGACGGGCAGGAAGACCGGCCCGTACGGGTAGCCCGCGGCGACGTAGACCAGGGCGACCGCGGCCGTGCCGAACGCGACCGCCACCGGGTACCGCTGCCGCCAGAGCAGCAGACCGGAGCCCGTCACCAGCAGCACCCGCGCGAAGACGTCCAGACCGAGCCGGTCGCCGTGCTGGGCGTGGGCGGCGAAGGTCGAACCGAGCAGCACGAAGGCGGTCAGCAGCAGCGTGGAACGCCACGGCCACCGCGCGCCGCGCCCCTCCTCGCTCCAGCGGTCCCACCCGGGCGGTCCGTGCCACCGCCACGGCGGACCACCCCCCGTCGGGGCCTCGGGCGTGCGCTGCTCTTCCATGACCGTCACGCTAGACGGCCGGGCACACGGGCGGCGTCCGCCGGGCGAGGTGATCACCCGTACTCCCCCAGGAGTACGGCACGACGCCCGACGGGAGTGCGACACCCGGGAACCGCCTCGACGGACGCTGGGTCGGCACCGGGTACGGCCCCGGCCCGGATCAGCCGTCCCGGGCGGTTCAGGCGGCGGTGCCCGGCTCCGGATGGACGAGGCCCACGTCGTGCGCGAGCCTCCCCACCGCCTGCCGGAAGAACGGCTCGCGGTCCTCGACGACCCGGTTGAACTGGCCGAACAGTTCGAAACCGATCAGCCCGTAGAGCTGCGCCCACGCGGCGACCAGCGGGACGATCACGTCGGGCGGCAGGTCGGCCGCGAGATCCGCCGACATCCGCCGCGCCTCGGCCGTCAGATCCGCGGGCAGCTTGGTACGGGCCACTCCCTTGCCTCGGTAGGCGTCCCGCACCACTCCGATCAGCAGCAGACCGACCCGGGAGGCGGCCGGCACGGTCTCCTGCGGCGCGACGTAACCGGGGACGGGCGACCCGTAGATGAGCGCGTACTCGTGCGGATGCTCCAGCGCCCAGCGCCGGGCCGCCAGACACACGGCGATCCAGCGGTCCCGGGGGCCGGCGTCGGCAACGGCGGCGTGCGCTCCCTCGGCAGCCTCGCCGAGGGAGTCGTAGGCGTCGATGATGAGGGCCGTCAGCAGGTCGTCACGGCTGGGGAAGTAGCGGTAGAGCGCCGAGGAGACCATGCCGAGTTCGCGGGCCACGGCCCGCAGGGAGAGCTTTGCGGCGCCGTCCGCGGCAAGCTGTCTGCGTGCCTCGTCCTTGATGGCCGCGGTGACCTCGATCCTGGCTCGGGCGCGTGCCCCTCGTGCGGTACTCATGTCGGGCAGTCTCCCACGTTTTCAGAGCAGTGCACACAAACGAGAGCAGCGCTCCGTGAGGGGATCACCGCTCCAGATCAGAACGGGCGCTCTAAATCGAGAGCGGTGAACAAAAACGAGAGCGGTGCTCTTGCTTTCGGTCACCCTTCTCCTGCAGACTTACCTCAAGCGAGAGCAGTGCTCACAAAAGAGAGCGGCGCTCCCACCATCGATCTCGAGGGGTCACCGTGTCGACACATGTCCAGAAGCCCGGCTGGTTCACCGTCAACGTCCTCAACCGTGCCGTGGCCTGGACGACCAGGCGGGGCCTCAGCGTCTGGGGTTCCCGGGTGCTGGCCGTCCGTGGCCGCAAGAGCGGTGAGTGGCGCACGACGCCGGTCAACCTGCTCACCGTCGACGGGAAGCAGTACCTCGTGGCTCCCCGCGGTCACGTCCAGTGGACGCACAACATGCGGGCGGCGGGCGGCGGTGAGCTGCGCCTCGGCAAGAAGGTGGAGCCCTTCACCGCCGTCGAGGTCACCGACGACGAGAAGGTCCCGCTGCTGCGCGCCTACCTCAAGCGCTGGAAGGCCGAGGTCGGTGTGTTCTTCGGCGGTGTCGGCCCCGACTCGTCCGACGAGGAACTGCGCCGCATCGCTCCCGACCACCCGGTCTTCCGGATCGCGGTCGGGAGCTGACGCCGGCCGACGCGACTATCCCTCCGCGGCCTTGGGCTCCGCGTCCTGGCCCTCGGCGTCCCGGCCCTCGGCGACCTTGGAGTCCGCGTCCTTGGCCTCGACGCCCTGCGGCACGCGGTCGAGAGCGCTCAGGGCACGCCCGACCATCGGACGCGACCGCACGATCTCGCCCAGCGTCGTGGAACCGCGGGTGATCCCCGCGAAGGCCTTCCACACGGGGCGGACACCGGTGAGCCCCGCGTGGAACACGCCGGGGCGGCGCTCGAAGGCGGCCAGCAGACGCTTGCCGACGCTCATCTCGACGCCGAGACCCGCCTTGATCGCGAACGCGTAGTTCAGTGCCTGGCGCCGGGCGTCGACGGCGTCGTGCGCCTCGGCGATCCGCACCGCCCACTCCCCCGCCAGCCGGCCGGAGCGCAGCGCGAACGAGATGCCCTCGCGGGTCCACGGTTCGAGCAGTCCCGCCGCGTCGCCGCAGACGAGCACCCGGCCGCGCGACAGCGGCGAGTCGTCGGCGCGGCAGCGCGTCAAGTGACCCGAGGAGACGGACGGTTCGAAGCCGGCGAGGCCGAGCCGGGCGATGAAGTCCTCCAAGTACCGCTTGGTGGCGGCCCCTTCACCGCGGGCGGAGATGACGCCGACGGTGAGGGTGTCCCCCTTGGGGAAGACCCATCCGTAGCTTCCGGGCATGGGGCCCCAGTCGATCAGGACGCGGCCCCGCCAGTCCTCGGCGACCGTCTCCGGCACCGGGATCTCGGCCTCCAGGCCCAGGTCGACCTGGTCGAGCTTCACCCCCACGTGTGCCCCTATGCGGCTGGCACTGCCGTCGGCGCCGACCACCGCGCGCGCCAGGACGGTCTCGCCGCCCTGCAGGACCACGGCGACGGTGCGCCGGTCCGGCACGGCCGAGCCGTGCTGCTCGACGCGGGACACCGTGGCGCCGGTGCGCAGTTCGGCGCCCGCCTTCTGGGCGTACTCGACGAGCTGCTGGTCGAACTCGGGCCGGTTGATCAGCCCGAACAGCATCTGCCGGGATCGCCGCGTACGGGCGAACCTGCCGTCCATCGAGAAGGTGACCGCGTGTACCCGGTCCTTGAACGGCAGCTCGAAGCCGGGTGGCAGGGCGTCCCGGGAGGGACCGATGATGCCGCCGCCGCATGTTTTGTAGCGGGGCAGTTCGGCTTTCTCCAGGAGCAGGACACTGCGTCCCGCGACCGCTGCCGCGTAGGCGGCCGAAGCGCCCGCGGGCCCCGCGCCGACGACTACGACGTCCCACACCTGCTGCCCGTCGTCCGCCGCACGCCGCACGTCGTCCGCCGAAGAGTTCTCGCTGCTCACGTTGGTCTACTGCTCCCAGTCCAGCCGTCTGCCGCACCTGTCCCCCGCATCCTACGGCGGGCATCGCCGCAGGCCACTGTGGGAGGATCGGCAGCGCACCCGTCCTGCACACCAGGACGTGTGCACGCATCACCGATCACTTGTACACAGAAGTACAACGTCGCACCTACGAGGAGCGTGCCCATGTCGTCGAATCCGGTCGCCGAGACCGTCGCCTCGCTCATGCCCCGGGCGAAGGCGGAGCTCACCGAGCTGGTGGCCTTCAAGTCGGTGGCGGACTTCGACCAGTATCCGAGGAGCGAGAGCGAGGGTGCGGCGAACTGGATCGCCGACGCGCTGCGTTCCGAGGGCTTCGAGGACGTGGCGCTGCTGGACACCCCGGACGGCACCCAGTCCGTGTACGGCTACCTCCCGGGCCCGGAGGGCGCCAAAACGGTTCTGCTGTATGCGCACTACGACGTGCAGCCGCCGCTGGACGAAGCGGCCTGGGCGACCCCGCCGTTCGACCTGGTGGAGCGCGACGGCCGCTGGTACGGGCGGGGCAGCGCCGACTGCAAGGGCGGGGTCATCATGCACCTGCTGGCCTTGCGCGCGCTGAAGGCGAACGGCGGCGTGCCCGTGCACGTCAAGGTGATCGTCGAGGGGTCCGAGGAGCAGGGCACCGGCGGCCTGGAGCGGTACGCCGAGGAGCACCCCGAGCTGCTCACCGCCGACACCATCGTCATCGGCGACGCGGGCAACTTCCGGGCGGGTCTCCCGACGGTCACCGCGACCCTGCGCGGCATGACCCTCGTACGGGTTCAGGTGGACACCCTGGAAGGGAACCTGCACTCGGGCCAGTTCGGCGGTGCGGCACCCGACGCCCTGGCCGCGCTGATCCGCCTACTGGACTCGCTGCGGGACCAGGACGGCTCGACGACCGTCGACGGTCTCGACGCCGACTCCGTGTGGGACGGTCTGCAGTACGAGGACCAGGCGTTCCGCGAGGACGCCAAGGTCCTCGACGGGGTGGAGCTGATCGGCTCCGGCACGGTCGCCGACCGCCTCTGGGCCCGTCCGTCCGTGACCGTCCTCGGGATCGACTGCCCGCCGGTCGTGGGCGCGACGCCGTCCGTGCAGGCGGGCGCCAGGGCGCTCGTGAGCCTGCGGGTGCCGCCGGGCGTGGACGCCGGCGAGGCGACGAAGCTCCTCCAGGCGCACATCGAGGCGCACACGCCGTGGGGCGCGCGCGTCAGCACCGAACAGATCGGCCAGGGCCAGGCGTTCCGCGCCGACACCTCCAGCCCGGCGTACGCGTCGATGGCCGCGGCCATGGCCGTCGCCTACCCGGGCCAGGAGATGCAGTCCTCGGGCATGGGCGGCTCGATCCCGCTGTGCAACACCCTCGCCTCGCTGTACCCGGAGACGGAGATCCTGCTCATCGGCCTGAGCGAGCCGGAGGCGCAGATCCACGCGGTGAACGAGAGCGTCTCCCCGGACGAACTGGAGCGGCTGTCCGTCTCCGAGGCCCTGTTCCTGCAGAACTACGCGGCGAGCTGACCCACGCGCCGGGACCGGAGGGCCCGCACCACACACCGCGGGCCCTCCGCGTTGCCTCGGCGGAGCACCGGACCGGCACCGGGGCAGCGCGCCGCGCCAACCGGCCGCGGCTGAGCCGCCGTTGCCGGCCGCCGTCCGTGCGGCGGCACCTCACCACACCGGGACGACGGCCCCGCCGCTCTGCCGTCGGGTCCCGGCGGGGGGCGGGGGCGGGATGCCCACGGCGATCCGGCCGGGGTGGCGGCCGGGGGCTCTCGTGCGGTGTCAGCCGAGGGGGATGCCGGCCTCCAGGTAGAGCGCGGCGCCGCGCTCGCGGGCACGCAGCGCCCAGCGGAGCCGTTCGTAGCGGACGGGCGGCAGGAGGTCGGCCGCCTCCTGCTCGGTGACGAAGCGCCACTCGCGCAGTTCGGGGCCCGGCAACAGCAGCCCGCGCGCGGCCTGTTCGTCGAGGCGGCCGCCGTCGAAGAGGAGCCGCAGGCCGCCGTAGCCGGGCGGCGCGGGAGACTCCCAGTCGATGACGAGGAGCGTGGGCACCTCGTCCAGGACGAGACCGGTCTCCTCGGTGACCTCGCGCATCCCGGCGCGGGCGGGGGCCTCTCCGGCCTCGACGACCCCGCCGGGGAACTCCCAGCCGGCCTTGTACGTGGGATCGACGAGCAGGAAGCGGTCGTGCTCGTCGAAGAGGAGCACCCCGGCGGCGACCGTCTCGGCGGTGGGTTCCGGGGTCTGCACGATGTCGCACACGGGCGCGTCCCCGGCGCGCACGGCGTCGGCGATACGGACGGCGGTGTCGTACGGGGTGAGCGCGCTGGTGTCCACGGGGTGGGCGTCGGCGGTGAGCCAGCCGAGCGCGGCCCGGTAGGGCTCGATGTGGTCGTAGGACCACTGGCGCACACGCGTCTCCCCCTCCCCGTCGGGCTCGGGGGGCACCTCGCGCCCGGCTATTCGCTCGCGCAGGATCGTTTCCGCCGGGGCGAGGAGCACGTGGTGCACGGGAATGCGGCGAGCGGCGAGGCCGCCGAAGATCTCGTCCCGGTACTCCTGGCGGAGCAGGGTCATGGGGACGACGAGGACGCCCCCCAGTTCGGCGAGCATCGCGGCCGCCGTGTCGACCACGAGTCGGCGCCAGATCGGCAGGTCCTGGAAGTCGCCGACCTCGGCGAGGTGTTTGGCGGGGAGCAGGTGCGTGAGTGCGCCCCCGACGACCTCGGGGTCGAAGAGCGTGCTGTTCGGGATCAGCTCGATCAGTTCCCGTGCGGTGGCGGTCTTTCCCGCACCGAACGCACCGTTGATCCAGACGATCACGATTCCCCCTCTTCTGTTGGCCCCCTGAGGCTTGCCCGCTCCACCCTGCCACGGAAACCAGCCGCTGATGAGGGGCCCAGACGGCGTGGCGCCGGTGTCCCCGCCCTGGGGACACCGGCGCCTGGGATCCGGGTGTTCAGCTGTTCTGGCCGCCCAGGGCCCCTTCGTCGACCGCCAGGCTGTCGCTGCCGACGGTGTGGTCGACGGCGCTGAGCGTGTCGTTGACGTTGAGGTCGCTCAGGGCGTCCGCGTCCAGGGCGTGCGACGGGGTGATCGCCGCGACGACGAACCCGGTGGCGAGGGAGGCGATGGCGAGCATGCTGCGCTTCTTCATGCCCGGTTCAACTCCGAAGGCGGGGAGGGGGTCACGGGTGGATCACCTTCCGCGTCCGGCCCCGGTGGCGATCGACGCGCGCCCTCGGCTCATCGGGTGATGCGATCACACACCTTCCAACAGAGTCCGACAGGTCCTACCGTAAACGCGCACCATTGTCGCGGACATGAAGAGACCCCAACTGTCGCGAGTTCGGAGGAACGTAACGATGCGTCACCTTCACACCCGCACCACCCCCACACCCACCCCCACGCCCCCGCGCACCCCCACGCCCACGAGAGCCCGAACAGCCCGCGCCGCTCGCGCGCCGCACCTGGGCCGCACCAGACTGGCCGCAGCGCTGGCCACGGGTCTGTTGTGCGCGGCCGGCCTGACCACGCCCGCGCTCGCCGCGCCGGGCGGCGCGACCTCGGCGGCCCCCGCCGCGCGGACCACCTCCCCCACGTCCGCGGACGGGCTCGCCCTCACCCCGCCGATGGGCTTCAACAACTGGAACTCCACGCACTGCCGGGCCGAGTTCGACCAGGACATGGTCGAGGGGATCGCCGACCTCTTCGTGGAGAAGGGGCTCAAGGACGCGGGCTACCAGTACGTCAACCTGGACGACTGCTGGGCGCTGCCGTCCCGGGACGCGAACGGCAAGCTCGTGCCGGACCCCGTGCGGTTCCCGGGCGGGATCAAGGCGGTCGCCGACTACGTGCACGCCAAGGGGCTCAAGCTGGGCATCTACACCAGCGCCGGCACCAAGACCTGCGACAGCGTCGGATTTCCCGGTGCCCTCGGCCATGAGTACAGCGACGCGCAGCAGTTCGCGGACTGGGGCGTCGACTACCTCAAGTACGACAACTGCAACAACCAGGGCGTGGACGCGAGATCGCGGTACACCACCATGCGCGACGCGTTGCGGGCCACGGGCCGGCCGATCGTCTACAGCATCTGCGAATGGGGCGAGAACAAGCCCTGGGAGTGGGCCTCGGACGTCGGGCACCTGTGGCGCACGACCGGTGACATCAGCGACAGCTGGGGCTCGATGCTCTCGATCCTCAAGCAGAACCTGCCGCTCGCCCCGTACGCCGGACCGGGGCACTGGAACGACCCGGACATGCTGGAGGTCGGCAACGGCGGCATGACGGACACGGAGTACCGCTCGCACTTCTCCCTGTGGTCGGTCATGGCGGCACCGCTGCTCATCGGCTCCGACCTGCGCACCGCCTCCGCCGCGACCTTCGACATCCTCGGCAACAAGGAGGTCGTCGCGGTCGACCAGGACCCACTGGGCAAGCAGGGCGCGGTCGTCTCCTCGACGGAGGGGCGCTGGGTCGTCGCCAAGGAGATGCGGGACGGGAGCCGTACGGTGGCGCTGTTCAACGAGTCGGGCACGGCGCAGCGCATCGCGACGACCGCGGCCGCCGTCGGGCTGCCGGGTGCGGACGCCTACACGCTGCGCGATCTGTGGCGGCACCGAAGCTCGAACACTGCGGGCACGATCGCGGCCACCGTCCCGGCGCACGGCACCGTCCTCGTCCGGGTCTCCGCGGACCCCGCATGGGCCAAGAACCCGCCCGCCGTCGAACTGGGCCTGGAGGGACGCCCGTTGGTCGAGGCGGGCAGAACGGCCACGCTGACGTCTGTGGTGACCGACCTCGGACGCACGTCCGCGACCCGGGTGGCGGTGACGCTGCGCGGCCCCGCCGGCTGGACGGTCGCCGCGACGGGTCCGACGACCGCGGCCTCGCTGCCCACGGGGCGCTCCCTGCGGACGAAGTGGCGGGTCACGGCGCCCGCGGGGACGGCGGCCGGGTCGTACGACCTCACCCTGAAGGCGGTCCACCGCTCGCCGACCGGGATCGTCGCCGACACCGAACTGCCGGTGCGTGCCTCCGTGGTGGTGGCTCCGCCGTCGGGCACCTCCGGGCTCGGGGACCTGCCCTGGCTCTCGACGACCAACGGCTGGGGGCCGGTCGAGCGCGACACGAGCAACGGCGAGGAGGGCTCGGGCGACGGAGGGACCCTCACCATCGACGGCGTGAGCTACGCCCGAGGACTGGGCGTGCACGCCGAGAGCACGGTCGAGTACTACACCGGCACGGCCTGCGAGCGGGTCACCGCCGACGTCGGGCTCGACGACGAGAAGGGCGCCAAGGGCACGGTCGCCTTCGAGATCTGGGCCGACGGCACGAAGGTCGCCTCCACCGGCGTCCTGACCAACGCGATGCCGGCGCAGGCTCTCACCGCGGACGTGACCGGCGCCCAAGTGGTCCGGCTGGTCGTCACGGACGGCGGCGACGGCATCGACTCGGACCACGCCGACTGGGCCGACGCGAAGCTCAGTTGCTGAGGTCCGTCGCCCTGTCCGGCCCAACTCCCCTATGCGAAGGGTGTCGTGGTCCCGGTGACGGGACCACGACGGTCAGACGTGGGCCGCGCCCGTGCTCGCCTTGCGGGTGAGCGCGGCCGAGGCGGCGCCGACCAGACCGGCGTCCGTGCCCATCAGCGCGGGCGCCACGGTCAGCCGCTGGACGAAGGAGAGCGTCGCGTAGTCGGCCAGCGCCTTGCGCAGCGGGGTGAACAGCACGTCGCCGGCCTTGCCGACGCCGCCGCCGATCACCGCGATGTCGATCTCCACGAGGGTCGCGGTCGCCGCGATACCCGCGGCGAGGGCCTGCGCGGCCCGCTCGAAGGAGGCCACGGCCACCGGGTCGCCCGCACGGGCCGCCTCGGCCACCGCTGCGGCGGAGGTGTCACCGTCGGGGCCGGGCTGCCAGCCGCCCTCCATCGCACG
Source organism: Streptomyces sp. NPDC048643 (assembly GCF_040650615.1). Lineage (NCBI taxonomy): Bacteria > Bacillati > Actinomycetota > Actinomycetes > Kitasatosporales > Streptomycetaceae > Streptomyces > Streptomyces sp. NPDC048643. The sequence continues at coordinate 11,157 of NZ_JBEZHO010000002.1, forward strand.
GCGAGCGATGTTGGGGCCGCTCGCGATGCGCTCGACACAGCCGCGGGAGCCGCAGGGGCAGAGATCGCCGTCCAGGTCGACGCTGATGTGCCCGATGTGACCGGCGTTGCCGGTGGGGCCGGGGTGCAGCCGGCCGTTCAGTACGAGGCCGCCGCCCACGCCGGTGGACACCACCATGCAGAGCGCGTTGTCGTGACCGCGGGCAGCGCCCTGCCAGTGCTCGGCCGCGGTGATGGCGACGCCGTCGCCGATCAGCTCGACGGGGAGTCCTCCGGCCGCCTTGGCGGCCCGCTCGACCAGCGGGTAGCCGCGCCAGCCGGGCACGTTCACGGGGCTCACCGTGCCCGCCGAGGCGTCGACCGGACCCGCGCTGCCGATACCGAGGGCACCGGCCCTGCCCCACAGCGGGGAGTCGGACAGCTCGCCGATCACGTCCTCGACGGCCCGCATCACGGTGTCGCCGTCCTCCTGCGCGGGCGTCGCGCGCTGCGCGCGCACCAGGATCCGGCCGTGGCCGTCCACCAGCGCTCCGGCGATCTTGGTGCCGCCGATGTCGAGCGCGGCCACGAGGTCGGTGTGCATCAGAGTCAGATCTCCCATGGGGTGTCGTGACGGACCCGCCGCGCCGCGGGTCCGGGTGCCTGTCTCCGGCCGAAAACCGAGCAGGATCGGACCCCGTCGTTCGCCGCGCGGCAGGCGTCCGCGGACGACGGGAACCGTGCGCCCTGGGGAAGACGCAGGCCGGAGATTGCGGTGGACAGTGTCTCCCGCATCTGACAACGTTGTCCAGGCTCTATGCTCGACGCCACATCCTCATACAACCCCATGGACCTACGCATCCCCGTGGACGACAGGACAGGACAGCACATCGTGGCCGAGACCGCCCGCCGATCCGAGAACCGCTACGGCAATCGTCCGACCATGAAGGACGTGGCGGCGCGTGCGGGAGTCGGCCTGAAGACGGTCTCCCGTGTGGTGAACGGCGAGCCCGGCGTCACCCCCGACACCGAGCGGCGTGTCCAGGAGGCCATCGACGCCCTGGGGTTCCGGCGCAACGACAGCGCACGGGTGCTCCGCAAGGGCCGCACCGCGAGCATCGGTCTCGTCCTGGAGGACCTCGCCGACCCCTTCTACGGACCGCTGAGCCGCGCGGTCGAGGAGGTGGCCCGGGCCCACGGCGCTCTGCTGATCAACGGTTCCAGCGCCGAGGACCCGGACCGCGAGCAGGAACTGGTCCTCGCCCTGTGCGCGCGCCGTGTGGACGGGCTGGTCGTCATCCCGGCCGGCGACGACCACCGCTACCTGGAGCCGGAGATAAAGGCGGGCGTCGCCACGGTCTTCGTGGACCGCCCCGCCGGGAGGATCGACGCCGACGTCGTCCTGTCCGACAGCTTCGGCGGGGCCCGCGACGGCGTCGCCCACCTCATCGCGCACGGACACCGCAGCATCGGCTTCATCGGCGACATGCCGCGCATCCACACGGCGGCCGAGCGCCTGCGCGGCTACCGGGCCGCCATGGAGGACGCCGGGATAGTCGTCGAGGACGGCTGGATGTCCCTCGGCGTCACCGACCCGCAGCGGGTGCGCGAGGCGGCCGAGACGATGCTCTCGGGCCCCTCCCCCGTCACCGCGGTCTTCGCCGGCAACAACCGTGTCACCGTGACCGTCGTCCGCGTGATCGCCGAACGCGGCCGTCCCGTGGCGCTCGTCGGCTTCGACGACATCGAGCTCGCCGACCTGCTGGAGCCGGGCGTCACGGTCGTCGCCCAGGACGCCGCCGCCCTCGGCCGCACGGCGGCCGACCGCCTCTTCCGCCAGCTCGACGGCACCCTGCTCGCCCCGGAGCGGATCGAACTCCCGACGCGGCTCATCACCCGCGGCTCGGGGGAACTGCGGCCCGTGCGCTGAGGGCGACGACGTCGAGCGGGACACGGCGAAGGCGCGGCACCTCTGGAGGTACCGCGCCTTCGGTGTCAACGGGGTTCACACCGGGCGGCCGATCGCACGCATGGGGGACCGTCCGCCTCCTACTGCCCCGAGATCGTCAGGTCTCCCCGTCGCGGCGACGCGAAGGCCTCCAGGTCGGCTCGGGTCTGACCGGTCGCGCGGGCGACCTCGGCGATGTCGAGGGCGCCGCAGTCGAGACCGCGCAGCAGGTAACCGCTGAGGGCCTTGGCGGTGGCGGGCTCGTCCATGACGTCGCCGCCCGCGTGGTTGGCGTAGCGGGCGAGGCGGGCGGCGGCCTGCTCGAAGCCCTCCCGGTAGAAGGCGAAGACGGCCGCGTAGCGGGTGGGGATGTGACCGGGGTGCATGTCCCAGCCCTGGTAGTAGGCGCGGGCCAGGGCGCGCCGGGTGAGGCCGTAGTGCAGGCGCCAGGCGTCGTGCACCTTCTGGGTGGTGCCGACGGGCAGGACGTTGGTGGAGCCGTCCGAGACGCGGACCCCGGTGCCCGCGGCGGCGACCTGCATGATCGCCTTGGCGTGGTCGGCGGCCGGGTGGTCGCTGGCCTGGTAGGCGGCGGAGACGCCGAGGCAGGCGCTGTAGTCGAAGGTGCCGTAGTGCAGGCCCGTGGCGCGGCCCTCGGCGGCCTGGATCATCCGGGCGACGGTCGCGGTGCCGTCGGTGGCGAGGATGGACTGGCTCGTCTCGATCTGGATCTCGAAGCCGATCCGGCCGGGCTCCAGGCCGCGCGCCTTCTCGAACTGCTCCAGGAGCCGGACCATCGCGGTGACCTGCTCGGGGTACGTCACCTTGGGCAGGGTGAGGACCAGCCCCTCGGGCAGGCCGCCGGCCTCCATCAGGCCGGTCAGGAAGATGTCGAGGGTGCGGATGCCCCGGTCGCGTACCGGTGCCTCCATGCACTTCATACGGATGCCCATGTACGGGGCGGCGGTGCCGTTCTCGTAGGCGTCGGCGATCAGCCGGGCGGCGCGGGCCGCCGTGGCGTCCTCCTCGGCGTCCGGGCGCGGGCCGTAGCCGTCCTCGAAGTCGACGCGCAGGTCCTCGACGGGTTCACGCTCCAGCTTCGCGCGGACGCGGTCGTACACGGGCCCGGCGAGTTCGTCGGACAGGCCGAGGACCGCGGCGAAGGAGGCGGCGTCGGGGGCGTGTTCGTCGAGGGCCGCGAGGGCGCGGTCGCCCCAGCTGCGGAGGGTGTCGGCGGCGAACGCGTCGCCGGGGACGTACACGGTGTGGACGGGCTGGCGGGTGCCGGGGTCCCCGGGGTAACGGCGCTCCAGTTCCGCGTCGACCGGGGCGAGGGAGGCGCTGATCTCCTCGCTGACGGCTCCCGCGAGGCTCGTCGCCACCTTCTCCTGCTGGCCCTGACCCATTCCACACCCTCCTGTTTTCCGCACTACGGAATCAACAATCCGTAGAGCGAAGTTATCCGGCGAGCTTCTCGCGGGTCAACACCCTCTTGGATCCTGGGACACGGCCGCGGCCCGCGCGCCCGGCCTCCCCAGGATGCACCGAGGCCCCCGGGACCGGCGCGCGGTCACGGGGGCCTCGTGGAGCACGGAGCGATCAGCCCTTGCGGGACTTGATCTCCTCGGTGAGCTGCGGGACGACCTCGAAGAGGTCGCCGACCACGCCGTAGTCGACGAGGTCGAAGATCGGCGCCTCGGCGTCCTTGTTGATCGCGACGATCGTCTTCGACGTCTGCATGCCCGCGCGGTGCTGGATCGCGCCGGAGATGCCGGAGGCGATGTAGAGCTGCGGCGAGACGGACTTGCCGGTCTGGCCCACCTGGTTGGTGTGCGGGTACCAGCCGGCGTCGACCGCGGCACGCGAGGCGCCGACGGCGGCACCGAGCGAGTCGGCGAGGCCCTCGATGACCGAGAAGTTGTCCGCGCCGTTGACGCCACGGCCGCCGGAGACGACGATCGCGGCCTCGGTCAGCTCGGGGCGGCCGGTCGACTCGCGCGGGGTGCGCGAGGTGACCTTGGTACCGGTGGCCTTGTCGGAGAACGAGACCGCGAGGGCCTCGACGGTGCCGGCGGCCGGCGCGGCCTCCACGGCGGCCGAGTTCGGCTTGACCGTGATGACCGGGGTGCCCTTGGAGATGCGGGACTTGGTGGTGTACGAGGCGGCGAACGCGGACTGCGTGGCGACCGGGCCCTCGGCGCCGGCCTCCAGGTCGACGGCGTCGGTGATGATGCCGGAACCGATACGGACCGCGAGGCGGGCCGCGATCTCCTTGCCCTCGGCGGAGGACGGCACGAGCACGGCGGCCGGGGAGACGGCCTCGTACGCGGCCTGGAGCGCGTCGACCTTCGGCACGACCAGGTAGTCGGCGTACTCGGCGGCGTCGTGCGTGAGGACCTTCACCGCGCCGTGCTCGGCGAGCGCGGCGGCGGTGTTCTCGGCACCGGAGCCGAGGGCGACCGCGACGGGCTCACCGATGCGGCGGGCCAGCGTCAGCAGTTCCAGGGTGGGCTTGCGGACGGCACCGTCCACGTGGTCGACGTAGACGAGAACTTCAGCCATGGGGATGCTCTCCTGCGGATTGCGAAGTCTGAGGGGCGGTAAGCGGGGTGGGCCTCGGCCGCTGTGCCGGTCCGGGGACGCGCCCCGGACCCACGGCGACTAGATGAACTTCTGGCCCGCGAGGAACTCGGCGAGCTGCTTGCCGCCCTCGCCCTCGTCCTTGACGATCGTGCCCGCGGTGCGCGCGGGACGAGCGGTGGCGGTGTCGACCTTGGTCCAGGCGCCTTCGAGACCGACCTCGTCCGCCTCGATCTCCAGGTCCTCGAGGTCCCAGGACTCCACCGGCTTCTTCTTCGCGGCCATGATGCCCTTGAAGGACGGGTAACGCGCCTCGCCCGACTGGTCGGTCACCGACACGACCGCGGGGAGGGAGGCCTCCAGCGACTCGGAGGCGGTGTCGCCGTCACGGCGGCCCGTGACCACGCCGTTCTCGACCGACACCTCGGAGAGCAGCGTGACCTGCGGGACACCGAGACGCTCGGCCAGCAGCGCCGGCACGATGCCCATCGTGCCGTCGGTGGACGCCATACCGGAGATGACCAGGTCGTAGCCGGCCTTCTCGATGGCCTTGGCCAGCACCAGCGAGGTCCCCACGGCGTCGGTGCCGTGCAGGTCGTCGTCCTCCACGTGGATGGCCTTGTCGGCACCCATGGACAGCGCCTTGCGCAGGGCGTCCTTGGCATCCTCGGGGCCGACGGTCAGCACGGTGATCTCGGCGTCGTCCGCGCCATCGGCGATCTGCAGCGCCTGCTCGACGGCGTACTCGTCGAGTTCGGACAGCAGGCCGTCCACGTCGTCACGGTCGACGGTCAGGTCATCGGCGAAGTGCCGGTCGCCAGTGGCGTCGGGCACGTACTTCACAGTGACAACGATCCTCAAGCTCACGCCGGCTCTCCTACTGCATCGTCATTTCTGGGCTGCCTTCTTTCAGGCAGCATAGGCGCCTGAAGCGGGCGATCCCGGTCGGGGCGGCCCGCGCTCCGAACGAAATATTACTCGCCAGTACATCCATTGGGTGCCCACTAAGCAAGCGCTTTGAACTGTGACCTTCGCAACGCTGTGTAACCGGTGAGTAGAACCGGCGAGTAGCGCTGCCCGACCTCAGTCGCGCAGGCCGTTGAAACGCCCCTGGTGGTAAAGGAGCGGGCCGCCCTCGCCCGAGGCGTCGCCGACGACGACCTCCGCCAGCACGATCCGGTGGTCCCCGGCCGGCACCCGCGCCACGACCCGGCACACCAGCCAGGCCAGGACACCGTCGAGGACGGGAACTCCCTCGGGGCCCTTACGCCAACGGGTGGGCGCGCCGAACCGGTCGGCCCCGCTCAGCGCGAAGGTGGCGGCCAGGTCCTGCTGGTGCTCGCCGAGTATGTGGACGCCGACGTGGTCGGACTCCGCCACCGCGGGCCAGCTGGAGGCACCGGTGCCGATACCGAACGAGACGACCGGAGGCGCGGCCGAGACCGAGGTGAGCGAGGTGGCGGTGAAGCCGACCGGGCCCCGTGGACCGGAGGCGGTGATCACGGCCACTCCGGCCGCGTGCCGACGGAAGACGGAGCGCAGCAGGTCCGGGGAGGCGAGACGGGCGGTGCCGAGGCCGGGGGTGGCCGACATGGAGTTGTCCTTCTGCGAGGGCTGACGTGGAAGTCCCACCGCCCGGGCGGAGCCGGGTGCGGGGAGGGGTCCGTGGCTGCTCAACAGCCCGGACAGCGCGCACTCGCGGTGCGGGCCAGATCCACTGGGAGACACTCGTGGAGAAGGAGTTCCGGGGGCATACGGTCAGGCTGACGATAGGTGGTGCGTGCAGTCAAGTGCGCACGGGGATCTGCGAGATGCCTCACCATGATCGCCACCGTTCAGACGGCCTCTCCCAGCGCGGCGATGACGTCCGCCTTGCGCGGCTGTCCCGTCGCCCGCCGCACGATCCGGCCGTCCGCGTCGAGGACGAGGACGGTGGGCGTCTTGAGGATGCCGAGATCGCGTACGAGGTCGAGGTGGTCCTCCGCGTCGATCTCGACGTGCGACACGCCGGGGACCATGTCGGCCACCTCGCCGAGGACCCGCCGGGTCGCCCGGCAGGGGGAGCAGAAGGCGCTGGAGAACTGCACGAGGGTGGCCCGTTCGCCGAGCCCCTCCCCCAACTCCGCCGCGCCGAGCAGTTTTCCGTCGTCGCGCCCGCGCACTGTCACCCTCCCGCTCCGCCGCCGGTGCAGCACTCCGTACACGCTCGCCAGCGCGAGCACCGCCAGGCACACCACAAGTCCGGTCATCACATGCACAAGCATTCATGAGACCGCATTGATTCCCGGCGTCGAGCACTGCCCGGCATACGGAATCCTTGAATCATGGACATTGATGTGAGGGGACCGCGTTTCGGCGCGGTCGTGACGACGGTCGTCCTGGCGGCCACGCTCATCACCGGGAGCACGTGGCTGCTGGCCTGGCAGACGCTGGCGTTCGCGCTGGGCGCCTCGGGCGGCGTGGCGCGCTCTCCGTACGGCTGGCTCTTCCGGAAGGTGGTGCGGCCGCGGCTCGGACCGCCGAAACAGTTCGAGGCGCCGGAGCCGCCGCAGTTCGCGCAGGCGGTGGGACTCGTCTTCGCGGTGGTCGGACTGATCGGCTTCACCGCCGGCCCGCAGTGGCTGGGTCTCGCGGCGACCGGGTGCGCGCTCGCGGCGGCGTTTCTCAATGCGGCGTTCGGGTACTGCCTGGGGTGCGAGATGTACCTGCTCGTGCGGCGCGTGACGGTACGCGCGGAGTAAAGGCGGGTTAAAACCCCGAGGTGGATCATGTGCGCGACGTGACAAGGATCTCGCCGTTCTCCGGCACCAGGACTGGCCACCCGTCCGTTCTTCGGGCACGATCTGCGCAATGCCGTAAACCTACGGCTGCGTAACTTTCCCGCCGGGAGCCCCCTTCCCAGGCAGAGAGAAGGGTCCACCCCGTCCATGGCAGAGCTTGTCTACCGTCCCGTCGTCGCCTTCGCCCAGACGCTGTTCAAGGCCTGGGACCTCAAGATCGACTGCCAGGGATCGGAGAACATTCCGCGCTCGGGCGGCGCTGTGCTGGTCAGCAACCACATCAGCTACCTGGACTTCATCTTCGACGGCCTCGCCGTCCTGCCGCAGAAGCGCCTGGTGCGCTTCATGGCGAAGGAGTCGGTGTTCCGGCACAGGATCTCCGGGCCGCTGATGCGGGGCATGAAGCACATCCCCGTGGACCGCGAGAAGGGCGAGACGGCCTATCAGCACGCGCTGGAGTCGCTGCGTTCGGGTGAGATCATCGGCGTCTTCCCCGAGGCGACCATCTCGCAGTCCTTCACTCTGAAGAGCTTCAAGTCGGGTGCCGCGCGCATGGCCCAGGAGGCCGGCGTTCCGCTCATCCCCATGGCGCTGTGGGGCACGCAGCGACTGTGGACCAAGGGGCACCCGCGCAACTTCAAGCGCAGCCACACCCCGATCACCATCCGGGTCGGCGAGCCGATGGAGGCCCCGCAGGACCAGTACGCGGGCGCCATCACCCGGCGACTGCGCGAGCGGGTCCAGGAGTTGCTCGAAGCGGCGCAGCGCGCCTATCCCGTACGCCCCAAGGGGCCGGACGACACCTGGTGGATGCCCGCTCATCTCGGCGGGACCGCGCCGACCCCCGAAGAGGTGCGCGCGGCCGAGGCCCGCTGAGCGGTTCTCCCGCGCGGTGCTCCCGCCGCGCGCCGAGGCGTCACTCCGGGGCGTGGACGGTGATCCGCGCCCCGGGGCTGAACTTCGCCAAGAGCTCGGCGAGTTCCGCGCCCGCGCTCTCGACGTCCGCGACGGGCATCGGAGCGAGGCTCTCCAGCAGGAAGACAGCCGAGGTCGACCGTTCGGTGAGCCGGGTGCGCGGTCCCTGGCGCCAGTTCCAGCGGCGGCAGGTGACGCCGGTGTCGTCGCGCCACACCACTTCGCCCGCGTCGGGGTGTTCGACGGTCTCCTCGCCGCCCGCCACGGTCACGAAGTCCTCGTCGCCGGTGGCGCGCACGAGGCGCATCGCACCCCGGATGTGGTCGGTGTCCTCGCCGCCGACCGGGATCAGGTGGGCCACGCTGATCGCGTTGTAGACGTCCACGAGGACGTTGATCCGCGGCAGGCCGGCGTCCGAGAGGGCGCGCTTGGCCAACGCCTCGGCGGAGTTGCGGGTGCGTGAGGGCTTGGAGCCGAACGCCGTGTACGTCTCCCGCCAGGCCGCCATGTGCGGGTCCTCCTGCGCAGGCCGTCCCCCCAGACGCTCGGCCAGCCTCCGGGCGGCGTCGTCGAGAAGAGCCGAAGTGCCGTCCGTGCTCGGCCCGTTCACCAGTCCGTCCGCCTCCACGGCGAGGTGGGTGAAGCCGGGCGCGAGCGCGCGCACCTCGTCGGACACGGTGAGCGTGAGAGTCATCGTCTGCCTTGCCTCAGAGTGCGGTGGGAAGCGTCCGCCACAGGGACGGCCGGTCCGGGGCTGCCTTCAGGACGCCGAGCACGGCCGGGTGAGGTTCAGCGTACAACACCGGGTAGTCCAGCTCATTGGACTCGGGATCGGGCGTGAAGGCCAGCCGTTCACCGTCGAGGGAGAACCGGGCGTCCACGCCCGGCTTGTTGCCGCGGGGGTCCTGACGGTGCCAGGCGCCGTGGAAGCGGACGGCGACCAGTCCGTGCACCTCGCCGAGCCGCTGATAGCAGAAGGCGGTCGGGATGTCCTCGGCGCGCAGCAGGGCGGCCAGCGCGTGGGCCTTGGCGTAGCAGATGCCGGTGCGCCGCTCCAGGACGTCGGAGGCGCGCCAGGTGACCCGCGGATCGCCGGAGTCCTGCGAGTGCGGGATGGTGTCGCGCACGAACTCGAACGCCGAACGCGCATAGGCATACGAGTCGTCCGCCCCGACGGCGAGCCGTGCCGCTGTCTCGCGGACGAGCGGATGGTGATGGTCGACGACCTCGTCAGCGGCCAGATAGGCGGACAGGTCGCTGGTTTCCTGGATCAGCTCCATACCCGCAGAGCATAGGAAAGCGATCACCCGCGAGTCAATGTATTTCCGGGTGACCGCATACCTATGCAATCTGAGGGAGGGGCGGACAGCCCGTCTAGCGCTGGGCCATCTCCTCTTTGAGCGCGGCGACGAAGCCGTCGACGTCGTCCTCGGTGGTGTCGAAGGCGCACATCCAGCGGACGTCGCCGGCGGCCTCGTCCCAGAAGTAGAAGCGGAAGCGCTTCTGGAGACGCTCGGTCACGTCGTGCGGCAGGCGGGCGAAGACCGCGTTGGCCTGCACCGGGTGGAGGATCTCCACCCCGTGCACCGCGCGGACGCCCTCGGCGAGTCGCTGGGCCATCTCGTTGGCGTGCCGGGCGTTGCGCAGCCACAGGTCCTTGGCGAGCAGCGCCTCCAACTGCACGGAGACGAACCGCATCTTGGAGGCGAGCTGCATCGACAGCTTGCGCAGGTGCTTCATGTGGCGGACGGAGTCGTGGTTGATGACGACGACCGCCTCACCGAACAGCGCGCCGTTCTTGGTGCCGCCGAGCGAGAGGATGTCGACGCCGACCGCGTTGGTGAACGTCCGCATGGGGACGTCCAGGGAGGCCGCCGCGTTGGATATCCGGGACCCGTCCAGGTGCACCCGCATGCCGTGCGTGTGGGCGTGGTCGCAGATCGCCCGGATCTCCTCGGGCGTGTACAGCGTGCCCAGTTCGGTGCTCTGGGTGATCGAGACGACCTGCGGCATCGCACGGTGCTCGTCGTCCCAGCCGTACGCCTGCCGGTCGATCAGTTCGGGCGTGAGCTTGCCGTCGGGCGTGGGCACCGTGAGCAGCTTGAGGCCGCCCATGCGCTCGGGGGCGCCGCCCTCGTCGACGTTGATGTGCGCGCTCTCCGCGCAGATCACCGCACCCCAGCGGTCGGTGACCGCCTGGAGGGCGACGACGTTCGCACCGGTGCCGTTGAAGACCGGGAAGGCCTCCGCGCCGGCACCGAAGTGGCTGCGGATGATGCCCTGGAAGTGCTCCGTGTAGTCGTCCTCGCCGTAGGCGACCTGGTGCCCGCCGTTGGCCACGGCGAGCGCGGCGAGCACCTCGGGGTGGGCCCCCGCGTAGTTGTCACTGGCGAAACCGCGGACGGCCGGGTCGTGATGACGCCGGGCGTCGGTCTTCGGAGGGTTCACGGCTTCTCGGTCAGCCACAGACGGTTTCCGTTCACTTCGGCGGCGGGCCGGTTCCAGACGTCGACGATGGACTCGGCCAGGTCCTTGACGTCCGTGAAGCCCGCGAACTTCGCGTTCGGTCGCTCGGCGCGCATCGCGTCGTGCACCAACGCCTTCACCACCAGGATGGCAGCAGCGGACGTCGCGCCCTCGCCGCCCTCGGCGATTCCGGCCTTGCGGAAGTAGTCCGCCATGGCGAGCGTCCACGCCTCGGCGGCGGCCTTGGCGGCGGAGTAGGCGGCGTTCCCCGCGGTGGGGTTGCTCGCGCCGGCGGCGCTGATCAGGACGTACCGGCCGCGCTCGCTGCTCTGCAGCGCCTCGTGGAAGGCGAGGGTGGTGTGCTGCACGGTGCGGATGAGCAGCAGTTCGAGCAGGTCCCAGTCGTCGAGGACCGTCTTGGTGAAGGTCTCGCTGCCCCGCCAGCCGCCGACGAGGTGGACGAGGCCGTCCACCCGACCGAAGTCCTTCTGGATGCGCGTCGCCCAGTCACGGGTCGACTGGAGTTCCAGCAGATCCACCGTGTCCCCGACGACGGTTGAGCCGCCGTGGGCGTAGCTGGCCGCGTCGACGGCCTCGGCCAGCCGCTCCGCGTCGTTGTCCGCGCCGATGACGGTCGCGCCGGCCTCGGCGAGCCGGAGCAGTGCCGCCCGGCCGGCGGGTCCACCCGCTCCGGCCACCGCGATCACCGCACCGCTGAGAGCCCCGTTCCCCATGGTCTTCGCCTCCTGAGCAATGATCTCGGTACCGCGGTCGGTCACGCGGCGATCCGCTCGGAGTCCGCCGCCGTGATGCCCTTGGTGGAGGCGATCACGTTCTTCAGCTTCTTGGCGAGCGCCTCATAGAACATGCTCAGGGGAAACTCGTCCGGAAGCACGTCGTCCACCAGCTTGCGCGGCGGCTGGGACAGGTCGAGGGCGTCCGGACCCTTGGCCCAGCGCGAGCCGGGGTGGGGTGCGAGGTAGGTGGAGACCAGCTCGTAGGCCTTGAACCAGTGGACGAGCTTCGGGCGGTCGATGCCGGCCCGGTAGAGGTCCTCGATCTCGCCGCACAGCTGGTTGGTGACCTGCGGGGCGCGCTGCCAGTCGATGTGCAGCTTGTTGTCGGTCCAGCGGACGACGTCGTGCTTGTGCAGGTAGGCGAAGAGGAGCTGGCCGCCGAGCCCGTCGTAGTTGCGGACGCGGTCGCCGGTGACCGGGAAGCGGAACATCCGGTCGAAGAGCACGGCGTACTGCACGTCACGGCCGTGCTGGTTGCCCTCGGCCTCCAGCTTCACGGCCTCCTTGAAGGCGGTGAGGTCGCAGCGCAGCTCCTCCAGTCCGTACATCCAGAACGGCTGGCGCTGCTTGATCATGAAGGGGTCGAAGGGCAGGTCGCCGTGGCTGTGGGTGCGGTCGTGGACCATGTCCCACAGGACGAAGGCCTGCTCGCAGCGCTGCTGGTCGTCCACCATGGCGGCGATGTCCTCGGGCAGTTCGAGGCTCAGGAGGTCCACGGCGGCGTCGGTGACGGCGCGGAAGCGGGCGGCCTCGCGGTCGCAGAAGATGCCGCCCCAGGAGAAGCGCTCGGGCGCCTCACGGACCGCGATGGTCTCCGGGAAGAGCACGGCCGAGTTCGTGTCGTACCCCGCGGTGAAGTCCTCGAAGGTGATGCCGCAGAACAGCGGGTTGTCGTAGCGCGTGCGCTCCAGCTCGGCCAGCCAGTCCGGCCACACCATGCGCAGGACGACCGCCTCGAAGTTGCGGTCCGGGTTGCCGTTCTGCGTGTACATCGGGAAGACGACGAGGTGCTGGAGACCGTCCTCGCGGGCCGCGGCGGGCTGGAAGGCCAGCAGCGAGTCCAGGAAGTCGGGCACGTGGAACCCGGCGTCGGCCCAGCGGCGCAGGTCCTTCATGAGCGCCTCGTGGTACGCCACGTCGTGCGGCAGCAGCGGGGAGAGCCGCTCGATCGCGTCTATAGCGCGTCGGACGGCCAGGTCGACGTCGGAGGCGTCGGGCGCGTCGTCCGCGTCGAAGTCGATGGAACCGTCCTTGGACTGCCAGGGCCGGATCTCCTCGACGGCATCCTTGAGCACGGGCCACGCCGGGTGCTCCACCACCCTCGCTACGGGAGGAACTCGATCCTCCACACCCACCTGCACAAGCATTTCCGTCATGTCCCACCCTCCACAGGAGAACCTCGCGTATGGACACCGTATGTTTGCGAGGTTCCTTCCCGCAAGAGGGAATCCGACAGATTATCCTGCGCACCCCTACCTTCACCGCTCTTTTTCCTGTCCGACACGACAAAGACGGCCGCATGTGCTCCAGCTTTCCGGCCGGCGGAACGGACCCGGCCACGGTCCTCGGAGGGAGCCGGGCGGCCAAGGCGCGGGGAGCCGAACTCCTCGGCGCGGCGCGGGAGTCGAGGGACGCGGGCGGATCTTCCGGGGGCGCGCGGGGCGGGCCCCGACAGGACGCGACCGGCGCCCCGGTGAGCCGTCCGCGGATCTGGGCAGTGTCTCCCCCGTCCGACACCCTCATTGCCCGGCGTAGGAACGGGTACATCGCACAGTCAGGCCATTAGGCTGCGGCCTTGCCGCGTGGGCGTCCCCGTCGGAACCACGCGCGAGCCGAGCCGCCGTCGACGGAAGCGAGTCGCATCTTGAACTTCCTCACCATCGGTCACCGCGGAGTGATGGGTGTCGAACCCGAGAACACTCTCCGTTCCTTCACCGCCGCGCAGGAAGCGGGCCTCGACCTGATCGAACTCGATCTGCACCTGAGCAAGGACGGCGCCCTCGTCGTCATGCACGACGCCGACGTGGACCGTACGACCGACGGCTCGGGGCCGATCGCCGAGAAGACCCTCGCGGAGCTGCGTGCGCTGGACGCGGGGCGCGGCGAGCGCGTCCCGGTCTTCGAGGAGGTGCTGGACGCCGTCACCTCGCCGCTGCAGGCCGAGATCAAGGATGTCGCGGCGGCTCGGGCGCTCGCCGAGGTCATCCAGCGGCGTGACCTGGTCGGCCGGGTGGAGGTGTCGTCGTTCCACGACGAGGCGGTCGCCGAGATCACCCGGCTGGTGCCGGGCGTCCGCACCGCGCTGATCGGCAGTCGCTACGGCGTCGACGTCGTGGACCGCGCCGTGGAGGTCGGCGCCGAGACCGTCTGTCTCAACATCCGCAGGCTGAGCCTGGAGGTCGTCGAGAAGGCCCGCGAGGCCGAGCTGCGGATCATCGGCTGGGTGGTCAACACCCAGGACCACCTGCGGCTGGTGCGCGCCCTGGAGCTGGACGGCGCGACCACCGACTACCCCGAGATCAAACGCACCGGCCGCTTCACCGCGTGAGGCCCGGGCTTCGGGCCGGCCGTCGGACAGGCCCTAGGCGAGGGGCTTGACCAGCAGTTCGAAGCACAGGTCGTCACGCTGTGGAACGCCGAAGCGCTCGTCGCCGTACGGGAACGGGGTCGTCCGTCCCGTACGGCGGTAGCCGCGCCGCTCGTACCAGGCGATGAGGTCCTCGCGCACGGAGATCACCGTCATGTGCATCTCGGTGACGCCCCAGGTCTCGCGGGCCGTGCGCTCCGCCTCGGCGATGATCACCTTGCCGAGTCCGCCGCCCTGGAGCGCCGGGCTGACCGCGAACATGCCGAAGTAGGCGTGGTCACCGCGGTGCTCCAGCTGGCAGCACGCGACGACCGTGCCGTCCCGCTCGACCTTCAGAAACCTGCTGTCGGGCGACTTGATGACGTCGAGGACACCCTCGGGATCGGTTCGCTGCCCCTCCAGGATGTCGGCCTCCGTGGTCCAGCCGGCCCGGCTGGCGTCACCCCGGTACGCCGATTCGATCAGCGCGACCAGGACGTCCACGTCGCTCTCCGTGGCGTCGCTGAAGGTCAGGCTGGTGGAGGCGGTTTCCATGGAGCGGTTCTCCGTTCGGTGGTGCGGCTCGTGCACGCCCGAGCGTAACCCGCCCCTATGATCCCGCTGCATGGTGCACGTACTGAGCAGCCGTATCCTTCTGCGCCCCACCGACCCCGAACGCTCACGCGCCTTCTACGGCGAACGCCTCGGACTGGCCGTCTACCGCGAGTTCGGCACGGGGCCCGAGCGGGGGACCGTCTACTTCCTCGGCGGCGGTTTCCTGGAGGTCGCAGGACGGTCCGAGACACCGCCCTCCCCCGCCCTGAAACTGTGGCTCCAGGTCGCCGACGCGGCGGCGGCCCACCAGGAGCTGGTCGCCGCCGGCGTCGAGGTGGTGCGGCCTCCGGTGCGGGAGCCGTGGGGACTGATCGAGATGTGGATCGCGGATCCGGACGGAACGGAGATCGTGCTCGTCGAGACGCCGGCCGACCATCCGCTCCGGTACCGGCCCTGACAACGCTGGGAGGGCTGCCGCGGCGCGGGTGGTCTCAGGCGCGCGGCAGACCCAGCCGGCCTTCGAGCTGGCCGAGCAACTCCCCGAGGAGCCCGGCCAGTTCACGCTGCCGTTCGGCGTCGATGCCGGACAGGACCGTGGTCTCGTAGGCGAGCTGGTCGGGGAGGATGTCGTCGACGAGGTCACGCCCCTCGTCCGTCAGCCGGACGTGCGCGACCCGGCGGTCACGGGTGTCGCCGCGGCGCTCGACCAGTCCGCGCTCGGTCAGCGCCTTGAGCCGCTTGGTGACGGCGGCACCCGAGGAGAACGTCTCGCGGGCGATGTCGCCGGGAGTCAGCTCGTGCCCGGTGCGGCGCAGTGTGCCGAGCACGTCGAACTCGGGGCGGGTGAGCCCCGCCCGGCGCAGCGGCGCGTCCTCTGCCTGCTGGAGGAGCGCGGCACAGCGGTTGACACGCCCGATGACCTCCATGGGTCCCGTGTCGAGATCCGGCCGCACCGTCTCCCACTGGCGCACGACGGCGGCCACCGTGTCGACGGGTACCGGCGGCGGTCCCGCCCCCGGGTCGCCGTCCGCCGCGCTCCGTCCGTCCGCTCTCGTCATGCCTGTGCGCCCTCCCGGCCGTGCAGTCCCTGGCGTCGTACCGTCGCCGCGAGGGTACGGTGTCCGTCCTGCTCGGCACGCATCACGCGCTCCTCGGGCAGGGCGCGCTGCCACCACTCGCCGGCCGCGGCGTCGGCCGTGGTGCGCAGGTCCACGACGGCGGCGGCCAGGTCGCGGCGGGCCGACTCCAGGGCGCCCGGGCCCGGCCGCTCACCGGTCAGCAGTCCGTCGGCGTGTTCCCGGGCGTGCTCGACGGCCGACAGCGCGTCCTCGATCCGGTCGCCGGCCCGCCGGTTGGTGACGGCGATCGCGGCGACGAGGCCGACCAGCGCGCCGACGAGGGTGTCCACGACCCGGTCGGTCATCAGGGCGGCGGTCTGCTGCGTGCCGGCGAACTCGGTGATCAGCAGGGCCATGGGCGTCACACAGATGCTGCCCAGCCAGTAGTTCCGGCCGATCAGCGCCTCGGCACCGAAGTTCAGCGCCAGACAGCACAGGACGAGCGCCGCCCGGCCGACGTGGGCGAGCGGGACGAGCGCGGCGAAGACGAGCACGCCGACGAGGTTGCCGACGACGCGCTGCACACCCCGGTTCCAGGTCAGGGTGACGTTGGCCTGGTAGAGCGAGGCGGCGGTGACCAGCGCCCAGTAGGGGCGGCCGACACCGAGGGCGAGCGAGGCGTAGCCGGCGAGGGCACAGCCGACGGCCGTGCGCAGGGCGACGGGGGCGAGCGGGCCGAGGCGCCCGAGCAGTGACCGTTCCCCGAAGGAGAGGGCCGCCTCCACACCGAGGAGTTCGTCGGCCGCCTCCCCGAGGTCGTCCGGGCGCGGTACGGGACCGGTGCCGGACAGTTCGCGGGCCAGCGCGCGCAGCCGTTCGGAGTCGGTGTCGGCGGGAGCGGCGAGCGCTACCTCGGCGCGGACGACGAGCCGTTCGAGGGCACGGCGGGGTGCCGAGCGCGCTCCCGTCGACAACAGCGACTGCCATGCGGCGTGCACGGCGGCGGCACCTGCGGCACGGGCCCGGGGGTCGTCCGGGGTCTCGGCGTACGCCGCCGCGGCGTTCAGCGCGTGCGCCGTGGCGCGTCGCTCCGGACCGTGCGGGCGGACGAGTCCCGGCGCCATACCGACGATCCAGGCCCAGGCTCCCGCGGCCGCGCCCAGCGCGAGGTGACCGGGCACCTGGCCGAGGTGCTGCGGCACGAACAGGGACGCCGAGGAGATGAATGCGAGGACCACGTGCCCGGGCGGGCCGACGCGGGTCGCGTCGCACAGCGTCTTCTGCGCGGCGGCGAGCAGAGCGCCGACGGTCACCAGCACGACGGCGTTCGCGGTGAGGGAGGCCGTGAGGAGCGCGACGCCCAGTCCGCCGAGCATCCCCAGCACCACCCGGGCGAGCACGCGGGCACGGGCCGCGTACGGGCGATTGTGGGCGTAGAGCGCGCACAGCGACCCCGCCATCGTGTACATCGCGAGATCCAGGCGCCCGAGTGCCAGCAGCGTGAGGTTCGGCGGGGCGACCGCGACGACGACGCTGAGGGCGGGCTTGAACCAGATGTCGGAGGGTCTGCCGAGGCGCAGGACACCGGCGAGCGGGAGGCGGGGGAAGCGTGAGGAGGTGGGGCGGGGCGCACTGCTCATGCCATAACCTTAACAGGTGTTTTACCTGTAAATTATCTGCATCGGGCCTCCCCCGCCCGCCTCCCGGCCATCTCCCCGCTCTGCTTCCACCGGGTCCGTCGGGCGCCCTGGGCTGCAACAAGCCCATCGGGGCGGGTCCGCGCACCCCCTGCGCGCTCCCCCTCGTACACCCTTGCGCTTGCTTGCGCCCCGGCCGGCCTGGGCATGCCCTGACCGACCAACCGTCTGTCTGCCTGCCTGTCTGCCTACCTATCCGTCCGTCCGTCCGATGCTGTGGCGCGGTGTCCGCCGTCGCGCCGCCCGGCGTCGGGTGTCCATCGTCCGTCGTGTGTGGCGTCGTCGAGCGGGGAGGCTCCACGGTGTACGAACCGGCTTCGCCCGGCTGGCTGCTCGTCGCGCTGTGTGCCGCCACCGGGGCCTACTGCCTGCTGCGGATGCGCAGCCCCGTCGAGGAACAGCGGCGCACCGCGGGCACCGAGGCGCTCATGGGGTTCGGCATGGCCGCGATGGCCGTACCGGCCGCGGTCGTGGAACCGCCGCGCTGGGCCTGGCTCGCCTATGTGACGGTGTTCGGCGCCGCCGCGCTGCGGAGCCTCTGGACCGCCCGGAGCAGCCCCCACCAGTTGCACCATCTGATGGGCGCGGTCGCCATGGTCTACATGGCGGCCGTGATGACCGTCGCGCCGGCCCACCACGCACACAGCCACGGCGGCGCGGGCGTCCCCCTCCTCACCGGAGCACTTCTCCTCTACTTCACCGGCTACGTCCTCCGGTCGGGCGTCCGGCTCCTGCCGCTGGCTGCCGCCGGTGGTGGCGGGTCCGGCGCCGGTGGCCCCCGGAGCCCCTCCGGCGCCGAGGGGTGGGGCGCGCGGCGTGCCGTCCGATGGGGGGACCGGCCCGAGCTCTCGCGGGCCTGCCGTCTGTCGATGGGGATCGCGATGCTGGCCATGCTGGTCACGCTCTGAGAGGCATGGTCCTGCGTCCGGCCGACGCTGTACGAAACCGTGGCGTACGTCACTTGCCGTCGCTGACCGTATCCAGCGGCGACGCCCCGCTCATAGGCTTCGGCCCATGATGGTCCCCGCGGCACTGTTGCTGCTCGGCGCCCTGGTCGCCGTGGTCGCTCCGCGACTGCTTGCCCGGGCGGACTGGCCGGACCGAGAACCGGTGGTCGCCCTGTGGGTCTGGCAGTGCGTGGTGGCGGCGGTTCTGCTGTGCTGCGTCCTGTCGATGACCCTGTCCGCGGCCGCCGCCTGGGCCGCCGTGCGCGGCCATGTCTTCGACGGCGCACCGGCCCCTGTCGTGGACGCCTACGCGCTGAGCGCGGGCAGCCCCTGGGCCGCGACGACCGCTGTGGCCCTCGCGTGCGGTGGCGCCTGGACCGCCGCGATGCTGGCCCGGGAGATCTTCCGGGCGCGGCGGAGGCGCCGGCAGAGCCGTCGCGAACTCCTCGTGCGGGCGCCGCTGTTGCCCGGTGAGGAGCCCGGTGCGGATCGTCTCGTCGTGCTGGAGGGGGAGCGTCCCGACGCCTGGTGGCTGCCCGGTGCCGCGCCCCAACTGGTCATCACCACTGCCGCGTTGCGGCGCCTGAAGGGGCGCCAACTGGACGCCGTGCTCGCTCACGAGCAGGGGCACGCGCGGGCTCGTCACGACTGGTTGCTGCACTGTTCGGGGGCGTTGGCGAACGGGTTCCCGCAGGTGCCGGTGTTCGCGGCGTTCCGCGACGAGATGCACCGGCTGGTGGAGCTCGCCGCGGACGATGTCGCGTCACGACGCTTCGGGCGCCTGACGATCGCGCTCGCGCTCGTCGAACTCAACGAGGACCGCGGGGTGTTCGGGCCGTGCCCGACCCCGGGGGCGCACGTTCCCCAGCGCGTGGACCGCCTCCTCACGCCTCGGCACCGGCTCACGGCGACACGTCGCCTCCAGTTGACCGCGGCCGCCGCGTTGGTGCCGGTGATTCCGGTGCTGGTGGCGTTCGTTCCGGGGTTGCGGGCGCTGGGCTGAACCCTTCCTTCGCCCCCTCCGCCCCTGCCCTTCCCCGTACCTGGGACTCCGCCCCAGACCCCGCTCCTCGAACGCCGGAGGGGCTGATTTTCTCTTCTCCGGTTTTCCCTCTGGGGCGAACCGGCCCAGGGCGACCCGTAGCTCCGGTGGCGAACGTGGCTCCGCCCCGGCGGGGTGCGTCGAGGTGAGGGTGAGGGACGTCGTCGGCGAGGATCGGTGGATGCGTCTCCCGCCCGACCCCCCGACCCGCACGGCGCTGATCACGGCGGCAGCACTGACCCCGCCCACGGTGGCCCTGCTCCTCGTGGCCGGGCCCTCTCGTGGAGGCCCCTCATGACCCTGGACGAGACCATCGCCCGCACCACGCACCGGTGGGCGGTCGACTCACCGAGCGCCACGCACGCGTGCCGGATCCTGACGGACTGGGTGTGGGATCCCTGGACCATGCGGGCGTTGTGCGCGGTGGCCGTGGTCTGGCTGGTCCGGCGCCACGCGGCCTGGGGGCTCGCGCTGTGGCTGGTGGCCACGTGCGTGGTCGGCACGCTGCTGCAGCAGGGGCTGAAGTGGGCGGTCGGACGCGAGCGGCCCGTCTGGCCCGACCCGGTCGACTCCGCCCGCTACGCCGCCTTCCCCTCCGGCCACGCCCTCACGGCCACCGTCGTCTGCGGCCTGCTGCTGTGGCTGCTCCACCGCTACCACGCCGGAAGCGCCGTGCGGCGTACGGCGCTGGCCCTGGCCGTCGTCAGTGTCGTGGGAGTCGGTCTGACCCGCGTATGGCTAGGAGTGCACTGGCCGTCCGACGTGGTGGGCGGGTGGCTCATCGGGGCCCTCGTCGTGGCCCTCGCCGGGGGCGCGTACGGGCGGTGGGGCGACCCGGGGCCTCTTGACCGGAGGAGACGACTCCCCGAAGGATTCCCCCCATGACCGTCAAGGGCGTGCTGTTCGACTTCTCCGGGACCCTCTTCCGTATCGAGTCCGCCGGCTCCTGGCTGCGCGCGGCCCTCGCCGAGACAGGGCACGAGTGGTCCGAGGAGGAACTGGCGCGCACCGCACGGGAACTGGAGTCGGCGGGAGCGCTCCCCGGTGGCGCCAAGCCGTCCGTGCCGGTGCCGGCGCATCTCGACGCCGTGTGGGCCGCCCGCGACCGGAGTGCCGCCGAGCACAGGGCGGCGTTCACCGGTCTCTCCCAACTGGTGTCCCTGCCCGGGCCCGGTCTCCACGACGCTCTGTATGAGCGTCACATGGCGCCGGCCGCCTGGACCCCCTACGCCGACGCGGCCGACGTGCTGGGCGCGCTGCGGGAGCGAGGTGTCGCGGTCGGCGTGGTCAGCAACATCGGCTGGGACCTGCGCCCCGTGTTCCGGGAGCACGGCCTCGACCGTTACGTGTCGGCCTACGTGCTGTCCTACGAGCACGGCGTCCAGAAGCCGGATGCCCGGCTCTTCGCGATCGCCTGCTCCGCGCTCGGCGTCGCGCCCGAGGACACCCTGATGGTCGGCGACGACCGGCGGGCGGACGGTGGTGCGGCGGCCCTGGGCTGCGCGGTGCACTTCGTCGACCCTCTGCCCGTCGCGGACCGCCCGGACGGGCTCCGCGCGGTGCTCGGCCTCGCGGACTGACGGACCGCCCGGAAGCCGGCCTCAGCCCAGATAGCCCTCGACCTGCGACGACGGCCTCGACTGTGCCTCGTCCGGGTTCTCGCCGAACTCGGACTTGGCGCGCCTCTGGCGCAGCAGGTCCCAGCACTGGTCGAGCTCGCGCTCCAGCTCCGAGAGGCGCGCGTGCTCCGTGGAGCTGTCGATCTCGCCCGCCGCCACGGCGTCGCGCAGCCGTCGCTCGTCGTCCACCATCGCCGTGATCCTGCTCAGGATCTGCTCTTGATCCATGTCCGTACGCCTCCTCAGGGCTCCAGGCCACTCTATGGAGGACGCGCGGGCTCGGCGAGCGATAGAAGTGGCCTCGGGCGACCTTCCCGAGTGCCAGGCGTCCCATCTGGGGCGATCGGCCGCGCAATGGATCACTCTCGGGCTTGATCGGCCAGCGATGGTCAAGCTTGGACCAAGACGGGTCAAATGACCCTAAATGCGGGAGACGTGGCTAGGTTGGCGCCTCCACCGCACTCTCATGAGGTCTCTTTGAAGACAGCACTCTGGATCCTCCTCGCCGGGCTGCTCACGTACGTCACCGGCGCCGCTCTGTACAACACCGCTCTCAGCCGTGACAGGGAATCCCTCGTCGGCAACGTGCTGCTGAGTCTGTCCATGGGCTGGTACACGGTCGGCAGTTGGCGGCGCGTCCTGCGCGGCGGCGGGTCCGCGGAGGAGGAGCCGATTTCGACCCCGGCGCAGACCGCCCCCGCGATGCAGGAAGTCGGTTCATGAGGGCACCGAAGGCGCGGCGCAGGTCGCTGCCGCGTCCGACCTGAGGCGATCCCCCGCGTCGCCCCAGGTCGGCGGCAGCCCGGAAGCGGCCCGCGGAGGGCCTCGGTCCGGACGCGTTGAGTATAGTTGGCTGGCAGCCAGTCAACGCAGGAGTTACAGCATGTCCCCGCGAAGCGCCTCGGTCAATGAAGAGTTGCGTCGGCGTTCCCGGGAGCGGCTGCTCCAGGCCGCCGTGGAGCTGGTCAGCGAGCGCGGCTACGACGCGACGACGCTCGGGGACATCGCCGACCGGGCGGGATCGGCCCGCGGACTGGTGTCGTACTACTTCCCCGGCAAGCGACAGCTCCTCCAGTCAGCCGTGCACCGACTGATGCACCGCACGCTGGAGGAGGCACTCGAACGCGAGCCGCGCACCGAGGACGGCCGGGAGCGGATGGCTCGGGCCATCGACGCGATCCTCGGTCTCACCCGGGACCAGCCGGTGCTCATGCGCCAGCACATGGCCGGACTGCTCCAGGCCGAGGGGTTCGTCCAGTGCCCGGAGCAGCGCCGGCTCTCCGAACTGCTCGGGGAGACCGTCGCCGCGTACGGCTCGACGCAGGTCACGGCGGACTACCCGATGCTGCGGGCGTTGCTCATGGGCGCGGTCTACGCGGCGCTGGTGCCGGGCGTGCCGATGAAGGTTCCGGTGCTGCGGGCGGAGCTGTTCAAGCGGTACCGGCTGGAATGGGAGTTGGGGGTTCCGCCCGACGCCGAGGCATCGGGCGGAACCCCCGGGACTGATCTGTCACGCTTCTTCGAGACCGGCCCGGAGCCGGAGGACGATCAGTCGAAGTAGTCCGGCTGCGTCTGGACGTTGAGCTCGCGCAGGTGGACCCGCTTGGCCGGGTCCGTCCGCCGGTCGCTGAGCTTCAGCACGTCGAAGCCCTTGGCGATGTCGTTCGAGTAGATGTAGCCGTTGTAGTAGTACGCGGACCAGGAGCCGCCGACCTGCAGGGTGTCGGTGGACAGCGGGCCGCGCTCGAAGTAGGCGATCTCCTTCGGCTTCGCCGAGTTCGTGAAGTCCCAGACGGAGACGCCGCCCTGGTACCACGCCTGGACCATGAGGTCCTTGCCCTTGACCGGGATCAGCGAGCCGTTGTGGGCCACGCAGTTCTCGGTGTCGGCCTGGTGGCGGGGAATCTTGTAGTAGCTCCGGAAGACGAGCTTGCGGTGGTCTCCCCTGCCGACGATGTCGTAGATGCCGTCGGCGCCGCGGTCGGGGCCGGTCGCCTCGTTGCAGGTGGCCGCTCCGCCGCCGCCCAACTCGTCGGTGAACACGACCTTGTCGGCCTTCTGGTTGAAGGTCGCCGAGTGCCAGAACGCGAAGTTCACGTTGTCCTGGACCCGGTCGATGACCTCCGGGTGCTCCGGGTCCTCGATGGAGAACAGGATGCCGTCGCCCATGCAGGCGCCCGCGGCCAGGTCCTTCGACGGCAGGACCGTGATGTCGTGGCAGCCGGTCGTCTTGGAGACACCGGGATTGGTGGGCGAGCCCGGGTTGCCGCCACCGTCGGGCCCCTCGCCCGGGAAGAGCACGGGGAAGTTCACCACGGCCGCCTTCTCGGGGGCGTTGCGGGGGACCTTGATGACCGAGATGCCGTCGTGCGGCGGTCGGCAGTCGGGGAAGGTGGCGCTCGGCGAGTACGAGGAGACGTAGACGTAGACGTTCTTGCGCTCGGGCACCAGCGAGTGGGTGTGCGAGCCGCAGGCGGTCTCGACGGCGGCGACGTACCGGGGGTTCGCCTTGTCGCTGATGTCGAAGATCTTCATGCCCTCCCACGACGACTTCTCGGTCGCGGGCTGCGTCGTGCTCGCGCACGAGTTGTCGCTGCGCGAGGAGTCGGTGGACAGGAAGAGCAGGTCGCCGGAGACGGACACGTCGTTCTGCGAGCCGGGGCAGAGGACCTGCGCGACGGTCTTCGGCGCCTTCGGGTTGCTGATGTCGAAGACGCGGAACCCGTCGTAGTTGCCGGCGAAGGCGTACTTGCCCTGGAAGGCCAGGTCCGAGTTGAGGCCGGTGAAGGCCTCCTTGGGGACGTTGGCCAGATGTTCGATGTTGTCGGAGTGGACGACCTCGTCGGTGCCGGGTATCTCTCCGCTCGCGATCGCCGCTCGCGCCTCGGCGGCTTCGCTGCCGGAAACCTGCTCCCGTGTGGTGGGGGTGTCCCCGGGGTCGGGGGTGGCGGACGCCGGGACTGCTGTGAACAACGCGGCCAGGAGTCCGGCCGCGGCCACGGCGACTCCCAGTTTTCTGCGCCGCGTTCGGGGGTGGTTCAACAGGGTCACTGTGTTCTCCCTTGTAGCCGTTCGCAGTCGAACGGTTCACGGACCCCTGAAGTATCGTCCTCACCATGTACAGATCAACAGATGGCAACGTACTCGTAATGAACGTTTTTGATCAGTCACGTTCGGAAGCGTGTTAGGACGGTCATCAACACCCTTGAGATGTCCGCCGATTCGTGCGCCACAGGAGGCCGCCGTGCTCGCTGGTCATGCGTCCCGTACGTCCCTGGTCGTGGCTGCGCTGGCCGTCGCCGCGCTCGCGCTGGCGGGCTGCGACTCCGACACCGACACCGGGTCCGCCGCGACGGGCGGGCCTTCGGTGATCGCGCCCGGCAAGCCGGGTGAGGCGGCGGAGACCCTGTCCGCGAAGGAGGCGGACGAACGGCGCTCCGACGACGACACCCCCAACACCGCCGACCTCGCCTACGCGCGGATGATGATCGCCCACCACACCCAGGCCCTGCGGATGGCCGAACTCGCCCCGGACCGTGCCGAGTCGGGCGCCGTCCGTCGGATCGCCGCACGGATCGCCGCCGCGCAGGGCCCGGAGATCGCCACCATGAAGAGCTGGCTGGAGGCGCACGACGGCGACGGCGCTTCCGCGGGCCACGATCACGCGGACATGCCCGGCATGGCGACGAAGGCCCAGCTGAAGGAGTTGCGCGCGGCCGACGGCAGCGCGTTCGACCGGCTCTTCCTCCGGCTGATGATCACCCATCACGACGGCGCGATCACCATGGCCACGGACGTCAAGGCGCAGGGCAACAACATCCAGATCGAGGAGATGGCCGACGACGTGATCGCGCAGCAGACGAGCGAGATCAGCCGGATGCGCGCGATGTCCTGACGGCCACGGCCCGGCGCTCCGCCGACATCAGCGACGGACGTGACGCGGCGTCAGCAACCCCGCGTCCCGCGCCCCGGCGATCAGCCGCAGGGACCTGCGGCGGCTGTGCCCGGTGGCGTCCATCACCGCGAGCACGGGGTCCACGCCCTCCTCCTGGGCGGCGCGGTACTCGTCGGCGATCAGCTGGCGGCCCTCGGCGCCACGCGGCCAGGCCGGCCGGGCCCTGCGCGCCTGACCCTCCTGGTCCGGGTCGCCGTCCGCGCCGAGCCTGCTTCCGCACGCCTCGAACAGCGGTTCCTCGATCCAGTCGGCGACCGTCGCGAGGTCGTCGAGCGAGAGGGGCGGCTCGGCCCGTACATCCTCGACCGACAGGCCCGCCTCCGCCAGCACGGCCAGCAGGTCGACGCGGGCGCCGTCGGCGAACGCCAGCCGGACATGGAACCAGGAGGTCGCGGTCTCGCCCTCCCGGACCTCCCAGGCGGGCCACACCGACACCGCGCCGTCCGCGCGGCACCGGTCGGACAGATTAAGGAACGATGCTTCTAGCACATACGGAACGTAACCGCATCATCACATTCCATACGAACGGACACGCGCGCCGCTGCCTCGCGCAGCACCCTGTCAGCGGAGCACCGGGGGTGCGATCCTGGAGGGACCAGCGCTCTCACGTCCGCGATCTTCCTGATCCCTCGGGTGAGGAGTTCCGCCGTGCTGCATGTCGCCGTCGTCGGCTCGGGACCCAGCGGGGTCTACAGCGCGCAAGGCCTTGTCCAGAGCGGTCCGCCCGACATCCGGGTCGATGTCCTGGACCGGCTGCCCTGCCCGTACGGCCTGGTGCGCTACGGAGTGGCGCCCGACCACGAGAAGATCAAGTCGTTGCAGAACAACCTGCGGGCCGTCCTGGAGGACGAGCGGGTGAGGTTCCTCGGCGGTGTCCAGATCGGCCCGGGCGGCATCCCCGTGTCACGGCTGCGGGAGCTGTACCACGCGGTCGTGTACTGCGTCGGCGCCGCCACCGACCGGCATCTCGGCGTGCCCGGCGAGGATCTTCCGGGCAGCTGGTCGGCCACCGAGTTCGTGTCCTGGTACAGCGCGCACCCCGACGCGGCGGTGGAGGAGTTCGTGCGGGACGCGCGCTCGGCCGTGGTCATCGGCGTCGGGAACGTCGCCGTGGACGTGACCCGGATCCTGGCGCGCGGCGCACTCGAACTCAGCCCCACGGACATCCCGGAGGCGGCGCTCGCCGCGCTGGCGGCCAGCGAGGTCACGGACATCAGCATGGTCGGGCGACGCGGACCGTCGCAGGCCCGCTTCACCACCAAGGAGCTGCGCGAGCTGGGCACCCTAACGGATGCCGAAGTGGTCGTGGATCCCGTGGAGTTGGCACTCGATCCGGCCTACCTCGACCCGTCCGGGCTGCCCGCGGCGCAGCGGCGCAACGTGGAGGTGCTGCGGGGCTGGGCGGCCGCGACGCCGCTCGGGCGGCCCCGTCGGATCCGCCCGCGGTTCTTCCTGCGCCCCGTCGAACTCCTCGCGGACGGCGGGCGTGTGGGGGCGGTGCGCTTCGAACGGACGGTTCCGGACGGGGCGGGCGGGGTCACCGGTACGGGCCGGTACGAGGAGATCGAGGCGCAGTTGGTGCTGCGTTCGGTGGGCTACCGGGGCATGCCGCTCGACGGACTGCCCTTCGACCCCCTCCTCGGCACGGTGCCGAACCTCGCCGGGAGGGTCCTGCGGGACGGCGCGGTCGTTCCCGGTGAGTACGTGGCGGGGTGGATCAAGCGCGGCCCGACCGGCGTGATCGGAACCAACCGGCCCTGCGCCAAGGAGACGGTGACCTCGCTGCTGGAGGACGCCCCCGCTCTCGTACGGCGGGAGGTCGCCGAGGGTCCCCTCGAAGGCCTGCGGGATGAGGGCGTACGGCCGGTCGAGTGGGCCGGGTGGCAGGCGATCGAGCGGGCCGAGGCGGAACTCGGTGCGCGGCTCGGCCGGGGCGTGGTCAAGCTGCCCGACTGGGACGCGCTGTGGGCGGCGGCGCGGGCCGCGAACAACTGACGGCCCGCCGCCGCTCCAGGGCTCCGCACGCCGCGCGGAGGCGGTCCCGGCCGGTTCGCGACCCATGACACACACCGGCAACAGACCCGAAATCAACAAACTGTTCAAGGCGCCTACGGTCTCGTGCTGTCCGGGCGTCGCGTGTCGTGCGGACGCCCCCTCTCCCCGCAGCTTCTGGAGTGCCCATGGCAACCACCGCTCCCGTGCATCCCGTAGACGAGGTTCCACCCGTACGCCAACTGGCCGCCTTCGGGCTCCAGCACGTGCTCGCGATGTACGCGGGCGCGGTGGCAGTGCCGCTGATCGTGGGTGGCGCGATGAAACTGTCGCCCGCCGACCTGGCGTATCTGATCACCGCGGACCTGCTCGTGTGCGGCATCGCGACGCTGATCCAGTGCGTGGGCTTCTGGCGCTTCGGGGTGCGGCTGCCCATCATGCAGGGGTGCACCTTCGCCGCCGTCTCGCCGATGGTGCTCATCGGGACGACGGGCGGCGGACTGCCCGCGATCTACGGGTCGGTGATCGTGGCGGGCCTCGCGATCGTCCTGCTCGCCCCGGTCTTCGGACGGCTCCTGCGCTTCTTCCCGCCGCTCGTCACGGGCACGGTCATTCTGATCATCGGCGTCTCGCTGCTGCCGGTCGCGGGCAACTGGGCGGCGGGCGGCGCGGGCGCGAAGGACTTCGGGGAGCCGAAGAACCTCGCCCTCGCCGGGTTCGTCCTGGCCGTGGTCGTGGGCGTGCAGCGGTTCGCACCCGCCTTCCTGAGCCGGATCGCCGTCCTCGTCGGCATCGCCGTGGGCCTCGCGGTGGCGGTGCCGTTCGGGTTCACGGACTTCGGCGGGGTCGGGGACGCCGACTGGGTGGGCATCAGCACGCCGTTCCACTTCGGGGCGCCGTCGTTCCACGCCTCGGCGATCGTGTCGATGCTGGTCGTGGCCTTGGTGACGATGACCGAGACGACCGGTGACTTCATCGCGGTCGGCGAGATGACCGACCGGCCCATCGAGCCGCGCACCCTCGCGGACGGTCTGCGGGCCGACGGTCTGTCCACGGTCCTCGGCGGTGTCTTCAACACCTTCCCCTACACGGCGTTCGCCCAGAACGTGGGTCTCGTGGGCATGACGCGCGTGCGCAGCCGGTGGGTGGTCGCGGCGGCGGGCGGCATCCTCGTCGTGCTCGGCCTGCTGCCGAAACTGGGAGCGGTGGTCGCCGCGATACCGGCGCCCGTGCTCGGCGGCGCCGGTCTGGTGATGTTCGGAACGGTAGCCGCGAGCGGACTGCGCACGCTCGCCGCGGTGGACTTCAAGGGCAACAACAACCTGACCGTGGTGGCCGTCTCGGTCGCGATCGGCATGCTGCCGGTCGGTGTGCCCGGGATCTACGCCCAGTTCCCGGACTGGTTCCAGACGGTCATGAACAGCGGTATCAGCGCGGGCTGCCTCACGGCGATCGCCCTGAACCTGCTCTTCAACCACCTTCCCGGCAGGGAGAGTCAGCCTGCGGCCGGGGCCGAGCCGGAGGCGGCCTCAGCGCCGGCCTAGCCGATCCGACTGGCGGGCCGCCGCCTCCAGGACGCGGCCGAGGAGGCCGGGGAACAGGGCCTCCAGGTCGTCGGCGCGCAGCCCGTTCATCTTCGCTGTGCCGCGGTAGACCTGCCGGATCACGCCGCTCTCGCGGAGGACCCGGAAATGGTGCGTCGTCGTGGACTTGGTGACCGGCAGCACGAAGTGGGAACAGGAGAGCTCGCCGCCGTCGGCGGCGAGCTCTCGCACCACCTGGAGGCGCATCGGGTCGGAGAGCGCGTGCAGCACGGACTCCAGCCGGATCTCCTCGGGCGCGGGATGCGGCAGATCACGCCCGCTGGGGGCGGGGGCGGCGGTCGTCACGGCGGCTCCACATCGTCCGGGGGACCTCGGTCCGGGTCCGGGCTCCACACCCGGAGCCCTCATAGTACGAGAATCGTCGTAGTTTGACACATGCCGTACTACGAGGCCTATCGTACGAGCCGTACACCGGCCCCGCGACGAATGGAGTCCGCCGTGAGCGCGCTCTTCGAGCCCTACGTCCTGCGCGACGTCACCGTCCCCAACCGGGTCTGGATGCCGCCGATGTGCCAGTACTCGGCGGCCCCGGAAGGCCCCTCCGTGGGCGCCCCGCACGACTGGCACTTCGCCCACTACGCCGCGCGCGCCACCGGCGGAACGGGACTGATCGTCGTCGAGGCGACCGCCGTCTCGCCCGAGGGCCGGATCTCCCCGTACGACCTGGGCATCTGGAACGACACCCAGGTCGAGGCGTTCCGCCGGATCACGGGGTTCCTCGCCGCCCAGGGCACGGTCCCCGCGATCCAGCTCGGGCACGGCGGGCGCAAGGCCTCGACCGACCGGCCCTGGAAGGGTGGCGCACCGGTCGGACCGGACGCCCACGGCTGGCGGGCGCTCGCGCCGAGCCCCCTCCCCTTCGACGACGGGCATCCGGTTCCGGACGAGCTGACGGTCGAGGGGATCCGGGAGATCGTCGGGCAGTTCGCGGACGCGGCCCGGCGTGCCCTCGCCGCCGGTTTCGAGATCGTCGAGATCCACGGCGCCCACGGCTATCTCGTCAACGAGTTCCTCTCCCCGCACTCCAACCACCGCACCGACGCGTACGGCGGCTCGTACGAGAACCGGACCCGGTTCGCGCTCGAGGTCGTGGACGCCGTGCGGGAGGTCTGGCCGGACGGCAAGCCGCTCTTCTTCCGTATCTCGGCGACGGACTGGCTGGAGGACGCCGGCTGGAGCGCGGACGACACCGTTCGCCTCGCGGGCACGCTGCACGAGCACGGGGTGGATCTGCTCGACGTCTCCACGGGCGGGAACGCGCCGGGCGTCCGCATCCCTGTCGGCCCCGGCTACCAAGTGCCCTTCGCCGCCCGGGTGAAGAAGGAGACGCCGCTCGCCGTCGCGGCGGTCGGCCTCATCACCGGGGTCGAGCAGGCCGAGAAGATCGTCGCCAACGGCGAGGCCGACGCGGTGCTGCTGGGCCGTGAGCTGCTGCGCAACCCGTCCTTCGCGCGGCTCGCGGCACGCGAACTCGGCGCGGAGGTCCACGTCCCGGAGCAGTACCACCGCTCCGTGTGACGCCGCCCGGCGCGAACTCCCCCTGACGCGCGGCTTGTTGGCATCACGTCCGACACGCCGGTGTGTGACGGGCGCGACGCCGGGTACCCGCGGAACACAATGGGAACAAGGCCACGCCGGGGCGACCCTACGTGCTGTAGGTTCCCCCGGGGAAAGCGTCGTACGTCAGGGGGAGCCTGTGAGGGAACGTGACGCCGGACGCACGGGGCGTGGTCCGGCGTCCGTGCTGGCACTGCTCGTGCCGAGTCTGGGGATCGCCGCGGTGGGCGTGTACCACCTGTGCGGATTCGACCTGCACGCCCTGCACGGGCGCCCACATCTGGGCGACGGGCTGACCATGGCCGGGGTGATCACGGCCCTCGTCGCGGCGGGTGCGGCGCTGGGCGACCTCCTGTGGTGGGCCACCACACGCGGCCGCCCCCTCGGTGAGAGCGGAGACCCCTGCCCGGGCGGGCAGTTGAAGAACCCCGGGCGCAACTGACGGACGCCGGGCGGAGCGATTCACACCACTCCCTTACCCCCGCGAACCTCTCCCACGTGGCGACAACCCGCCTCTTCCCTACACCATGTAGTGTTCCGCCCTCTGCTCGCACCGGTTCGCCCGGCCGCTCCCCAAGGTGATGCTCCACGGTGTCCGTACAACAGTCAGCGCCCGTCAAGGAACAACGGAACACCGGCGCGCGCCAGGGGGTGACCCCGCCCGGCCGCACGGGCGTCGGGCTCCGGCGGCGGGCCGCCGCCTCCACCGTCTGGTACCTGAGGCTGCTCGCGCTCCTCAACGTCGTCGCGGTGGTCTCGCTGCCGTTCGGCGAGGAGGTCCACGAGCACAACGCGGGCGAGTACTTCACCCCGTACCTGGCCACCGCCGGTCTCGTCTCGGCGGCGCTGGCCCTCTTCCTCGCGCTCGTGATGCGGCGCCGCAAACGCGCCGCGTGGATCTTCAACATGCTGCTGGCCGGACCGCTCCTCGTGCTCTACGGGGTGGCCCTGAGCCAGGAGCGCTACCGGCAGCACTGGTTCAACTGGCTCTCGGTGCTGCTCACCGCGCTCTTCGTCGGGGCCCTGGTGCTGGGCCGCAGGGAGTTCCACGCCGTCGGGGACCGCTCGAACCCCCGACTCGCGCTGGCCGTCGGCGCCGGCGGGCTCCTCGTCAGCGCCGCGCTCGGCACCGCGCTCGTGAGCGCCACCAACCGTGTCGCGGGCACCCCGCTGAGCGACCGCATCGCGTACACCCTCCTGCGCGGCGTCAGCGTCGGCCCGCTCGCCGACCGCTTCGACACCGTCGCCGCCCCGCGCTGGGCGGACGTCCTGATCAACGTCCTCATGGCCGGCACCTTCCTGCTGGTGCTCTACGCCTGCTTCCGCTCACCGCGCGGGCTCGAACTCCTCGGCGAGCAGGACGAGACGCGGCTGCGGGAGCTGCTGGCGCGGCACGGGGAACGGGACTCGCTCGGCTACTTCGCACTGCGTCGCGACAAGGCGGTCATCTGGTCCCCGAGCGGCAAGGCGGCGATCGCGTACGGCGTCGTCGGCGGCGTGACCCTCGCCTCCGGTGATCCGATCGGCGACCCGGAGGCATGGCCGGGCGCGATCGAGGCGTGGCTGCGGGAGGCGCGTCGGCACGCGTGGACGCCCGCGGTGATGGGCGCGAGCGAGGAGGCCGGAACCGTGTACGCCCGGCACGGCCTGGACGCGCTGGAGCTCGGCGACGAGGCCGTCGTCGACCGCGCCGACTTCACCCTGGAGGGCCGCGCGATGCGGGGCGTCCGGCAGGCGCACAACCGGGTCCGGCGCGCCGGCCACACGGTCCGTGTCCGGCGGCACGAGGACATCCCCGACGACGAGATGGCCGCCCTGACCGACCTGGCGGACCACTGGCGCGACGGGGAGACCGAGCGCGGCTTCTCGATGGCGCTCGGCCGGCTGGGGGACGCGGCCGACGGGCGGTGCGTGATGCTGGAGTGCCGGGACGGGAACGGGGTGCCCCGGGCCGTTCTGAGCTTCGTGCCGTGGGGCGTACGGGGGCTGTCCCTCGACCTGATGCGCCGCGACCGGAACTCCGACAACGGGCTCATGGAGTTCATGGTGATCGAACTCCTGCAGCGCGCCGAGGAGATCGGCGTCGACCGGGTGTCCTTGAACTTCGCGATGTTCCGGTCCGTCTTCGAGCGCGGGACGCGGCTGGGCGCGGGGCCCGTGCTGCGTCTGTGGTGCTCGGTGCTGACGTTCCTCTCGCGCTGGTGGCAGCTCGAGTCCCTCTACCGTGCCAACGCCAAGTACCGGCCGGTCTGGGAACCGCGCTATCTGCTCTTCCGAAAGAGCGCCGATCTCCCCCGGATCGGCATCGCCGCGGCGCGCGCCGAGGGCTTCCTCGCTCCTCCCGCACTCCCCCGATTCCCCGCGCGACGCCCGGAACGCCCCGGCCGACCGTCGTAAAGCGGCCTTTATCGCGGGAGTTGGCCGGGTTGTCACGGTCGACGTGGCGGCGCCCGGGCGTCACTGTCAGTGCCGTGGTGCACACTCGCGATCATTGGCCGTACGCCTGGGGAGGACGCCGTGTTCAGGGGGATCGACGAGGTCGACTGGGCCTCGATGGAGCATGCCTACGGAAGCGCCGCGGACGTGCCGGAGCTGCTGCGGGGCCTGGCCTCGCAGCACCCCCATGAGCGTGAGGCGGCGCTGGACGGGATGTACGGGGCGGTGCACCACCAGGGCGACGTGTACGACTCGACGCTCGCGTGCATCCCCTTCCTCTTCGCCCTCGTCCGGCACACCGGGCTTCCGGACCGTGGCGGCATCGTGGAGTTGCTCGCCAGCATCGGCGGAGGGGACGTCGACGACGAGCCCGCGGAGGCCGGCGGCGAGGGGGCCGGCGGTTCCCGCGTGGGCGAAGACCCGGCCGACCCGGACACGGAGGATCGGGCCGACGACAACTACGCCGTGGCGCGGGTCGCGATCCGGTCGGGCGCCGCGGTCTTCCTGGATCTCATGACGGACCGGGACCCCGAGGTGCGGCGCGCCGTGCCGACGGCGCTCGTGCGGTTCTCCGGGGCACCCGACCGCGTACTGACCCTGCTGATCGGGCAGTTGACGGACGAACACGACGACGGCGTCCGCCTCGCCCTGGTCGAGGGTCTCGGGCTGTTCGCCCGGCTGCACCCGGGCCTCTCCACCCCGGCCGTCGACCTGCTGGCCTCGCTCTGTGCCGCGCCTCACGAACCGGGGCTGCGGCTCGCCGCGCTCGGGCAGCTGGCCCTGTGCGCCCCCGACCGGTTGCCGGCCGACCTCGTGAGCACGGTCGTGGAGCTGCTCCACACCAGGTCGCGGCACTTCCGACCGTCGGGAGAGCCCACCCGGACGTCCACCGACACGCTCCTCGGCCGGCTGCGCCGCATGCGCCCGGCGGACGAGGAGGGCGCCCAGTTGCTCCGGACGCTGCACACCGCGCTGGGCGCCCGAACCGAAGACCGGATCGCCCTGCTCAAGGGACAGTTGAGCAGCACCGACACCGCCGACCGGTGCAACGCCGTCTGGATGTCGGCGGGGCTGTTCCGCGAATGGCGGGCCGCCTACGCGGAGCCGGTCGCGCTGATCGGTGAGCAACTGGTCTCGGACGAGGAGCAGTTGCGGCAGGCAGCCGTGTCCGTCCTGGAGTTCCTCTTCATCCTGGCGGAACCGGCGGCCGACCGCCTCGCCGCCCTCGTCGCGTCGGACCCTGACTCCTGGGGGCGCGGCAGGGCCACGCTGGGCGGCCCGCTCAGGGCGCTCGCCCGCACGGGGGACGCGCGCGCGGTTCCGGCGCTCGCCGAGGTCCTGCGGCAACCGTTCGTTCCGAACGAGACCGGTTACACCGTCCGGCACCTCGGCCCGGCCGGCGCCCCCCTGGCACCGCTGCTGCGGGAGCGACTGGCCGACGTCCCGCTCGACGACGCCGATACGTTCAGCCGGGCCGCTCCCCTGCTGTCCGCCCTCGGCGCCCTGCGGTACGCCGACGCCGTCCCGGAGGTGCTGCGGCTGTTGCACGGCACCCCACGTGACCTGCGTCTGCGGGACTCCCTCGTGCGGGCGCTGACCGAAACCCTCATCGCGTTCGGACCGGCCGCGCGCGAGGCGATACCCGCGCTGCGGGAGCTGCTGAGCGGCGAGAGCGCGGTGGCCGCCGCCGCCGCGCTCTGGGCCGTCGAGGGTGACGCGGAGACCGTCCTCCCACCGCTGCTGCGAGCGCTGGCCACCCCGGAACCCGCGGGCGACTCACGGACGGCCGTCTCCGCCCTGGCCCGCATGGGCCCCGCCGCGAGGGCAGCGCTTCCCCGGCTGCGGGACCTGACGGACTCCGCCGACCTGTGGGAGCGGACGGCGGCGGCCTGCGCCTTCTGGGACATCGCCGCCGATCCGACGCCGGTCCTGCCGGTGTTCCGCGACGCCTGGCGCCAGAACCCGTACGCCCGCGGCACCATCACCGCCTGCCTCGTCCGCATGGGTGACGCCGGCATCCCGGCCCACGACCTGGTCACCACGGAACTGGCCACCCCCCGCCGCCACCGAGCCCGCTCCGGCGGCTACGGCAGCCACGACGTCCTGGAGGACGAGACCTTGCTGCGGGACTGCCGGGCGGTGTTGGAGGGGTCGTAGGTGGGGGCCTCGACGGGCGGAGGCGGGCCGTGGGCCGCGTGCGCGGCGGCGGCGGGGCGGCCTTGCAGGCGGGCCCAACTGCGCGCGGGTCCGCGCCGCCGCGGGCGCCGTATGCCGGGGAGCGGCAGGCCTGTGCGTGGAGTGTCGGCGCGGGGTCTTCGTGGTGCGGGGAGCCCGGGAGGGCGTGGCGGGGACGGTCAGCTCGTCGTGCGGCCCCAGAGGGGGCCGATCCGCTGCCATTCCCTGTCCCACTGGTCCATGCGGCGCCGTTCCAGGCGAGTGCGGACGAGGCGGCCGGTGACGAAGGGGATGCCTGCCGCGCTCACGCCGACCAGGCCGCCGACCAAGGAGGCCCGGACGCGGGCCTGGACAACCGTGGCGGGTCGGCTGACGAGGCGGCCCTCGCGGTCGGTCCACACCGCCACCGGGGTACCCGCCGCACTGCCCGCGTGGACCCGGACCTGCCCGGAACGGAGCGCGCCGTCCGCCGTGGTCCAGCGGGCCGGCGCCCACACGACGCGAGCGCCGGACTCGGTCGCGCTCACGGGCGGCACGTCCTCGGTGAGCCGGGCGGTCACGGCGTGCCAGGCCGCCCGCTGCCGGGCGAGACCGTCCTCGACGGCCTGGGTGGCCGCGAGTCCGGTGACCACTCCGCCGAACACGGTGAACACCCAGGCGACGAGGAGGACCCAGCTCTCCAGGGCATCGCTGCGCCGCCGCAGCGGGTTGCGTCGCCACCGCCACAGCCACCTCTTCGGACCACGGAATGCCGCCATCAAGGGCATCCTCCTCACCACCGCGCCGACCCGCCACATCTCCCTCCCTTACGCGCCCGCTCCCCTCGATGCTCACGCGTTCGGGTCCGCTCGTCGGCCCCGGGTCCGTCGGGCCGCGCGGAGAGCCGTCCCCGGACCGGCCTCGGGGGTCCTTCGCGGGACGCCGACGCGACCCGTCCGACCAGCGCGGACGTGCGCGTCGCGGGTCGTTGTCGGTGCCGCGGTGCAGACTGGCCCGTAACGCAGACGACGAGGTCGCGGAGGTGACCGGACATGGTCGACGTACTTCTCACCGTGGGCACGCGAAAGGGCCTCTTCATCGGGCGGCGGCACGCCGGTGTCTGGGCGTTCGACGAGAGTCCGTACTTCAACGCGCAGGCCGTGTACTCGGTGGCGATCGACACCCGGGGCGACCGTCCGCGGCTGCTGGCGGGCGGGGACAGTGCCCACTGGGGTCCCTCCGTGTTCCACTCGGACGATCTCGGCCTGAGCTGGACCGAACCGGCGCGCCCCGCGGTGCGGTTCCCCAAGGAGACGGGGGCGTCGCTGGAGCGGGTGTGGCAACTGCATCCGGCGGCCGGCGAGCCCGACGTGGTGTACGCGGGGACGGAGCCGGCCGCGCTGTACCGCTCCACGGACCGGGGCGAGTCCTTCGAGCTCGTCCGTCCGCTGTGGGAGCACCCGACCCGTTCCCGGTGGGTGCCCGGCGGCGGTGGTGAGGGGCTGCACACGATCCTGACCGACGAGCGCGACCCGAAGTCCCTGACGGTCGCCGTCTCGACCGCCGGCGTGTTCCGCACCGGCGACGGCGGTGCGAGCTGGGAGCCCGCCAACTCCGGTGTCTCCGCGGTCTTCCTGCCGGACCCGGACCCCGAGTTCGGGCAGTGCGTGCACAAGGTCGCGCGCGACGCCGCGGACCCCGACCGCCTCTACCTCCAGAACCACTGGGGCGTGT
Organism: Streptomyces sp. NPDC048643; assembly: GCF_040650615.1. NCBI lineage: Bacteria > Bacillati > Actinomycetota > Actinomycetes > Kitasatosporales > Streptomycetaceae > Streptomyces > Streptomyces sp. NPDC048643. The sequence continues at coordinate 47,537 of NZ_JBEZHO010000002.1, forward strand.
ACCGCAGTGACGACGCGGGCGGGCGGTGGACCGACATCGGCGCCGGCCTGCCGTCGACGTTCGGATTCGCCGCGGCCGCCCATCCGCACCGCGGCGACACGGCGTACGTCTTCCCGATCAACGCGGACGCGGACCGGGTCCCGGCCGGTCGGAGATGCCGCGTCTTCCGGACGTCGGACGCGGGGCGGAGCTGGGAGCCGCTCACGGCGGGGCTGCCCACGGAGGACCACTACGGCACGGTGCTGCGCGACGCCCTGTGCACGGACGACGCCGACCCGGCCGGCGTGTACTTCGGCAATCGCAACGGCGAGGTCTACGCGTCCGCGGACGACGGCGACTCCTGGGAGCAGCTCATCTCGCACCTGCCGGACGTCCTGTGCGTCCGCGCGGCGGTCATGGCCTGACGTCGGAAGGTCCCCGGCTCCGGGGGACGACAACGCCCCACGGGGAAGGGCACCTTGTCGGGCGAGGGTCCGATGTCGCGGCGAAACGGTCATCCGTGATCGGCCGACGGCACCGGTTGATCTCCGTCGCGGTTACGGCAGTAGGGTGACGCCGTGGCACCACGACCGTTGCACGAAATCGTCGAACCGGGCTGGGCGAAGGCCCTCGAACCCGTCGCCGGACGGATCGCCGAGATGGGCGACTTCCTGCGCGCGGAGATCGCCGCGGGACGCACCTATCTACCGGCCGGCGCGAACGTCCTGAGGGCGTTCCAGCAGCCCTTCGACGAGGTGCGCGTCCTCATCGTCGGGCAGGACCCGTACCCGACACCGGGACACGCGGTGGGCCTGTCGTTCTCGGTGGCTCCCGACGTACGTCCGCTCCCGCCGAGCCTGATCAACATCTACCGCGAGCTGACCACCGACCTGGGGCTCCCCCAGCCGTCCAACGGCGACCTCACCCCGTGGACGCGGCAGGGCGTGCTGTTGCTCAACAGGGCGCTCACCACGGCCCCCCGCAGCCCGGCCGCCCACCGCGGCAAGGGCTGGGAGGAGGTCACCGAGCAGGCGATCCGGGCGCTGGCCGCCCGCGGGCGCCCGCTGGTGTCGGTCCTGTGGGGCCGCGACGCCCGCAACCTCCGCCCTCTGCTGGGTGATCTGCCCTCGGTGGAGTCCTCGCACCCCTCGCCCATGTCGGCCGACCGCGGCTTCTTCGGGTCGCGTCCCTTCAGCCGTGCCAACGACCTGCTGGTCCGGCAGGGAGCCCAGCCGGTGGACTGGCGTCTGCCGTGACCTCCGGCGGTGGACGCGAGTCGCGGCAGGGCGCTGCGGGCCGTGCCGTCGTACTGGCCGTGGACTCGGGGGGTTCCGGGCTGCGCGCGGTCCTCGCGGCGCACGGGACGGTGTACGACCCCGGGATCGGCGCAGGTCAAGCAGGGCTCACGACCGCTCCGCCGATCGCGCTGAGTGAGCCCCTGACCTCCGGGGCACCGGTGCGCACCGGGCCGCGGGGGATCTCGGCCGGCCATCTGCTGGAGCAACTGCTGCCGATGGCGCGCCGGTTGATGGACGAGGCGGGTGCAGGGCGACTCGGGGCCGTGGCCGTCGGCGCGGCGGGCCTGGCGACGCTCGGTGACGAACTGCGGGACGAGCTGCCTGCCGCGCTGGAGCATGAACTCGGTGCAAGGCGGCTCGCGTTGGTGGCCGACGCGGTGACCGCGTACACCGGCGCGCTCGGTCCGCGGGCCGGTGCGGTGATCGCCGCGGGCACCGGCATGATCGCGATCGGGACCGACCTCACGTCGTGGCGCAGAGCCGACGGCTGGGGGCATCTGCTCGGCGACTGCGGCGGAGGCGCCTGGATCGGGCGAGCGGGCCTGGAAGCGGCTCTGCGGGCCTTCGACGGACGGCAGGGCGGTTCGACGGAGCTGCTGGCCGGGGCCGAGGAGATGTTCGGGCCGATGCCTGAGCTGCCGGGCCGTCTGTACCCGCGCACCGACCGGCCCGCCGTGCTCGCCTCCTTCGCACCGCAGGTCGCCGCCCGAGCCGGGATCGACCCGGTCGCCGCGGACATCCTGCGGTCCGCCGCACGGCACATGGCCGAGTCGGCTGCGGCCGCCTGCCCGGCCGGCGGCGAGCCGCTCCTCGCGCTCACCGGAGGTCTGTTCGGGATGGGCGAGCCGCTTCTCGCGCCGCTGCGCGAGGAGTTGGCCGCACGGGTGCCGCACGCGCGACTGGTGCCCGCCGCGGGCGACCCGCTCGGCGGGGCGCTCCGGATCGCCGTCGACCTGGCGGACGGCAGGCTCGCGCTCCCCCGGGACGACCGGATGTTGTACGTGGTGGCTGAAAAGCCCTATCCGGAAATCGATGCTCTGAATTCGGCGTAGGCCCGACAAGGGGATGAGTACCGATCACTTCTGATCGGTACGTAACTCATCAGACAAAAGCGGACGGATACCGCTCACCTGCACCCTCCCCGAACAGGGGAACCCCGGAAGCCAGTAACATGCGGCGCCATGAGCTCCCCCACTGGGCCCGCGTCCGGCCTGCCAGTACGAATGCCGCGACCCCGCCAGCCCGGGCGGCACCGCCGCCCGGAGCCCCTGGCGGCTCCCGAGGGCGCGCCCGCGCTCCTCCTCGCGGTGCCGGGCACCCCCAGCGCCGCCACGCGCAGCCTCGCCGAGGAGGTCGTGAGCATCGCGCGCTCCGAGCTTCCCGGCCTCGACGCCCGTATCGGGTACCTGGACGGGGACGACGAGTTCCCCTCGCTGCAGTCCGTGCTGGTCCACGCCTCCGAGGAGCGCTCCGCGCGCTTCGAGCAGGCCCGTGCCGCCGGTTCCGACGTGGCCGAGCCCGACGGGCCGGTCGCCATCGTCGTACCGCTGCTCGCCGGTCCGGACAACGCGCTGCTGCGCCGCGTCCGCCAGGCGGTCATGGAGAGTCGTGTCGCGGCCGAACTGACCGATGTCCTCGGCCCGCACCCGCTGCTCGCCGAGGCGCTGCACGTGCGGCTCTCCGAGGCCGGCCTGGCCCGCGCCGACCGCGCCCGCCTGTTCACCGTGGCGACCGCCGCGGACGGCATCGTGCTCGCCGCGGTGGGCGGCGAGGAGGCCGTTCAGGCGGCCGGCATCACCGGCATGCTGCTCGCCGCGCGGCTCGCGGTGCCCGTGATGGCGGCTGCGCTCGACGAGGAGGGCTCGATCGCGGCCATCGCCGAGGAGCTGCGCAACTCGGGTTCGCAGCAGCTCGCGCTGGCCCCGTACCTGATCGGTCCTGAGCTCGACCCGGGGCTGCTCGAAGCGGCGGCCAAGGAGGCCGGCTGCCACGCCGCCGAGGCCCTCGGCCCGTACCCGGCGATCGGCAAGCTCGCGCTGGCCCAGTACACGTCGGCGCTGGGTATCGCGCCGCCGCAGACCCAGGGCGCGCCGGTCCGCTGACCCGGCGCCCCACCCGTAGGTCCTCGTACGGCCCGTCCGGCTCGTGCGGCGAAGGGCCCGCTCCTGTGCCAGGAGCGGGCCCTTCCCGTGTCCATGGGGCGCCTTGGCGTCGTCGGGCCCGGGGTGCCGTGGGTCCTGTCGGTGGCCGTGTCCGGCACCCCGCGTCCCGCAGGCCGCCCCGTGCCGACGCGGTCGCTCAGCCGAAGACCACGCAGGACGCGGCGGGCGCCTCGACCGAGCCGCCGCGGCGCGGGACGCCCGTGTCCGGGTCGACGACGAACCAGGTCACGTCGCCGGAGCGCTCGTTCGCGGCGTACAGGAAGCGGCCCGAGGGGTCGACGGTCAGCGCGCGGGGCCAGACGCCGCCACAGGGCACCGTGGCGACCAGTCGGAGCCCCTCGCCCACCGCGTCGGGCGTGAGGACGGAGAGGACGTCCTGGCCGCGTGTGGCGGTCCACACGAAGCGGCCGTCGGGCGAGACGGCGATGCCCGACGGGAACGCATCACCGTCCGGGACACCGGACAGCACCGGCGTCTCGCCGACCGGACGCAGCGAGCCCTCGGCGGCGTCCCAGCGGCAGACGGTGACGGTCGGGGCGAGTTCGTTGAGGACGTAGGCGTGTTCGCCGCCCGGGTGGAACGCGAGGTGGCGCGGCCCGGAGCCGGGGCGCAGGGCGATCTCGCGGTGCACCGTGAGTTCCCCGCCGTCGAGGGCGCACACGCGGACGGAGTCCGTGCCGAGGTCGACACTCACCGCCCAGCGGCCGGTGGGGTCGGGCTGCACCTGGTGGGCGTGCGGGCCCTGCTGGCGCGGCGCGTACGGTCCCGAACCGGTGTGGCGGAGCACGCTGGAGGCGGACCCGGCGAGGCCGCCGCCGGGGCGGACGGGCACGACGGAGACGCTGCCGGAGCCGTAGTTGGCGGTCAGCACGTGTCCGTCGAAGAGGCTCAGGTACGTGGGGCCGCTGCCGCCGATCCGGGTCGGTGGGCCGGTCAGCTCCGGTTTGTCGGCGTGCACGCGGTAGGCCGCCACGGCGCCCTCGGCCGTCTCGCTGACGGCGTACAGGTGGTCCCCCGCGGGGGACACCGCCAGGTACGAGGGGTCGGGAACGCCGTCGACCGCGCTCAGGACGGTCAGCGCGCCGTTGTCCGGGTCCACGGCCGCGGTGAGGACACCGAGACCTCCCGCCGCCGTGAACGAGCCGATGTACGCCCTCTGTTGCCGCCTGCCGCCGCCTGTCACCGCTGTCCCCTCTCGGTCCCGCCTGCTCGGGGGGCGACGGTAGCAGCCGGGGTCCCGCGGTCTAGACCAGGGCCGCTGTACGGGCGCTCCCGGACGCCCGGTGTCCTGCCGGTGCGCATGCGGGAAACGGGTCGGGCTCGCACGCGGGAAACGGGTCGGGACGGCGCCCCCGCGGCCGGCGGCGCCGTTCGTCTCCGTGCGGACCGGCGGTGTCCGGGCCCACCCGATTCCGAGGCGCCCCACACCTGCCGCCTCACAAGTCGCCCGCTCCCCGGGCCCGTTCGAGCGCTTCCGGGTGGTGGACGTAGGCCGGGTTCCGTTCGACCGTCTCGTAGGTGCGGTGGAAGACCGGCGTGGCGCTGGCGGAGATCGGCGGCACGATCCACGACCAGTCGGCGCCCACCTGGCGGCCCTTGCGTTCCTCGCGGCCCAGGTGGGTGAGGAAGCGCCGGGACTCGGTGTGGTGGTCGGTGACGGTGACGCCGGCGCGGTCGAAGGAGTGCAGGACGGAACGGTTCAGCTCGACCAGGGCGCGGTCCTTCCACAGGGAGCGGTCGGTCCGGGTGTCGAGGCCGAGGCGCTCGGCGACGACGGGCAGCAGGTCGTACCGGTCGGTGTCGGCGAGGTTGCGGGCGCCGATCTCGGTGCCCATGTACCAGCCGTTGAAGGGCGCGGCGGGGTAGCAGATGCCACCGATCTCCAGGCACATGTCGGAGAGGGCGGGCACCGCGTGCCAACGCAGACCGAGCGAGCGCCACCAGGCGTGCTCCGGGTGCGTCAGCTCGACTTCGAGGACCGCGTCCTCGGGGAGCTCGAACCAGCGCGGCCGGGCGCCGGGCTCCTGAACCAGCAACGGCAGGACGTCGAAGGGGGTACCGGGGCCGCCGGGCCAGCCGAGCCGGCGGGCGGCGTCCGTGAGACCGGTGTTGCGCGGGTCGCCGGTCACCCCGCCGTCGGGGCGCGGGTAGCCGGCGTACCGGACGAGCTGTTCGTTCCAGATCCTGGGGGCGGGCCGGTCCGGCGCCTCGGGCGCGAAGACGGTGATGAGCGCCCGGATGCGGCCGTCGCGGGTGGCTTCGCGCAGGTGCTCCGCGCACTCCTCGGCGACCCCCTGCGCGTCCCGCACGTCCCTGCGGTCGCGCACGGTCAGCGAGTTCCAGTACAGCCGGCCGATGCAGCGGTTGGCGTTGCGCCAGGCGACCCGCGCGCCGAAGACGAGTTCGCTCGTGGTGTGCCGGTAGGTCCCCGAGTCCGCGATCTCCGCGCGGACGGCGGCGAGACGACCGGCCGGATCGCCGAGGCGCTCCTCGGCGTGGTGCAGGACGACGAACTCGGCGGCGGCGCGGAGCAGCTCGTGGAAGCCGGGCTCCGGCCGCTGCTGGACAAGGTCGGGAGCGGGTGCGGAAGTCGGTGCCGGATCGGTGCGGTACGTGTCCGTGCGCGCACCCGGGACGGTCCGGCCGCCCTCGGCGACGGGACAGCTCCGGGCCTCATGCGCGGGGCCTCCGGAGACTGGACGCCCCCGGAGTCCCGGGAGCGGTGTGGGCGGCACGGTGACCGGGCCGGTCAGCAGCCGGGCCATGGCGTCGAGCCGCGCGTGCAGGGTGCGGGTCCCGGTGGCCGCGCCGGGGCGGCGGGCGTCGAGCGGGACGACGGACACGGAGGCGCCTTCCGCATGTGGCGCGTCCGCGGGGGCTCCGGGCTCGTCGCCGTACCGGAGCCGTTCCAGCCAGCCGCCCGGCCCCTCGCCGCCGTGTGCCGGTGCCGGCCCGTCCGTGGCGTCCGGAGCGCCCACCGAGCCGCCGGCGCCCGTACCCCTCGTTTCGTCCCTGCCACCGGTGCCCGGACCGATCGGGCCGTCCGTGCCGCGCTCTTCGTGTCTGGTCCCGCGCGGGAAGTCGCGCATGGTGCCGCCCCCAAGAGATCCGCCCGCGGGCCGCTCCGGCACGGCCCGCGGTGTCCGTCCGATGGCCGCGGAGTTACCCGGCGGGTGTGCTGATCCACCCTGTACGTGGCCGGTAAATCTGCCCCATTCCGGGCATCGGTGTCCACCGAAACGGGACAGAACGCGAGGAGGCGCCGGGCGAGGGGGTGTCAGGCGCCGACAAGCCGGGAGCCCCGCAACGGCGTCGCCAGGTCGACGAGCGCCCGCTCCAGGCCGTGGAGATGGGCGAGCGCCTGCTCGGCCCCGGGGTGGTGTCCGGGAGCGCCGTGGTGGGCGTCCAGAACGCCTCCCGGCACCGCGCCGACCAGGGACTCCATCGCGATCTCGACCCGTCGGCAGGCCGCCGTGAGGCGGGCGTCGTGGGACGCGTCCGGATCGGCCGCGACGGCGGCGAGACCGCGTACCTCGCGGGCGCAGTCGTCGAGCAGGGCGAGCACCGCACGGGCCCGTGCCCTGCGTTCGCGCATCGGGTTGAGGGGGTGAACGAGGGGCGCGAGGGACATCCGCACGCGCCCCAGGAGTGCTTCGAGCTCCCCCGCACGCGGCGCGGGGTCGGCCTGCGCGTCGCCCGCCAGGCGCCGGGCCGCCGCCGCGGTGCACCCGTGCACGGCGTGCAGGGCCCGCTCGATCCACCGGTCGGTCACGGCGTGGGTCGTGATCGGCAGGACGAACGCCACCGCGAGGGCCGCGCCGAGCGCGCCGACGGCGGTCTCGGCGAACCGGAGCCCGAGCAGGCCCGGGTGGAGCACACCGAGCAGGCCGTACAGCAGGCCGGCCATGACGGTGACGAAGAACATCATCCAGCTGTACGACAGCGGCGCCGTGTAGAAGATCCCGAAGACGCACACGGCGACGAGCGCGGCGGTGGGCGCCGGCGCGCCGTGCAGCGGTACGGCGACCAGGAGTCCGGCCCCGATCCCGGCGACCGTGCCGAGGACCCGCCGGAAGCCGCGGACCAGCGTCTCACCGCGCGAGGCCGTGTTCACGAAGATCCACCAGGCGGTGCCGACGGCCCAGTACCAGCGGTCGTGCGAGAGCAACTGGCCGGCGACGAGTGCGAAGGCGCAGGCCGCGGTCGCCTGGAAGGCCTGGCGGGTGGCGGGGCGGGCGAGGCCGCGTCCGTCCAGCGGCGTCGGCGCCGCGGGCAGGGGGGTGCGCCGCTCCACGCACCAGGCGCCGAAGCGCACCGCCGAGGACGCCGCGAGCGACAGCACGACGGCCGCGTACAGCTGCGGGAGCTGGCCGGGCACGGCGTGCAGGAACTGGGTGGCGAAGAACATCATGAACGCGAAGATGCCGAGCGCGTGTCCGCGCGGCCCCCAGCGGCGGGCGTGGACCCCGACGAAGACGACGGCGAGCCAGCTCGCGTCGCGCAGCGTCGGCACGCCGTGCAGGGCGGTGGCGAGCGCGAGGACCGGCAGGCCGACGACCGGGAGCAGAGCGGTCGTGCCCGCCTGCCCACGGACCGTCGGGTCACCGACGGTGAACAGGGCGAGGAGCGCCGCGAGTCCGCCGGTGATGGACGCGGGGAGCGAGAGCCCGGCCAGCTCGCACAGGGTCACCGCCAAGCCGATCCCGAAGACCGCCCGGAGCGAGATCCGCAGCCGGAACAGTCCCGGGTCCGGAGCCATGAACATCTTCTTCACCGTCGGCTGCCCGCCCCCACTTCGCACTTCTGCACGGTTCGGTATGCGCGTCCGCGCATACGAAAGGCGCCGCGGGTCCGGTACGGCGACCTTGCCGTCCGGCGCTGCGCAGCGCCATGAATACACACAAGGTAAGCAGGCGCCCGCGAGTGGCTCAACCGGCTCGCCTTGGGCTGAGCCATTGGTACAGTCATGGCTGATCATTGTCGGCCACAGGGAGGCCAACGGACCATGGCCGTGGACGAACTGGACACGCGCATCCTGCGCCTGCTGCTGGAACAGCCGCGCACCAGCGTGCGCGAGTACGCCCGCATCCTCGGCGTCGCCCGCGGAACCCTCCAGGCCCGCCTGGACCGGCTGGAGCGGGACGGGGTGATCACCGGGACCGCGCCGGCGCTCTCGCCCGCGGCGCTCGGTCACCCGGTGCTCGCGTTCGTGCACATCGAGGTCACGCAGGGGCATCTCGACGACGTGGGCGATGCCCTCGCCGCCGTGCCGGAGATCATCGAGGCGTTCTCGATCACCGGTGGCGGCGATCTGATCACGCGTGTCGCCGCCCGCGACAACGCCCACCTGGAGGACGTGATCCAGGCGTTGATCAGCCTGCCCGGCGTGGTCCGCACCCGTACCGAGGTGGCGCTGCGCGAGCGCGTCCCGCACCGGCTGCTGCCGTTGGTGGAGTCGATCGGGCGAGCGTCCAAGGGCTGAGGCGACAGGGCGGCCGGGACGTCCTGCGGGCGGTTGGCATTCTGGACCGTATGAGCACTCTCGGCAGGATCTCGGTCATCTTCGATCTCGACGGAACGCTCGTGGACAGCGAACCGAACTACTTCGAAGCCGGGCGCCAGACCCTCGCCGGGCAGGGCGTCACGGACTTCACCTGGGCCGACCACGAGCGGTACGTCGGTATCAGCACCCAGGAGACCCTGGCGCTCTGGAAGGACCGCTACGGACTCACGGCACCGCTCGACGGCCTGCTCGCCGAGAAGAACCGCCGCTATCTGGAGCTGGCGCGCGCCTCCACGCACGTCTACCCGGAGATGCGCAGGTTCGTGGAACTGCTCGGCGCCGAGGGCGTCCCGATGGCCGTGGCCTCGGGTTCCTCACCCGAGGCGATCGAGGCCATCCTCACCGGGACGGGACTGGCCTCCCGCATGACGACCGTCGTCTCGGCCGACGAGGTCGCACACGGCAAGCCCGCTCCCGACGTCTTCCTGGAGGCGGCACGCCGGCTCGGCGCCGATCCGTCCGGCTGCGTGGTCCTGGAGGACGCGGCACCCGGGGCCACCGCGGCACACGCGGCCGGTATGCGCTGCGTCGCCGTTCCCTACGTCGCCGCGCAGGCCGACGACCCCGCCTTCGCCGAGGCCGGCCTCCTCTTCCGCGGCGGTCAGAGCGAGTTCACGGCACGCGCGGTGTACGACTGGCTCGCGGGCGAGGCCGGGCGGTCCTGAACGGGTGGGCCGGCCGTCCGGGCCCCGGGAGGGGTTCTCCGCCGCCCGCACCCGTCGGCGTCCGCGCAGGGTCGGTGCCCGCGCGGTCGGTTCCGGCAGTGTCGGCGCCCGCACACCCGCGCCGCCGAGCCCCCACCGGAAGTCTCGTCCGTGGACAGGTCAGCGACGGACGAGCACGGCGTGCGTGGCGGTGGGCGAACTGACGAGTTCGGCGACCCGGTAGCCGTCGACGCCGTCGCCGAGGTCGTCGAGCAGGCGCTCGCCGCCGCCCAGCAGCCGTGGGACGACGGCGAGATGCATCTCGTCGATGAGACCGGCACGCAGGTACTGCTGGACGGTGGACGGACCGCCACCGATCCGGACGTCCTTGCCCGCCGCCGCCTCGACCGCGCGGGCGAGCACCGTCTCGACGGGCTCGTCGGTGAAGTGGAAGGTCGTCCCGCCCTCCATCGTGACGGAGGGCCGCAGGTGATGCGTGTGCACGAAGACGTCGTGGTGGTACGGCGGGTTGGGACCCCACCAGCCCGTCCAGGACTCGTCCTCCCAGGGCCCGCGCCGGGGCCCGAACATGTTGCGGCCCATGATGGTCGCCCCGATGTTCTCCTCTCCGCGTGCCACGTACTCGACGTCGACACCGCCCTTGCCGTCCGCCAGATCGCGCATCGCGGCGAACATCCATTCGTGCATCCCGTCGAAGCCCTCGCCGAGGGGGTGCTCCAGCCGCTGGTGGGGACCGGCGGCGTAACCGTCCAGCGAGACGGTGATGTCGTGTACGCGCAGCTTCGCCATGTCGTGCTCCCAAGGTTGGCCGTTCCCCGCTCTCACCCGGGCGTCGAACGGGACGCGTCCGGATCGACGGTCGGATGCGGAAAGTTCTCGATCGACCGTGCCCGGCCCGCCGTGCGCGCGGCGATCACCGGGTCCGGCCCGGCGGTGCGCGGCTTCCCTGTCAGCGCGCCGCCGAGGGAGGCGGCAGGCGGAGCCCGGCGAGGTCCGGCGGGATGGGGGTGTCGGGGCGGAAGAACGGAGCGGCTTCCGCGTCGGCCGCGGTGGCCGGCGCGTCGGTCAGCCGGAACCGCTCCCGCAGCCGGCCGTAGAAGTCGGTCGGCCGCAGCCGGATGAGGCGGACCCGCTGCGGAGCCCGGAAGACCCCGATCCAGTCGCCCGGGTCGACCACGCCCCGCAGCTGGCCGTCGATGCTGACGGCGGCCTGGCCCGAGTGGGGCAGTACGCGCAGGGCGACGGGCTCGTCCGGCGCGGCCACCACGCTGCGGTTGAAGGTCATGTGGGGAGCGATCGGCGTGAAGACCACCGCGTCCATGTGCGGGGAGAGCACCGGACCGCCGGCGGCGAAGCTGTACGCCGTCGAACCCGTGGGCGTGGCGACGGCGAAGGCGTCCGCGGAGTAGGAGGCCAGCCGCCTTCCCGCCACGTAGACACCGACGCTGACCTGACGGTCCCGGGCCAGCTTCTCCAGGACGACGTCGTTCAGGGCCATGACGTCCAGGGCGACGCCCCAGCCGTCCCCCTCGGTCGTCTCGGGCCGGATCCGGGGCGGCGGCAGCGCGGGACCACGCCCGTAGTGGAGCAGGGACTCCATGCCCTCGGGGATCTCCAGGGCCCTGGACGCGCGCATGGTCAGGGTCATGCGCTCCTCGACCACCGCGTGACCGTCGTGGACGGAGTCCAGCGCCTCGGTGACGTCGGCCGCGGGCACCTCGGTGAGGAATCCGACCTTGCCGAGGTCGACGCCCAGCACACTGGCGTCGCTCTTGAGGGCGATCCGTGCACCGCGGAGGAAGGTGCCGTCACCACCCAGCGTGACGACGAGGTCCGGGTTTCCGGCCGCCTCGGCCTCCGCACGGCCGCCTCGGCGCTGGTGGTCCTTGGCCCACACGTCGATCTCGGTGCACCGGATGCCGCGCGCCTCGCACCAGTCGTGCACGGCGCGCGCGGCGTCGTCGGCCGCCGCCCGTCCCTGGTGGACGACCAGTCCGACGCGGTGTACGGCCACAACAACCTCCGGGTCCGGGAGTGAACACGATCTTTCCACGAATTACGCATTCCGGTACGGGGAGGCGGCGCGCGGGGGATTCGGGAACCCGGCACGGAATGCGGCGCCCGAAGGCGGGCGCGCACCGGGGCTGACCGTGCGCGCCGATCTCAACTTCGTTGACCGGCGGTCAACTTCAGCCACTCTGGCATCCGACCGAACATTGAACGACTATCGTTCCGAATTGACGTCTCCTGAGCGACAGATTCGGCTCGGAGATCTCGTCACGGCCACTTTCGGTCGGATAGCGCAATCACTCGATCGACCCCTTGGAAGGTACTTTCGTGATCAACAGCAATCACGGGACTGATTACGAGAGCATGCGGCTCGATCGCACCGGTCAGGCGAATGCGTTCGACGCCATCGGCGACCGCTACGACGAGGCCTTCCCGCACAAGGAGGGCCAGGTCGCAGCCGGCACCTGGCTGGTCGAGTCGCTCGACGCGGGGTCGCGGGTGCTGGACCTGGGATGCGGCACGGGGCTGCCGACCGCGCGCCAGCTGTCGGACGCCGGCCTCGACGTCACGGGCATCGACCTGTCCCCCGGCATGGTGAAACTCGCGGGCGAGTCCGTCCCCGAGGGCACGTTCCATCAGGCCGACATCGCGGACCTGCGGCCGGGCGGCCCCCGCGACCTCGGCCGCTTCGACGGTGTCGCCGCCTTCTTCTCGCTGCTGATGCTGCCCCGCGCCGAGATCCCCCTCGCGCTGCGGACCATCCGCCATCTGCTCGTCCCCGGGGGGCTGTTCGTCCTCTCGATGGTCGAGGCCGACGTGGACAACTTCGCGATCCCTTTCCTGGGGAACACGATCCGGGTGTCCGGCTATCTGCGGGAGGACCTGCACAAGGTCGTCGAGGCGGCGGGTTTCGAGATCGTCGACGAGACCTCGTACACCTACGCCCCCTCGGTGGCCGACGTCCCGCCGGAGGAGCAGGTCTTCCTCTGCTGCCGGCGGACTGACTGAGGAGGCCGGTCCGAGCCGCGGACCGCGCCACCCACCGGACGGGACAGAACGCGTGACCGAGCACCACATCGCCCATGAGGGCACTCCCCTGCCGCACGGCCTTTCCTCCTCCGCCGCGGTGACCGTCGCTCCTGCCGTGGCGGCGGCCGACGCGCCTGTCGCCGTGACCGGTCCGCCCGGCCTGACGACCGGCCCGCTCGCCACGGTGACCGAGGACGGCCTGCCGCAGACCGACCGCCTGCGGTATCTCGACGTCGCGACACGGCGGATCGCCCGCGGAATGGACCTGGACGAGACGCTCCGGGAGTTGCGACGGGCCGCCGTCCCCGCGTTCGCCGACGCCATCCACATCCATCTCGACGACCCGCTGCCGGTAGGGGCGGAACGGCCGGCGGCACCCGTCGTGCTGCGTCTGCACGACGGCGAGGCCCCGGACGCGCCGGTCACCGGGAGCGTGCCGGTGCCTCCGGCCGCCGATGGATCCCCGGGACCCGTGCTCCCCGAGATCGCCGAGCGTGTGGAGCCGGCCGGCGGCGGGCGTCTCGCGGAACTCTTGCTGGACGGGCGTCCCGCCTTCGGCGACGCACCGGGGAACGCGTCCGCCGTCGCCGAGCTGCTCGCGTCCGACGGGGACGCGTCGAGCGCGCTGCCGCCGGGCCACCGCCTGATCATCGCCCCGCTGCACGGCAGCCATCACGTCATGGGCACCGTCGTGCTGCTCCGGTGCGCGGACCGCCCGGCGTTCACCGGCGACGACCTGCTCGTCGCCTCGCAGCTGGCCACCCACACCGCGCTCGGGGTGCAGAAGGCGGTCATGTACGGCCACGAGGCCGCCGTGGCGGACACGCTGCAGCACACCATGCTCCCGTCGTCGCTGCCCGAACCCACCGGCGTACGCCTGGCCAGCCGCTATCTGCCCGCCTCAAAGACCGCCCAGGTCGGCGGCGACTGGTACGACGCGATCCCGCTGCCCGGCAACCGGGTCGCACTCGTCGTCGGCGACGTCATGGGGCACTCCATGACGTCCGCCGCGATCATGGGACAGCTGCGCACCATCGTGCAGACCCTCGCCGGTCTCGACCTGCCGCCCCACGAGGTGCTGCACCATCTCGACGAACAGGCCCAGCGTCTCGGCAGCGACCACATGGCGACCTGCCTCTACGCCATCTACGACCCGATATCGCACCGCCTGCTGATGGCGAACGCCGGTCACCCGCCCGCCGTGCTGCTGCACGAGGACGGCCGCGCCCAGGTGCTGGACGTCCCGCCCGGCGCCCCGATCGGGGTCGGCGGTGTCGTCTTCGAGTCGGTGGAGATGGCCGCGCCCACCGGGGCGACCCTGGTGCTGTACACGGACGGGCTGGTCGAGTCGCGGACCACCGACGTGGGGAGCGGCGTGGAGGAGCTGCGGCTCCGCCTGCAGTCCACCGTCGCGGGGCCCGCCTCACTGGAGACACTCTGCGACCACGTCCTCGGCACGCTCGGTCCGGGCACCCGGGACGACGACATCGCCCTGCTCACCGCCCGGTTCGAGGGCTTCCCGCCGGACAGCGTCGCGTACTGGTACCTGGCCCCTCATCCGATGACCGCGGGCCAGGCACGCCGGCTGATCCGCAGGGCCCTGCGCCGCTGGGGTCTGGACGCCCTGCTGGACCAGACGGAGCTGATGGTCAGCGAGGTCGTGACGAACGCCGTGCGCTTCGCCTCGCGGCCGATCTCGCTGCGGCTGCTGCGCACCGAGGTGCTGCGCTGCGAGGTGACCGACGACTCGCCGCTGGTGCCCCGGATGCGGGAGGCGGCGCCGGGCGCCGAGTGCGGCCGCGGTCTGTTCCTGGTCGACCAGCTCGCCCTGCGGTGGGGCGCGACGCGGCTGAGCAGCGGCAAGGTCGTCTGGTTCGAGCAGAAGATCCCGGCGAAGTAGCCGCGCGGGCGGACGCGTTCACGGAGGTGAGCGGGTGACCTCCTGCTCCGGCCACGGCTCGCACCGCCGTCCGACGCGGGCGCCGCAGCGGCCGCGTGTCCTGCCCAGGTCCGGCCGCGGCAGGCTCGTCAGGGGCCGCCGGATCGTCGTGTGGGGATCGTAGGACAATGATCGCCAACGTGCCGGTGGAGCCCAGCGGGGCCGGGCACGGTCCACGAAGGAGTCGAGGGTGAGCGACAGGGCAGCCGAAGCGACGGACCGGCGGGTCTTCGTCGACAAGCAGAGTCCGAAGGCCTATCACGCGCTGGTCGAGACGTCCGAGGCCGTCCGGGGCGTCGCCGCCGAAGCGGGCCTGGACCGCGTCCTCGTGGAACTGGTCAACCTCCGGGTGTCCCAGATCAACCGCTGCGCCTTCTGCCTGGACGTGCACACCCGGGCGGCGCTGCGGGCCGGCGACACGACCCGGCGGCTCGGCGTTCTGGCCGCGTGGCGCGACACCGAGCTCTTCACGGAACGGGAGCGTGCGGCGCTCGCCCTGGCCGAGGCGACCACCGAACCCGCGAACGGCGCCGCGCAGGACACGGCCTACGCCGCCGCCCGACGCGTCCTGTCGGACGACGAGATCTCCGCGGTGATCTGGGTGGCGATCACCATCAACGCCTTCAACCGGGTGTCCGTCCTGAGCCGGCATCCGGTGCGCCCCGCCCCCTGACGGCGCGCGGCAGCGCTCATCTCCGATCGAGATGACTGACATCCCGAACCATCGCATCCGGTGAGGAAGATCGAGCGGCGGCCGGGCGCTGGTGTCCTGTGACGGCTTCGAAGGGGATGCCGTCACCGCACAGCGTTCCCACCCGAGCCGGGCTTCCCCGGCCCGCCTTTCGAGAAGGTGCACATGTCCGCATCGTCCGACGTCCGGACCACCCGCCGCTCCGGAACGGCACAGGCCGCCTCCGGTGTGCCCGGCTGGCTGATCGCGCTGCTGGCCGTCGCCTCCGGGATGACGGTCGCCAACCTCTACTACGCCCAGCCCCTGCTCTCCTCGCTGAGCGACGTCTTCCACATCGGCACCTCGACGGCGGGAGCGCTCATCACGCTCACGCAGGTCGGCTACGTCCTCGGCATGCTCTTCCTGGTCCCGCTCGGCGACCGGCTGGAGAAGCGGAACCTGATCACGGCGCTGCTCACGGTCACCACGCTGGCGCTGGTGGCGGCGGGGCTCGCGACCAGCTTCCCCATGCTGCTGATCGCCTCGCTGGTCAGCGGAGCCACCTCGGTCGTCGCCCAGATCCTGGTGCCCTTCGCCGCGAGCCTCGCGCCCGACCACGCCCGCGGCCGCGTCGTCGGCCGGGTGATGAGCGGTCTGCTCACCGGCATCCTGCTCTCCCGTACCTTGAGCAGCCTCGTCTCTGACGTGGCCGGGTGGCGGGTCGTCTTCCTCGGTTCAGCCGTCCTGATGGCCCTGTTGGCCGTGGCGCTGCGTGTCGCCCTGCCCGAGCACGCCCCGACCACGACGATCCCCTACCACCACGTCCTGCGCTCCACGCTCCGTCTGGTGCGCACCCACCCGGTGCTGCTGCGCCGGGGGCTGTACCAGGCGGCGATGTTCGGAGCGTTCAGCGCCTTCTGGACGACGGTCTCCTTCGTGCTGACCGGTCCCCGCTT
Source organism: Streptomyces sp. NPDC048643 (assembly GCF_040650615.1). NCBI lineage: Bacteria > Bacillati > Actinomycetota > Actinomycetes > Kitasatosporales > Streptomycetaceae > Streptomyces > Streptomyces sp. NPDC048643. The sequence goes on from NZ_JBEZHO010000002.1 coordinate 63,808, forward strand.
CCACTACTCCCCCGTCGGCGTGGGGGTGTTCGCGCTGGTCGGTGCCGCGGGCGCGGCCGTCGCCCCGTTCGCGGGCCGGTGGGCCGACCGAGGGCTGGTCCGTCCGATGACGGGGGCCGCCTTCGTGGTCGCCGCGCTGGCCTTCGCGGTCGCGGGCTTCGGCGGCCACAGCGTCGTCCTGATCGCCGTGGCGGCGGTCCTGGTCGACATGGCCGTGCAGACCACGCTGATCCTCGGCCAGCACACCATCTACCAGCTCGACGCGGACGCGCGGGCCCGGCTCAACAGCGCCTTCATCGCGACGTTCTTCGTGGGAGGCGCACTCGGTTCGCAGCTCGGCTCGATGGTCTACCACGCCGGCGGCTGGACGGCCCTGACGCTCCTGGGTGCGGCGCTTCCGCTCCTCGCACTCCTCTACTGGACCACCGAGCGCGGCCACCGCACGGCGGGCTGAGCGAGCATGACGCGGCGTCATATACGCCCGCGACAGCATGTGTCGGAGCCGGCGGCCCCTGGGGCTGCCGGCTCCGACGCGTTCCGGGAAGTACGGCCCGGGGCGTCTCAGCCGAGGAAGCTCAGCCGGACCTGACGGTTCGGGTTGTCCTTGTTCGTGTCGACGAGACACACCGACTGCCACGTCCCCAGCTCCAGACTCCCGTCCACCACCGGCAGCGTGGCGTGCGGCGGGACGATCGCCGGGAGGACGTGGTCGCGGCCGTGGCCTGGACTGCCGTGGCGGTGCTGCCAGCGGTCGTCGGCGGGAAGCAGGGCGTGCAGCGCGGCGAGGAGGTCGTCGTCGCTGCCCGCGCCGGTCTCGATGATGGCGATCCCGGCGGTGGCGTGGGGCACGAAGACGTTCAGGAGACCGTCGCGGCCCGCCGCGACCTCACGGAGGAAGGCCTCGCAGTCACGGGTCAGGTCGACGACCGTCTCGGACGATCCGGAGGACACGTTCAGGACGTGCGTGGTGAAGGCATCGGACATGTTCCAATCCTCTCCCATACGTCGGACTCCGCACCCGGCCGACTGCCCGAACGGTGATACGGACGGTCCATTCCGCGAGACACCGTTGACCGAACACGCACAAGCTGGCTACTTTCTGCCGCATGTTGCGTTCAGTTCTGCTCACCACGCGCGGTCACATCGACCTGCTGCGGGTGGCCTCCGCCGCGTGTCGCCGCGGCTGCTGACGCCCTTCTCTCCCCGTTTCCCCGCGCACTCGCGCTCTGTCCGTCCCGCACGTCCGGCTGTCCCGTGTCCGCACGCCTGAGCCACTGACGCGTCGGGGCTCAGGCGTGCGCACTTCCGGTCGCTCTCCTCCGTCCCTGGAGCCCTCATGAGCATCAGCCATGCTCCGCCCGGCCCGTCAGAGCCGGACACCTCCCGCCTGTCCAAGAAGGGCGGATCCCCACAGGACCCGGACGCGCCGGGTCCCGCGGCCCACGCGGCACCCGAGCTCGAACCCATCGTTCCCGCCTCCACCCGGCGCGCCCGCGTTCCGCGCTGGCTGCGTCGCACCTCCGGACCTCTCCTGCTGCTCGCCCTGTGGCAACTCCTCAGCAGCACGGGAGTGTTGACCCCCGACGTCCTCGCGTCTCCGGGCACCATCGCCCGGGTCGGCCGGGACCTGATCACGGACGGTTCGCTGCCCGGGGCGATGGGCGTCTCCCTGCAACGCGTCGCCGTGGGCCTTCTCCTCGGCACCCTCGTCGGCACCGGACTCGCCCTGGTGTCGGGGCTGTTCCGCATCGGCGAGGACCTGGTGGACGCCTCCGTCCAGATGCTGCGGACGGTGCCCTTCGTCGGCCTCATCCCGCTGTTCATCATCTGGTTCGGCATCGGCGAGACCCCGAAGGTCGCGATCATCACCCTCGGGGTGTCGTTCCCGCTGTACCTGAACGTCTACGCCGGCATCCGCGGCGTCGACTCCCAGCTCATCGAGGCGGGTGAGTCCCTCGGCCTGTCCCGGTGGGGGCTCGTGCGGCACGTGATCCTGCCGGGCGCGCTGCCCGGCGCGATGACGGGGCTGCGTTACTCCCTCGGCATCGCCTGGCTCGCGCTCGTCTTCGCCGAGCAGATCAACGCGGACGCCGGCATCGGCTTCCTGATGGTCCAGGCGCGTGACTTCCTGCGGACCGACGTGATCGTGGTCTGCCTGATCGTCTACGCCTTCCTCGGTCTGTTCGCCGACTTCGTCGTCCGCACCCTCGAAAGGCTGTTGCTGCAATGGCGACCGACGTTCACGGGCCGTTGAGCCCCGAGGCGACCCCGGCCGTACGGGTCGAGGGCCTCACCCGCTCCTTCGACGGCCGGGCCGTCATCGATCACCTCCGACTCGACGTGCGGCCGGGTGAGTTCGTGGCCCTCCTCGGGCGCAGCGGCTGCGGCAAGTCGACACTGCTGCGCATCCTCGCCGGACTCGACCGCGACATCGAGGGCACCGTCCTGGTCCCACGCCGCAAGGCGGTGGCCTTCCAGTCGCCCCGGCTGATGCCGTGGAAGAAGGTGTGGCGCAACGTCCTGCTCGGGCTGCCCGGCAAACCCGGCCGCGCACTCGCCGAGCGGGCACTGACCGAGGTCGGCCTCACCCACCGCTCGGACGCCTGGCCCAAGACCCTGTCCGGCGGTGAGGCGCAGCGCGCGTCGCTGGCCCGGGCCCTGGTCCGCGAACCCGATCTGCTGCTGCTGGACGAGCCGTTCGGCGCGCTCGACGCGCTGACCCGCATCAAGGCGCAGCGGCTCGTCGGCGAGTTGTGGCAACGCCGCGGCTGCGCCGTTCTGTTGGTGACCCATGACGTCGAGGAGGCCGTGTTGCTGGCCGACCGAGTCCTGGTGATGGACGACGGTGTCATCGCCTACGAGACCCGCGTCGACCTGGAACGTCCCCGCGACATCACCGACCCCCGGTTCGCCGCGCTCCGCGCGGGCCTGCTGGAACGGCTCGGCGTCGACACCGCCGCCGAGGCGGCCTGAACCCGACCGTCCCGCACGCCAGTTCACCTCGCTTCACCTCACCCAGCTCACCCACCTCCACGAACGGAACCTCATGCGACGACGTCTCGTCCCCGCCGCCCTGCTCCTGCCTCTGACCCTGCTGCTCGCCGCCTGCGGCGGGAACTCGGCAGCCGAGACCAGCACGGGTTCCGGCACCGACGGCAAGGGCTCGCTCACGCTCGACGTCGGCGACCAGAAGGGCGGTTCCGAGGCGGTGCTCCGAGCCGCCGGGGAGCTCAAGGACCTCGACTACAAGATCAAATGGTCGACGTTCACCTCCGGCCCACCGCTCCTGGAGGCCGTCAACGCCAAGGCCGTCGACATCGGCGGCGTCGGCAACACGCCCCCTGTGTTCGCGGCCGGGGCGCACTCGAAGATCTCGGTGGTGGCCGCCTGGCACGGCAACTCCCAGGGCGAGGCCATCCTCGTACCGAAGAGCTCGACTCTGCGAAAGCCCGAGGAGCTGAAGGGCAAGTCCATTGCGGTGGCGCAGGGTTCGTCCGCGCACTACCAGCTGATCGCCTCGCTGAAGGAGGCCGGGCTCACGCCGTCCGACGTCAAGGTGAAGTACCTGCAGCCCGCCGACGCACTGGCCGCGTTCACCAGCGGCAAGGTCGACGCGTGGGCGGTGTGGGACCCGTACACCTCGCAGGTGCTGGAGGCGAAGCAGGGGCGGATCCTGGCCGACGGCGAGGGGGTCGTCAACGGGCTCAACTTCCAGGTGGCGTCGCCGAGCGCGCTCCAGGACAAGAAGAAGGCCGCGGCCCTGAAGGACTATCTGGAGCGACTGCGGCGCGCCACGGACTGGGTCTACGACCACCCGGAGGCGTGGGCGAAGGTGTGGGCGAAGGACACCGGTCTGCCGTACGAGGTGGCGCTGGCGTCGGTGAAGCGCACCAACGCGAGCCGGATCGCGGTCGCGGTCGACAAGCCGCTGATCGCCTCCGAGCAGGCGATCGCCGACACCTTCACCGGTCTGAAACTGCTGCCCGGCAAGGTCGACTTCAGTGGCTTCGTGGATCCCCGGTTCAACGGTGACCTGCCGGCGTCGACCACCGCACCCCGCGTCTTCAAGGAGTCCTGATGACCGTCCACCTGCACTGGTTCCTGCCCACGGGCGGCGATGGGCGGACCCTCGTGGACCGGCACGCCTACACCGGCAACACCCTCGACCGGTCACGTCGGCCGAGCGGTGTGCGCGCCCCCGACATCGAGTACCTGGCCCAGATCGCCAAGGCGGCCGAGCAGTTGGGCTTCGAGGCGGTGCTCACCCCGACCGGCACCTGGTGCGAGGACGCCTGGCTGACGACGGTGGCGCTCGCCCAGCACACCGAGCGGCTGAAGTTCCTGGTGGCGTTCCGGCCAGGTGTCGTCTCGCCGACGCTCGCGGCCCAGATGGCGGCCACGTATCAGCGGGTGACCCGCGGGCGGCTGCTCCTGAACGTCGTCACCGGCGGCGACTCGGCCGAACAGCGGCGCTTCGGGGACCACCTCGGGCACGACCAGCGGTACGCCCGCACGGACGAGTTCCTCTCGGTCGTCCGCGGGGTGTGGAGCGGGCAGCCGTACGACTTCGACGGCGTTCACTACCAGGTCGAGGGCGGCCTGACGGCGCTGCCGCCCGACCCGCTCCCGGAGATCTTCTTCGGCGGCTCCTCGGCCGCGGCGGGGCCGGTCGCGGCCCGGCACGCGGACGTCTACCTCACCTGGGGCGAGACCCCGGCCCAGGTGAAGGAGAAGACGGACTGGATCCGCGGTCTCGCCGAGCGCGAGGGGCGCACGGTCCGGTTCGGCATCCGGCTGCACACGATCTCGCGGGACTCGTCGGCCGAGGCGTGGGCGACCGCGAACCGGCTGCTCGACGATCTCGACGGGGACACCGTCGCGGCCGCGCAGGCGGCGCTCGGGCGGAGCGAGTCGGTGGGCCAGCAGCGGATGCTGGCGCTGCACGGCGGCTCCCGCGACGGCCTGGAGATCTCGCCGAACCTGTGGGCGGGCGTCGGCCTGGTGCGCGGTGGGGCGGGCACGGCCCTGGTGGGCAGCCACGCGGAGGTCGCCGACCGGATCGAGGAGTACCACGCGCTCGGCGTCGAGCACTTCGTGTTCTCGGGATATCCGCACCTGGAGGAGGCGTACTGGTTCGGGGAGGGCGTGATCCCGGACCTGGCGTCGCGGGGGCTGTTGAAGGCCACGACGGCGGGAGGCGGAGCGCCGCTGCTCGTGGCGAGCGGCCGCTGACACGGGTCCCGTCGGGTGGCTCACACCGTGTCGCCCGGCGGGAAGATCCCGGAGCCCGCCCCGGTTGGTAGAAGCGTGAACGACACAGGGGTACGCGCGCGTGAGGTCGATGTGGTCGTGGTCGGCGCGGGGCAGGCGGGCCTGTCCAGCGCCTCTCACCTGCGGCGTGCCGGTTTCGAGCCCGGGCGGGACTTCGTCGTCCTCGACCACGCGCCGCGGCCGGGTGGCGCCTGGCAGTTCCGGTGGCCGTCGTTGACGTTCGGCAAGGTGCACGGGATGCACGAGCTGCCCGGCATGGAGCTGACGGACGCCGACCCGGGCCGCCCCTCCTCCGAGGTCGTCGGGGAGTACTTCGACGCCTACGAGCGCGCCTTCGACCTGAGGGTGCGACGGCCCGTGGATGTCACGGCGGTCCGGGAGGGGCCCGACGGCCGGCTGCTCGTGGAGACGGACGACGGAGTGTGGTCCGCGCGGGCGCTGATCAACGCGACGGGCACCTGGGACCGGCCGTTCTGGCCGCGCTATCCGGGCCAGGAGACCTTCCGCGGACGGCAGTTGCACACGGCGCAGTACCCGGGCCCGGAGGAGTTCGCCGGGCAGCGCGTGGTCGTCGTGGGCGGCGGCGCCTCCGGCACCCAGCATCTGATGGAGATCGCGGACCACGCCGCAGCGACCACGTGGGTGACGCGGCGCCCGCCGGTCTTCCGCGAGGGTCCCTTCACCGAGGAGTTCGGGCGGGCCGCCGTCGCGCTGGTGGACGAACGCGTACGGCAGGGGCTGCCGCCCCGCAGCGTGGTCTCCGTGACCGGGCTGCCGCTGAACGACGCGATCCGGCAGGGGCTGGCCGACGGGGTGCTGGACCGGCGTCCCATGTTCGACCGGATCACCCCGGACGGCGTGGAGTGGGCGGACGGACAGCGGGTGGACGCCGACGTGATCCTCTGGGCGACCGGTTTCCGGGCCGCCGTCGACCACCTTGCTCCGCTGCGCCTGCGGGAGCCGGGCGGCGGCATCCGCGTCGAGGGGACACGGGTGGTCGCCGATCCACGCATCCATCTGGTCGGCTACGGGCCGTCCGCGAGCACGATCGGCGCCAACCGGGCCGGACGGGCCGCGGTGCGGGACATCAGGAGGCTGCTGGCGACCTCGCCGGCCACCGTGTGATGCCCCGTGCGTCGGTCCGCGTGGCCCGGTGCGGCACGCCGGTCCCCGCGCCGCTCGACGCGCGGCTCAGTGGGTGGGTGACGCGGTGGCGGAGACGGTCGGAGAGGCGCTCTTGCGACTCTGGTTCCGGTTGAACTCGGCGACGTTGCGCTGGTGCTCCTCGTAGCTGGCCGTGAAGCGGGTGTCGCCCGGCTTGACCGTGACGAAGTACAGCCAGTCGCCCGCGGGCGGGTTGATCGCGACGCGCATCGCCTCCTCGCCGGGGTTGGCGATCGGCGTGGGCGGCAGTCCCATGCGCTGGTAGGAGTTGTAGGGGCTGTTGAGCCGGGTGTCCTTCTGCGTGGTGTTCAGCGTGGAGCGGTTCATCGCGTAGTTGATGGTGGAGTCCATCTGCAGCGGCATGCCGCGCTCCAGGCGGTTGAAGATGACCCGGGCCACCTTGCCCATGTCCGCGCTGGTCGCCGCCTCGGACTGGACGATGCTCGCGATGGTGACGGCCTGGTAGACGTTCATCGCGTTGCGCTGGGCGCCCGCGGCGACCGGCGCGCCGTTGAACTTCTTGTTCGCCGTGTCGACCATGAAGGTGAGCAGCGACTCGGGCGTCGACTTCTTCCCGAGCGGATACGTCGCCGGGAAGAGATAGCCCTCGGGGTTGCCCTCGGCGTCGTTGGGAAGCTTCAGGTTCGCCTTGGCGAGGGACTTCTTCGTGGTGCCCGCGGGCATCCGCAGGGCCTTGTCGACGGCCGAGTAGACCTGGCCGGAGCGCCAGCCCTCCGGGATGACCAGTGCCTTCGGGGCCTCGTCCTGGTCTCGTCCCATGCTGAGCAGCGGCACCGCCACGGCGGTGGCCGCCACGACGGCTCCGGTCGCGATGAGGGCGACCCGGCCCCGGCGCGTCAGTCGAATCGTGCTCCGTGGCGGAGTGTTCATCTGCATAGCGGGCACGTTAACCCGCTAATGCACACAAACCCGGCATATCGTCATCTTGTCGGCTCCAGTTGGGCGTCCCGGTGCACGAGGGCGGCGTAGCGCCCGCCCTGATCCAGGAGTTCCTCGTGCGCTCCGCGCTCGACCGCACGGCCGGCGTCGAGGACCACGATCTGGTCGGCGCCGCGGATCGTGGACAGCCGGTGGGCGATGGTGATCGTGGTGCGGTTGGCCGACAGGGCGTCGATGGCCTCCTGCACGGCGTGCTCCGTGCGGGTGTCCAGCGCGCTGGTCGCCTCGTCGAGCACGAGCACGGGCGGGTCGCGCAGGATGGTGCGGGCGATGGCGAGGCGCTGCTTCTCGCCGCCGGAGAAGCGGTGGCCACGTTCGCCGACGACCGTGTCGTACCCGTCGGGCAGTGCGGCGATGTGGTCGTGGATCTGGGCCGCGCGCGCAGCCGTGTACAGCTCCTCGTCGGTGGCGTCGGGCTTGGCGAACCGCAGGTTCTCCGCGACCGAGGCGTGGAAGAGGTACGTCTCCTGCGAGACGACGCCGACCGCGCGGGCCAGGGTGTCGAAGTCGAGGTCGCGCACGTCCACCCCGTCCAGGGTCACGCGGCCGCCGGTGACGTCGTACAGCCGCGGCACCAGATAGCTGAGCGTGGACTTGCCGGATCCGGTCGGTCCGACGACGGCGAGGCTGCCGCCGGCCGGGACGGTGACGTCGATGGCGTCGAGGATCGGGGCGCCCTTGTCGTCGTAGCGGAACTCGACGTCCTCGAAGCGGATCTCGCCCTTGACCTGGTCGAGGTGGACCGGGCGCTCGGGCTCCGTGATGTCGATGGGCAGGTCGAGGTACTCGAAGATGCGCTGGAAGAGCGCCAGCGAGGTCTGGATCTGCACGCCGGTGGACAGCAGGCTGACCGTGGGCCGGAACAGGCCCTGCTGGAGCGAGACGAAGGCGACGAGGGTACCGATCGAGATGGTCGGTCCGCCGAGCTGGAGGGCGACGCCCGCGGTCCAGTAGATGAAGGCGGGCATGGCGGCCATGACGATGCCGATGACGGACATGCGCCAGCGTCCTGCCATGTTCGACCGCACTTCGAGGTCGACCAGGCCCTCGGACTCCTCCGCGAAGGACTTCGTCAGCGAGTCCGACCGGCCCATGGTGCGGCCGAGCAGGATGCCGCTGACGGAGAGCGACTCGGTGACGGTGGCGGCCATCGCCGCCATCTGCTTCTGCCGCTGGGTGGTGATCCGCTTGCGTTCGTTGCCGACGCGGCGGCTGATCCAGACGAACACCGGGAGCAGGAGCAGCGAGACGACGGTCAGCCGCCAGTCCAGGGCGATCATGGCGACGATCGTGGCGATCACGCTGGTGAGGTTCGAGACCAGGGAGGTCGCGGTGGAGGTGACGGTGGCCTGCATGCCGCCGATGTCGTTGGCGATGCGGGACTGGACCTCGCCCGTGCGCGTCCTGGTGAAGAAGGCCAGCGACATGCGCTGGAGCCGGCCGTAGACGGCGGTGCGCAGGTCGTGCATGACGCGCTGGCCGACGGTCGTGGAGATCAGGGTCTGCAGGACGCCGAAGACGCCGCTGAGGACGGCGCTGAGGATCATGCCGAGCGCGAGCAGGCTCAGCAGGCCCGTGCGGCCCTGCGGGATGGCCGTGTCCAGGATCGCCTTCAGCAGGAAGGGCGTGGCGACGGACACGAGGGACGCGGCGCCGACCAGCAGGCCGACGATCGCGAGGCGGCCCCGGTAGGGGCGGAAGAGGCTCAGGATGCGCCGCACCTGCCGGGGCTGTTCCTTGTCGGCAGGTGGCGGGCTCCATGTGATGTGTTCGGGAGGCAATGGACTCCTAGGGAAGCGGGAATACGGGAGGTGCGGGAGTACCGGGAGCGCGCGGCCTGCGCGCCCACGGGTACACCGTGAGGATCCGGCGATTGACGGAGCCTAGCTCATTGTTACCTATACTCACAATGAACCGCATCCTGATATTGTTCCCGCATGACCACCCCCGATGCCGACGGCCTGCTCGCCGAGCAGTTGCTGCGCCTCACGCGCCGCGTGCACCGCATCCAGAAGCGCCATCTGGAGCAGCGCGAGCTGGGCATCACACCGGCCCAGTCGCGCCTGCTGCGCACCCTCGCGCACTACAGCTCGCCGCCCCGGATGGCCGATCTCGCCGAGCGCCTCGAAGTGGTGCCGCGGGCCGTGACCACCCTGGTCGACGCCCTGGAGTCCGGCGGGAAGGTGCGCCGGGTCCCGGATCCCACCAACCGGCGCGTCATCCGCATCGAGGTCACGGACGAGGGCCGCTCCGCGCTGCGAGAGCTGCGCGCCGCGCGCCGCGGCGCCGCGGAGGAGATCCTGGCTCCACTGACGGACGAGCAGCGTGAGGTGCTCGGCGGACTGCTGGACACCCTGGTGGACGGGGTGCCGAGGGTCGAGCATCCCTGCTGAGGCGGCTCGGCGCCCGAGGCCGGGCGCCGGAACCGCCGGGCACGGGCGCCGACGCCGGCGCCCGGACGTCCGGTGAGCCTGTGAGGAGTGGTGCGCGATGCCCCTGCTGGAGCCCGACCCCGAGGCCCTGCGCCCCGACGCGCATCCCGAGGCGCCCGCGTCCGACCGGGTCCCCGAGGACCGCGCCGGAGGCACCCCCGAGCCGCTGCGCGGCGACCTGATCGCCCTGCTCGGTGCCGACAAGGTGCTCACCGGGATCTCCGACCTCGTCCGCTACGCCTCCGACGCCAGCCCCTACCGCTTCCTGCCACGGGTCGTCGTGGTTCCCGAGGACATCGACGACGTCTCGGCGGTCCTCTCGTACGCGCACGGCAAGGGCCGCGAGGTCGTGTTCCGTGCTGCGGGCACCTCGCTCAACGGCCAGGCCCAGGGCGAGGACATCCTCGTCGACGTGCGCCGCCACTGGACCGGCGTCGAGATCCTCGACGGCGGCGCGCGGGCGCGTATCGCACCGGGCACGACGATCGCCCGCGCCAACGCCTCGCTCGCCCGCCACGGGCGCGTGCTCGGCCCCGATCCGGCCAGCGCGATCGCCTGCACGGTCGGCGGAGTGGTGGCGAACAACGCCTCCGGCATGACGGCGGGGACCCACCGCAACTCCTACCGCACCCTCGCCTCGCTCACGTTCGTCCTGCCGTCGGGGACCGTCGTGGACACGGCCGAGCCCGATGCCGACGAGCAGCTCGCGCACGCCGAACCGGACCTGTGCGCCGGGCTCCTGCGCATCAAGGCGGAGATCGAGTCGGACGTGGCCCTGACGGCCCGTGTCCGCGCCAAGTACGCGATCAAGAACACCAACGGCTACCGCCTCGACGCCTTCCTCGACGGCTCCACACCCGTCGAGATCCTGCGCGGCCTGATGGTCGGCTCGGAGGGTACCTTCGGCTTCATCTCGGAAGTGGTCCTCGACACCCTGCCGCTGGAGCGGCGGGTCACGGCGGGGCTGTTCTTCTTCGGATCGCTGACCGCCGCGGCCGCCGCCGTTCCCCTGTTCACCGCCGCGGGCGCCTCGGCCGTCGAGCTGATGGACGGCAACACCCTGCGCGCCTCGGTGAGCGTCGAGGGCGTGCCCGGCGACTGGGCGGATCTCCCCGGGCCGACGACCGCGCTGCTCGTCGAGTTCCGCGCCGCGGACGAGGCCGCGCGGGAGACGTACGAGGAGAAGGCGCGGGCGGTGCTGGAAGGGCTGACGCTGGTCTCCCCGGTGGCGTCGGTGACGAACTCCCTCACCCGCGACCAAAGGACCGTCGGCGGGTACTGGAAGGCGCGCAAGGCGTTCGTCACGGCGGTCGGCGGGGCACGCCCGTCCGGTACGACACTGATCACGGAGGACTTCGCGGTGCCTCCGGAGCGGCTCGCGGAGGCCTGCGAGGCGCTCCTCGACCTCCAGACCCGGCACGGTTTCGACGCGGCGGTCGCGGGCCACGCCGCGCACGGCAACCTGCACTTCCTGCTGGCCTTCGACGCGTCCCGGGAGAACGACGTGGAGCGGTACGCCGCGTTCATGGACGCGTTCTGCCGGCTCACCGTCGAGCGCTTCGACGGCTCACTGAAGGCCGAACACGCCACCGGACGCAACATCGCGCCCTTCCTGGAGCTCGAATGGGGGCCGGTGGCGACGGAGTTGATGTGGCGGACGAAGCGACTGATCGATCCGGACGGGGTGCTCGCGCCCCGCGTCGTCCTCGACCGCGATCCGCGGGCACACCTGCGGGGCCTGAAGACGATCCCGCGCATCGAGGCGATCGCCGACCCGTGCATCGAGTGCGGCTTCTGCGAACCGACCTGCCCCAGCCGGGACCTGACGACCACACCCCGCCAACGGATCGTGCTGCGCCGGGAGATGATGCGCCAACCCGACGGCTCACCGGTCGGGGACAACCTCCTGGACGCCTACGGGTACGCCGCCGTGGACACGTGCGCCGGCGACGCGACCTGCAAACTCGCCTGCCCGGTCGGGATCGACACGGGCGCCCTGATGAAGGACTTCCGCCACGCCCGTCACTCGGCGCGCGAGGAGCGCGTGGCAGCGCTGGCCGCACGGAACTTCCGGGCGCTCGAAGCCTCCGCGCGGTTGGCCGTCGCCGCCGCGGACCGGGTCGGCGACCGGTGGGTGAGCGCCGTGACCCGGATGGCGCGCAGGGCCGTACGCCCGGACCTCGTCCCCGAGTGGCTGCCCCGGATGCCCGGGGCGGCGCCCGCGCCCCTGCCGGACACCGCGCGGGTGGGGGCCGTCGCCGTCTACTACCCGGCCTGCGTCAACCGCATCTTCGCCAGCCCCGGAGACGTGTCGCTCGCGCAGGCCGTCGTGGCGGTCTCGGAGCGCGCCGGCCGGCCGGTCTGGATCCCGGACGACGTGTCGGGCACGTGCTGCGCGACGATCTGGCACTCCAAGGGATACGACGCGGGCAACGCCGTCATGGCCAACCGGATCGTCGAGGCCGCCTGGGGCTGGACCGCGGGCGGCCGGCTGCCGCTCGTCGTGGACGCGTCGTCCTGCACGCTCGGCATCGCGCGCGAGGTCGTGCCGTATCTGACCCCCGACAACCGGGAGTTGCACGCCGGGCTGACGGTGGTCGACTCCCTGGTGTGGGCGGCGGAGGAGCTGCTCCCCCACCTGACCGTGCACCGCACCGTCGCCTCCGCGGTGCTCCATCCGACCTGCTCCATGCGGCACTTGGGCGACGAGGCCCAACTGCGCGCGGTGGCCGAGGCCTGTGCCGAGGAGGTGGTGGTGCCCGACGACGCCGGGTGCTGCGCCTTCGCGGGCGACCGCGGCATGCTCCACCGGGAACTGACCGAGTCGGCCACCCGCGAGGAGGCGGCGTTCGTCACCTCCCGCACCTTCGACGCGCATCTGTCGGCGAACCGCATGTGCGAGGTGGGGATGGACCACACGACGGGCCGCGGCTACTACTCCGCGCTCCTGGAGCTGGAACGCGCGACCCGTGACCCGGCCGCACACGAAGGCGGCGCGGGCAGCCGACGACGCGGAGCGTCGGCAACCGACGACAACGCAGCAGATAGGCGCATCCAGCCCCACGTCCCGCCACATGATCCAGACGACAGGTCCTAGGCCTTGAGGTCCGCCTTGTCGCCCATCACCACGACCGGGTGCTGATCGGGGTCGAGCGTGCGCAGCAGGTACTCCATACCGGACTTGGGCAGGCTCACACAGGCCGAGGTGCCGCTGCCGTGGTCCAGGTGCAGCCAGATGCCGCCGCCCTTCTCGTCACCCCACGGGCGGGTGCCGTCGTCCGGCGGATTGCCCTTGAGCCGGTTGTAGTCGATGGCGATGACGTAGTCGAAGTCGTGCCAGTGCGACTTCGCCCAGTAGTGCGGTGCCTGGAAGTCCTCCGACTGCGTGTACGGCAGCCGGGCGCCCGGGTCGTCGAGCACACCGCCCGCGTCGCTGAGCGTGTACACACCCACGGGACTGCGCTTGTCGTCCTCGTGGTGGTCGGTCGTCCAGCCCTTCTTGCCGTTGTGCGCGGCCCAGCTGATGGTCTTCTTCCAGTTCTTGCCGGACTTCGTGTACAGCACGGCGGTGGACGTCGCCGAGTCCTTGCCCTCGCCGTAGACCGCCAGGACCTGACGGGAGTCGGACGGGATCTTCTTCTGGAGCCGGTCACCCACGTCCGGGATGCGGGTCGGGTCCGCCGGGGGAGCGCTGGTGCGGGCCGCCTTTCCGGCCGATCCCGCGTTTCCCTTCACGTCCTTCGCCCCGCCGTCCGCCGAGCCACCACAGGCCGCGAGACCGACGGCAAGGGTCCCGCAGGTCACTGCGGCGAGCCCCGTACGCATCGCACCGTTCATTCGCATGCCGTCCATCCTCGCACCACGTAGCTGACGAATCGTCCTCTCCCGCTCCCCGGCCAGTCGCGGCCGATCAGGCCGGATCCATGCTCCCGGCCGGAAAATCGTTTGCCTTCCACCACGTTACGACGCGAACCTTTCACGGTTTGTTGCCGGTCTCCGCGACCGGTTGTCGCCGGTCCCCGCGACCGGCCGGTTGCCGGAGACCGGCGGCTCCTCCTCCGCCACCTGACACGAGCCCCTGGGACGTCATGCAGATTCAAGACCTTCCGTATCCCGACCCGGGTGTGCCGGACGCCCGCTCGGGTCCCCGATTCCTGTGGTGGCTCGGACGGAATCAGCTGGGCGGACAGTTCAAGGCGCTGGCCTGGGGTCTGCTGCACTTCGTGGCCGTCTCGGCCCTGCCGTTCTGTGTGGGTATGGCCGTCCAGGCCGTCATCGACCGCTCCGGCACCCGGCTCGCCCTGACCGGCGGACTCATGGCGCTGTGCGGCGCCTGTATCGCCCTCGGCGAGACCATGCTGCACCGCACCGCGGTCACCAACTGGATCACCGCGGCCGCGCGCGTCCAGCAGCTGCTGGCCCGCAGGACTGCCCTCCTGGGCTCGGCGCTGACACGGCGCGTCGCGGCGGGTGAGGTGGTCGCGGTGTCGACCGGCGACGTCGAGAAGATCGGCTGGTTCGTCGAGGCGGTGTCCCGGTTCACGGCGGCCGCCCTGACGGTGGTGCTGGTCTGCGTCGGGCTGGTCGTCTACCAGCCGGCGCTCGGCGTCATCGTCGCCGTCGGCGTGCCGGTCCTCGCCCTCGCCGTGCTGCCCCTCCTGCCCCGCGCCACCGGCCGGGCCGACGCCCAGCGGGAGAAGGCGGGCCGCGCCACCGAGCTGGCCTCCGACACCGTCGCGGGTCTGCGGGTCCTGCGCGGCATCGGCGGCGAGGAGCTCTTCCTCGACCGCTACCGCCGTGCCTCCCAGGAGGTGCGCCACGCCGCTGTGCGCAGCGCCCGCATGTGGTCCCTGATCGCCGCGATCCAGGTGCTCCTGCCGGGTCTGCTGATGATCGCCGTCGTCTGGCGCGGCGTGCTGCTGGCCCGCGACGGGCGGATCGACGTCGGCGAACTCGTCACCGTGTACAGCGCCGTCATGCTGCTCACCTATCCTCTGCGGCACTTCGAGGAGATCGCGATGGCCTGGTCGTTCTCGCGCCCGTCCGCCAAACGGGCCGCACGCGTCCTGGCCCTGGACCGCGCCATGGACAGCGACGGCTCACGTGCGGCGCAGGCACCGTCCGGCGATCTGTACGACCCGGCGACCCGGCTGCTCGCTCCGGCCGGCCGGCTGACCGCCGTGGTGTGCGGCGACCCGGACGCGGCCGGTCTGCTGGCCGAGCGCCTCGGCGGCCATCCGTCCGAGCGGACCGCCGAGGTCAGCGTCGAGGGCGTCGCGTCCAGCGGCTCGGTGCTCCTCGGCAACGTGCCGCTGGACGAACTGCCCCTGGACTCCGCGCGCACCGCCGTCCTCGTCCAGGACAAGGACCCGGTGCTGCTGTCCGGCTCCCTGCGGGAGCTGCTCGACGTGCCCGCCTCCGGACGGGTCAGTGCCGGTTCGGCGCTGGAGGCCGCGCAGTGCGGTGACGTGCTGGACGCCCTCACCCAGGGATCGCTGGATGTCGAGGACCCGATGGACGCCCGCATCACCGAACGCGGACGGTCCCTGTCCGGCGGCCAGCGCCAGCGACTCGCGCTGGCCCGGTCGCTGATCACGGACCCGGAGGTGCTCGTCCTGGACGAGCCGACGTCCGCGGTCGACTCCCACACCGAGGCCCGGATCGCCGAGGGGTTGCGGACCCTGCGGGCCGGGCGGACGACGGTCGTGTTCACCTCCTCGCCGCTGCTCCTCGACCACGCGGACCGGGTGGTCCTCGTCCACGAGGGCCGGGTCGCCGCGGTCGGAACGCACCGCGAACTGGTGCACGACGAGCCGCTGTACCGGGCCGTGGTGACCCGGGAGACCGAGGAGGAAGCGGCCACCGAGGCCGCCGCCCGGGCCTCTCTGGGCGATGTGACCCCCGATGACGAAGCCGTGCTGAACGGCGTACTGGAAGAAATCGAGGAGACCGCATGATCGGCGTGGCGCCCCCGGCGTACGACCCGGCCGCCCCGACGACGGCGACCACCCTGCCCGTCGGCGCACCCGCGACCGTACGCGCCTACGTGACCGAACTGTTCCGACGTCACCGCACGGCCTTCCTCCTGCTGGTCGGCGTCAACACGGTGGCCGTCGTGGCCTCGATGGCCGGGCCCTATCTGCTGGGCTCGGTCGTCGAACGGGTCACGGACCACACCCGTGACCTCCATCTGGGGCGCACCGCCGCCCTGTTCGTCGTCGCGCTCGTCGTCCAGGCCGTGTTCGTACGGCAGGTGCGGCTGCGCGGCGCCATGCTGGGCGAGCGCATGCTGGCCGACCTGCGCGAGGACTTCCTCGTACGGTCGGTCGGACTGCCGCCCGGCGTGCTGGAACGCGCCGGGACGGGCGACCTGCTGTCCCGCATCACCACCGACATCGACCGGCTCGCCAACGCCATGCGCGAGGCCGTTCCGCAACTGGCCATCGGTGTGGTGTGGGCGGCACTGCTGCTCGGCGGGCTCACCGTCACGGCACCGGTGCTCGCACCCGCGGTCCTGATCGCCGTCCCGCTGCTGGTCGTGGGCTGCCGCTGGTACTTCAAGCGGGCACCGGCCGCCTACCGGTCGGAGGCCGCAGGCTACGCGGCCGTCGCAGCCGTCCTCGCCGAGACCGTGGATGCCGGACGCACCGTCGAGTCGCACCGGCTGGGCAGGCGCCGCATCGACCTGTCGGACCGCCGCGTCAAGGAATGGACGGCGTGGGAGCGGTACACGCTCTGGCTGCGGTCCGTCCTCTTCCCGATCGTCAACATCACCCATGTGACGGTGCTCTGCTCGGTCCTGATGGTGGGCGGGGTCTTCACCCTCCACGGCTGGATCGGGGTGGGCCAGCTGACGACGGGTGCACTCATCGCGCAGATGCTCGTCGACCCGGTGGGCCTGATCCTGCGCTGGTACGACGAGCTTCAGGTCGCCCAGGTCTCCCTGGCCCGTCTCGTCGGCGTCCGGGACATCGAGCCCGCCGCGGGCGATCCCGCCGTGGCACCGGACGGACGTGACGTGCACGCGGACGGGGTCCACTTCGGCTACCGCGCCGGCGTGGACGTGCTCCGTGACGTCACGCTCGCGGTACCGCCCGGGACCCGGGTCGCACTGGTCGGCCCGTCCGGCGCGGGCAAGTCCACGCTGGGCCGGCTGCTCGCCGGGATCTACGCACCCCGGGACGGCCGGATCACCCTCGGCGGCGCCGAACTGTCCCGAATGCCCGCCGAGGAGGTCCGCTCGCACGTCGCCCTCGTCAACCAGGAACACCACGTCTTCGTGGGCTCCCTGCGCGACAACCTGCTGCTCGCCGTCCCCCGCGCCCGGCATCGCCCGGCCGCAGGGGCGCCCGTGGATGCCGCCGCCGATGCCGCCGGCCTCGACGCCTCCGTCGACGCACGGCTGTGGGCGGCTCTCGGCGCGGTGGACGCCGACGGGTGGGCCCAGGCACTGGACGACGGTCTGGACACCGAGGTGGGGTCGGGCGGATTCGCGCTCACACCCGCGCAGGCCCAGCAGATCGCACTCGCCCGGCTGGTCCTCGCGGACCCGCACACGCTGGTCCTGGACGAGGCCACCTCGCTGCTGGACCCCCGTGCGGCGCGTCATCTGGAACGCTCGCTGGCCCGGGTCCTGGACGGCCGCACCGTCATCGCGATCGCCCACCGGCTCCACACGGCCCATGACGCGGATGTCATCGCCGTCGTAGAGAAGGGTCGGATCAGCGAGCTGGGAAGCCACGACCAGCTGGTCGCGGCGGACGGCGCCTACGCGGCCCTGTGGCGGTCCTGGCACGGGTGAGCCCGGGACCGGGCGGCCTGGGGCGTGCGGGTGGACCGGGCGGCCTGGGGCGTGCGGGTGACCGACGCCGGTGGTGTACCGCCCCGGGGTGCCTGCGGGCGCCCCGCCGACGGTTGGCCACTGCCCGCCGGAGTAGGCCCCCCGAGCGGGGGCCTGCCACACCCGCGCGCAGCACGGACGGGGACGGTCAGGGCCGCTCGGGCGGCCCTGACCGAGGCAACCTTCCTGGCCCCGGCCGCCCGGGCAGGTGGCGTTCCCTTTCCCCACGGGAGCGGGACCCCGCCTGCGTTCGAGGCGCTTCGTCGACACGGGCCTGACCCCGTCGTCGGCCCGTGCGGCGCCGCAGGTCCGCCGCTGTGGCGTTGCGCGGTGCCGAAGGGGGGTGGAAGGCTGGATGTGGACACCCGCTCGGGGGACCCCCGGGAACCACCCGGTTCGCGTGGGGCGACAGCCGTGTCCCGTGGCCCGCGCGCCCGTCGTCGGTTTCGGCGGAGCCGGTCCCGTCCGCACCCCCTGGAGGTACTCGTGGACAGCGCCGACGGTTGGGGAGACGAGGTCTACCAGCCCGACGGATCCGAGGTACAGGACGACGCGGGGCTGCTCGACGCGGAGGACACCCTCACCACCGACGGCGTCGACGACCCCCTGGACCGCGGCTGGTCGCCGCCGGAGCGGCCCTGGGCGGTGGAGCATCAGGGCGTGACCGCGTCGGAGGCCGTCGCGGGCGAGACCCTGGAGGAACGCCTCGCGGAGGAGTTGCCCGACGTATCCGCGTCCGACGGCGACGGCATCGGCGATATCGAGGGCACCGACGGCGAGCCCCTCGACGACGAGGTCGGCGACCGTCGCTCCGGTCGTCTGGTGGCACCGGACGAGGGGGCGCACGAGGATGAGGAGAGCGGGCTCATCGCGACGGACATCGGCATCGACGGCGCCGCGGCCTCGGCCGAGGAGGCCGCCATGCACATCGTCGACGAGGACTCCGTGTCCGGCTGACCGACGCCCGGCCCAGGTCACTCCCCCGAAGGAGCATCCATGCAGCAGGACAAGCAGCCCGACTACCATGCCGTGGTCTTCCGTGACCGCAGCGCCGGCTACGCCTTCCTCACCCGCTCGACCGCCACGAGCGAACGCACCATCGAGTGGGACGACGGAGAGACCTACCCGGTCGTCGACGTGGAGATCTCCTCGGAGAGCCACCCGTTCTACACGGGCAAGGCTCGCACCGTGGACTCCGAGGGGCGCGTCGCCCAGTTCGAGCGTCGATACGGAGGCGGCGGACAGGGATCCGACGGAGCCGGGAGCGCCTGAGCCGTACCGGCTGCCTGAGACGGTCCGGCTCAGATGAAGTTCATCGCGGCCGCGCACCCCACGCCGCCCAGCAGCATGAAGGCGGGCATCAGCACCTTGAGCTCGACCCAGCTGCCGGCGCGGAACCGCATCACCTTGGGCGGCCCGATCGGGTACCAGCGCTTGCGGCCGACCGGGATGGGCCACAGGATCGGGCAGCCCGACACCGTGAGCGCGTCCCCGATGTCGTGAACCAGCGCGCCGAGGACGATCGGCAGGCCGAGCCACAGATACTCCTGGCCTGGCGAGGCGAACAGCCAGTGCGAGCCGTTGCCCGGCTTGTCCAGTATTCCGGCGAGGATCCACGCGCTCGTCGCGGCGAGGAGCCACACCAGCACGTCGCTGCTGGACCCGCGGGCGGCCCGCCACAGCAGGCCCTCGATGGCGAGGACCATGTGCACGAAGAGGAGGGCGAGGACCGCCCAGCGGCCGCCGGTGATCGCCAGCACGGAGGCGCCCGCGCCTATCAGCACCGCCCACAGCCAGGTGTGCGTCAGCGTGCGGTGGCCGCCGGAGCGCCGGGGGTCGCCCTGCTTCCTGGTCCCCTTGTAGACGGCGTACGACAGCTTGTCGACGATCTCGCACAGGCCCCGGGACACGGGTCCGAAGGCGCGCGAGATGGTGGCGGCCTTGTGGTCGAGGTCCGGGGCGAGGGCGGCACCCGCGCAGATCAGCGCGCCGACCAGGAGGACCGGCCAGGGCATCGTGTGACCGGCCGCGGCGGCGGCCGCTCCGACGCCGAGCCAGGCCGCGGCTCCCGACAGTGAGTGTGCTGGTCCCATCATGGCCGTTCCCCGCCCCGTTCCTCTTGTGCCGCTGCCCAGTTGCCCGTGCGTGCTGACGCGTCGTCGGCGACACAGCGTAGCGTTCGTGATCATCGGACCGGCATCCGATTCCCCCATAGCGTGCGTCGACAGGCAAGATGGGGGCGTGACCCTCATCGATCAGCTGCCGCAGACCACAGACCCCGACGCCCTTTACGAAGCCTTCGAGTCGTGGGCCGGGGAACGCGGTCTCACGCTCTACCCCCACCAGGAGGAGGCGCTGATCGAGGTGGTCTCGGGGGCGAACGTGATCGTCTCCACGCCCACCGGGTCGGGCAAGAGCATGATCGCCGCGGGCGCGCACTTCGCCGCACTGGCCCGGGACGAGGTCACCTTTTACACGGCGCCGATCAAGGCGCTGGTCTCGGAGAAGTTCTTCGAGCTGTGCAAGATGTTCGGCACCGAGAACGTCGGCATGCTCACCGGTGACGCCTCCGTGAACGCCGACGCCCCGGTCATCTGCTGTACGGCCGAGGTGCTCGCGTCCATCGCGCTGCGGGACGGCAAGCAGGCCGACGTGGGCCAGGTCGTCATGGACGAGTTCCACTTCTATGCCGAGGGCGATCGCGGCTGGGCATGGCAGATCCCGATCCTGGAACTCCCCCAGGCGCAGTTCATCCTGATGTCGGCGACGCTCGGTGACGTCTCGATGTTCGAGAAGGACCTCACGCGCCGCACCGGGCGTCCCACCGCGGTGGTCCGCTCCGCGACCCGGCCGGTCCCGCTCTCCTACGAGTACGTGCTCACCCCTCTGACGGAGACCCTCACCGAGCTCCTCGCCACGAAGCAGGCCCCGGTCTACATCGTGCACTTCACGCAGGCGCAGGCGGTGGAGCGGGCGCAGGCGCTGATGAGCATCAACATGTGCACGCGCGAGGAGAAGGACCAGATCGCCGCGCTGATCGGCAACTTCCGCTTCACCACCAAGTTCGGCCAGAACCTCTCCCGCTACGTGCGGCACGGCATCGGTGTGCACCACGCAGGCATGCTGCCCAAGTACCGGCGCCTGGTGGAGAAGCTGGCCCAGGCCGGTCTCCTGAAGGTCATCTGCGGCACGGACACCCTCGGCGTGGGCGTCAACGTCCCCATCCGCACGGTGCTGTTCACCGCGCTGACGAAGTACGACGGCACCCGGGTGCGCACACTGCGTGCCCGCGAGTTCCACCAGATCGCCGGACGTGCCGGCCGGGCGGGCTTCGACACGGCGGGCTTCGTCGTCGCACAGGCGCCGGAGCACGTCATCGAGAACGAGAAGTCGCTCGCGAAGGCGGGCGACGATCCGAAGAAGCGCCGCAAGGTGGTGCGGAAGAAGGCTCCCGAGGGCTTCGTCGGCTGGTCGGACACCACCTTCGAGAAGCTCATCGCCGCCGATCCCGAGCCGCTGACCTCGCGTTTCCGCGTGACCCACACGATGCTGCTGTCGGTGATCGCGCGGCCCGGCAACGCCTTCGAAGCCATGCGTCATCTGCTGGAGGACAACCACGAGCCGCGCAAGCAGCAGCTGCGGCACATCCGGCGGGCGATCGCGATCTACCGCTCGCTCCTCGACGGCGGCATCGTCGAGAAGCTCGACGAACCCGACCCGACCGGCCGCATCGTGCGCCTCACCGTCGATCTTCAGCAGGACTTCGCGCTCAACCAGCCGCTGTCGACGTTCGCGCTCGCCGCGTTCGACCTTCTGGAGCCCGAGTCGCCGTCCTACGCCCTCGACATGGTGTCGGTCGTGGAGTCCACGCTCGACGATCCGCGGCAGATCCTCGCGGCGCAGCAGAACAAGGCCCGTGGCGAGGCCGTGGCCGCGATGAAGGCCGACGGTGTGGAGTACGAGGAGCGCATGGAGCGCCTCCAGGACGTGACGTACCCCAAGCCCATGGAGGAGCTCCTCTTCCACGCGTACAACGTGTACCGCAAGAGCCACCCGTGGGTCGGTGACCATCCGCTGTCGCCGAAGTCCATCATCCGCGACATGTACGAACGGGCCATGACCTTCACGGAGTTCGTGTCCTTCTACGAACTCGCGCGCACCGAGGGCATCGTGCTGCGCTACCTGGCGAGTGCCTACAAGGCGCTCGAGCACACCGTCCCGGACGACCTGAAGTCCGAGGACCTGGAGGACCTGATCGCCTGGCTGGGCGAGATGGTGCGCCAGGTCGACTCCAGCCTTCTCGACGAGTGGGAGCAGCTCGCCAATCCCGAGGTGATGACGGCGGAGGAGGCCCAGGAGAAGGCCGACCAGGTCAAGCCGGTCACGGCGAACGCGCGCGCTTTCCGTGTCCTCGTCCGCAACGCGATGTTCCGCCGGGTAGAGCTCGCGGCTCTCGACAACGTCCACGAACTCGGCGAGTTGGACGCCGACGCCGGCTGGGACGCCGACGCGTGGGGCGACGCGATGGACAAGTACTGGGACGAGTACGAGGACCTCGGCACCGGTCCCGATGCTCGTGGCCCGAAGCTGCTGTCGATCGTCGAGGAGCCGCAGAACGGTCTGTGGCGTGTCCGGCAGACCTTCGCCGACCCGAACGGCGATCACGACTGGGGCATCAGCGCGGAGGTCGACCTGGTGGCCTCGGACGCCGAGGGCCGTGCCATCGTCAAGGTCACCGACGTCGGCCAGCTGTGAGCACAGGAGAGAACCACCGATGACGAATCCTGCCGAGAGACTCGTCGACCTGCTCGACCTGGAGCAGATCGAGGTCAACATCTTCCGGGGCCGCAGCCCGCAGGAGTCCCTCCAGCGGGTCTTCGGCGGACAGGTGGCGGGCCAGGCGCTGGTGGCCGCCGGCCGCACGACCGAGGGCGACCGGCCGGTGCACTCGCTGCACGCGTACTTCCTGCGCCCCGGCCGTCCGGGCGTCCCGATCGTGTACCAGGTCGAACGGGTGCGGGACGGGCGGTCGTTCACCACGCGCCGGGTCACCGCGGTGCAGCAGGGCCGCACGATCTTCAATCTCACCGCCTCCTTTCACAAGCCTGAGGAAGGGAGCTTCGAGCACCAGCTGCCGCCGGCCCGTGAGGTGCCGGACCCGGAGTCCCTGCCGACGGTTTCGCAGGAGATCAAGGAGCATCTGGGGGCTCTGCCCGAAGCGTTGGAGCGCATGGCCCGGCGTCAGCCGTTCGACATCCGCTATGTGGACCGGCTGCGCTGGACGCCCGAGGAGACGAAGGGCGCCGAGCCACGCAGCGCGGTGTGGATGCGTGCCGTCGGCCCGCTGGGCGACGACCCGCTCGTGCACACCTGTGCTCTCACCTACGCGAGCGACATGACTCTCCTCGACGCCGTCCGGATCCCGGTGGAACCGTTGTGGGGTCCGCGCGGCTTCGACATGGCGTCGCTGGATCACGCGATGTGGTTCCACCGGCCGTTCCGTGCGGACGAGTGGTTCCTCTACGACCAGGAGTCCCCCATCGCGACGGGCGGACGTGGGCTGGCCCGCGGCCGCATCTACGACCAGGAGGGGCACCTCCTCGTCTCGGTCGTGCAGGAAGGCCTGTTCAGGGCGCTGTAGGCAGGCCCGCGTCCGTATTCCTGCGGCGCAGCCACCCGAGCAGCCTTCGCGAGCGGGCGGCGTCCGGCGCGTCGATCGTGTCGATCGTGCGGGCGGGTGCCAGGGGCCGATCTCGGGGAGCGGCCGGCATCGGTGAGGCCGAAGGCACCGTGGGTCGGGGCGCGGGTCGGTCCTCCCGCGCTTCGGAGAGGGTCTGACCGAGGTCTGCGCGAAGCCAGCCGATCTCGTCGGGATGGTCCGCTGTCATGATGCGCTCGGCGATCAGCGCCGAGGGCGAGCCCGGTGCCGCGCCCGAGACCCGGTCGGGCCGGAGACGGTCGAGGTACGCGCGCTCGCAGGGGTCCCGCACGACCCGGGCGACCTGAACGGGGTCGAGCAGCGACGCCACGACAGCGGCGCGAGCCCAGGGATCCTCGGACTGCCGGAGCTGGAAACCCAGGTGTCGTCCGCGCCAGTTGCGGGGCCGGAGATCCACGCCTTCTTCGAGCTGACCGCGGAGGCCTTCGGGCGTCCGGCCCTTCATCAGCGGTGCGTGCTTCTCGTCCGCGGCGAACTGCCGCAACTCCTCGGCGAGATACAGCCAGACAACCGCCCTGTAGCGGTTCAGATAGAACTTCACGGGCACCACGAGGCCCAGGCGTGCGAGGCGCGTGAACCGGGTGGTCGTCATGCCCATGAGCGCGGCGCCCTCCGTGGTGCCGACCGCCTTCACTCGCTCGTGCAGCGTCTCGGGGAAGCCGGCCTCGGAACGCAGGCGCTCGATCTCGGCGCGAGCGACCCTGCGTCCACCACCCCCTTCGTCGGGGAGGGTGCGCACGCAACCGAGGTGCACGGCCAGGTCGAACTCGCCGCGCCTGAGGTCCAGTTCTCGTGCGGCGCGGCCGAGCGACGTGGTGGCGGACTGGGTGATGGTGCTGCCGGCGGTCATGACGGTTCTCCCCCGTGGAGTCGGATGCTCGCGCCGTGTGCGCTCGCTTCGGAAAAACCGTATCCGGCCCGGCGGATATCGCGGCAAGCCTGTGGAAAACTCTGACCGCGACGGCGTATCGGCAGGTCAGAGGTCTGTCGCGGGCCTGGCTCCCGGCAGTCGCGCATCCACGCCGAGGTGCTCGCCGACCCGGTTCACCAGCAATGTCATCTCGTACGCGACCTGGCCGATGTCCGCCTCCGCACCGCTGAGGACGCACAGACAGCTGCCCGCGCCGGCCGCGGTGACGAAGAGCACGGCGTCGTCGAACTCGACCATCGTCTGGCGCACTTGTCCGGCACCGAAGTGGCGGCCGGATCCCTTGGCCAGGCTGTGCAGCCCCGACGAGACGGCGGCGAGGTGCTCGGCGTCCTCGCGCCGCAGCCCCGTGCTCGCCCCGGTCACCAGCCCGTCGTTCGAGAGCACGAGGGCGTGCCGGACGTGCTCGACGCGCTGGGTGAGGTCGTCCAGCAGCCAGCCAAGTCCCGTGTTCTGTGCCATGATCCGGTCTCCCCGTGTGTCGTTTCCCCCCGACCGGAGGATTCGCCCAGCAAGCCTTCCCCACTGCCGCCCTTCGGGCAAGGAGGATGGGCGGCATGGCAGAGAAGATGACCGACGAGCAGTGGCGAGCGTTCGTCTCGCAGGGAACCTGCACGGGGAAGCTTTCCACCGTCCGGGCCGACGGCAGTCCGCACGTGGCGCCGATCTGGTTCGTGCTGGACGGTGACGACCTGGTGTTCAACACCGCGAAGGACAGCGTGAAGGGAAGGAACCTGGCGCGGGACGGCCGGGTCGCCCTGTGTGTGGACGACGACCGGCCGCCCTTCGCCTTCGTGGTGCTGGAGGGCCGGGCGGTGTTGTCGGAGGACGTCGACGATCTGCGGCACTGGGCCGCCCGGATCGGCGGCCGCTACATGGGCGAGGACCGCGCCGAGGAGTTCGGCAAGCGCAACGGCGTACCCGGTGAACTGCTCGTCCGCCTGCGGATCGAGAAGGTCCTGGCCTTCGCCGCCGTGGCCGACTGAGCGGTCACGAGCCGGCAGGCACGGCCGGCCTCAGCCGACGGAGTCGAGGAGCCGGGCGGTGTGGACCCGCCCGGCGTACTCGACGAGCCGGATCAGCACCTCCTTGCCCGAGTCGCGATCACGGGCGTCGCAGAGCACCACCGGGGTACCCCGGTCGAGGTCGAGAGCACGGGACACGTCCTGAGCGCCGTACGCGCGCGCATCGGCGAAGCAGTTGACGGCCACCACGAACGGGATGTGCCGGTGCTCGAAGTAGTCCACCGCCGGGAAGCAGTCCTCCAGCCGTCGGGTGTCCGCGAGGACGACGGCGCCGAGGGCACCCGTCGACAACTCGTCCCACAGGAACCAGAAGCGGTCCTGGCCCGGTGTTCCGAACAGGTAGAGCGAGAGACCCGACCTGATGGTGATGCGTCCGAAGTCCATGGCGACGGTCGTGGTGACCTTCTGATCCACTCCGCCGGTGTCGTCCACCGACTGACCGGCCTCGCTGAGCAGTTCCTCGGTGCGCAGCGGCCGGATCTCGCTGACCGCGCCCACCAGGGTGGTCTTTCCCACGCCGAATCCGCCGGCGACCAGTATCTTCAGCGCCAGGGCGGACGTGTCGCCACCCGAGGCGTCGGAGTTCTCGGAGACCATCGATCACTTCTCTCGGGAGTGCCGACCACCGTCGACGTCGGTACATCTGGGTCATCTAGAGCGCCCTCAGTCCCTCGATCACCTCGCGGAGGATGCGCTCGTCGGGCAGTTGTGCGGGCGGTACGGGGCGCCTGACGGTGACGCAGCTGCGTTCCAGCAGGTCTCCCAGGAGCACCCTGACCACGCCCAGGGGAAGATCGGCGTCGGCGGCCAGTTCGGCGACGGACTGAGTTTCGGTACGGCACAGTTCGATCAGGGTTCGGTGTTCCGGTCCCAGCGACGTGTCCTCGTCGATGCCGGGGGCGCCCTCGTCGAGTGAGACCAGGGCGATCAGGTCGAAGTGCACCCCGGTCGGGCCCGACTGGGTGCGGCCGCCCGTCATCGCGTAGGGACGGACGAGGGGCCCCGCCTCCTGGTCGTACCACTGGCTCCCGGGCTGCGGCGGAGTGCCCGGCGTGTCCTCGGTCATCTGCGTCGGCCGTCCTCGGTCAGCCCGCGACGGGCGGCTGTGCGGCGGCGCGAGTCGGCGTGTGGAGGTGTTCTCCGACCCGTTTGACCAGGAGTGCCATCTCGTAGGCCACGAGGCCGATGTCCGCGGTGACCGCGGTCAGGACGGCGAGGCACGATCCGTCTCCCGCCGCGGCCACGAAGAGGAATCCCTCGTCCATCTCCACCATCGTCTGGCGTACCCCGCCGACCCCGAAGTGGCGTCCTGCTCCCTTGGCCAGGCTGTGGAACCCGGAGGCGACGGCGGCCAGGTGTTCGGCGTCCTCGCGCCGCAGGCCGGTTGACGCGCCCACCGCCAGGCCGTCGTTCGACAGCACCACGGCGTGTCGCACGTCGGCCACGCGCAGCACCATGTCGTCCAGCAGCCAGTCGAGTTCACCGGATGGCTGGGCGGATCTCGTGCTCGGGTCCTGGATCATGCGGAGTCTCCTTCGCTGCTGTCGCGGCCCTCTTCGACGTCGGGGGTCGCGGGGACGCCGGGTGACCTGCCGCCGCCGCGTACCCAGCCGTCCCGGTAGGCGGTCATCCGCGCGCGTACGCGTTCGGGTGTGCATTCGTCGTCCGTAGCGGACGGGGGCGGCTCCGCGGCGCGCTGCCCGCGCAGTTGAGGTGCCAGATGTGCCTGGCGCACCCGTCGTGGGAGTTCCTCGGAGGTCTCGGTGTCGTCGGCCGAGCGGTGCAACCGGAGTGTCGCGATCCGGGCCGGAGGAGTCTCCCGTGAACCGTTCACGGGGCCTTCGGGCGCCACTGCCACCGGCGGTACCAGTGCGGGTCGTTCGTCGGCCGCCCGGACGGCGTCCTGCTCCGGGACGGACGCCACGCGCGCGTACTCCCGTTCCACCGGCCTGTCGGCTTCGGCCTGTGCGGTGGAACGTTCCCTCGGGCCGGCGTCCAGGAGGGCGGTGGGCAGCAGGACCACCGCCGTGGTGCCTCCGTAGGGCGAGGTCCGCAGTTGGACCTTGATGTCGTGCCGGGCCGAGAGTCTGCTGACCACGAAGAGGCCGAGCCGGTCGCTGTCGAACAGGTCGAGTGCCTCGGACTGTTCGATGCGGTGGTTGGCCTGGGCCAGTGTCTCCTTGCCCATGCCGAGGCCCCGGTCCTCGACCTCGATCACGTAGCCGTTGCCGACGGGTTCGCCGGTGATCCGGACGCGGGTGTGGGGCGGCGAGAACTGGGCGGCGTTCTCCACGACCTCCGCGAGGAGGTGGGTGAGGTCGGCGACCGCGGTGCCGATCACGGCCGCGTCGGGGAGCTGGCGCACCTCCACGCGTGCGTAGTCCTCGACTTCGGAGACGGCCGCCCGGACGACGTCGGTCAGCGAGACCGGCATCCGCCAGGCGCGGCCGGGTGCGGCTCCGGAGAGGATGATCAGGCTCTCCGCGTGGCGTCTCATCCTGGTGGTGAGGTGGTCGAGACGGAACAGGTCGCTCAACTCGTCGGGGTCTTCCGACCTGCGCTCCATGGTGTCCAGGAGATTCAACTGGCGGTGTACGAGCACCTGGCTGCGCCGGGCGAGGTTGACGAAGACCCCGGAGATCCCGCCGGCCAGTTCCGCGCGTTCGACGGCGGCGCGCAGAGCGGCTCGGTGCACGGTGTTGAGGGCTTCGGCGACCTGGCCGGTCTCGTCGTCCGAGGGCTTTCCGAGGGGCGCTTCGGCTCGCACGTCGACCGCTTCGCCCGCCCGTAGTCGGCGCATGGCCTCGGGGAGCTTCCTGCGCGCGATGTCCAGGGCGCTGTCGCGCAGGCTGACCAGTTCGACGACGAGGTCGCGGCCGATGCGTACGGAGATGATCAGGGAGGCGATGCCCGCTGCGAGTCCGAAGAGGACCGCTGCGCCTGCGGGCGTGAGCAGCGCACGCCCGAACGGGTCCGCCCCGTCCGCGACGGCTGCTTCCGTCGCGATCGTCCGCATACCGTCCTGCACACGCGCGTGAGCGATGTCCCAGGCTGATTCCGGTGCGGCCTCGACGGCCTTGGTGCCCGGGCGGGCGGCCAGCACCTTGTCCTCGACCGTGCGGACGTCCAGGTAGGCGGCCCCCTGGGCCAGGTCCGTCCAGGCCGCGCGTTCGGGTCCTCGCAGGTCGACCATGGCGGCATCAGTCAGCGCGCGGCGGGTGTCGACCGCGCCGGTGAACAGTCGGAGCCGCTCGCCGTCGAGGCTTTTGGCGAGCCGGGCCCCGCCGAGGACGGCGTTCTCCTGGGCGAGGGCTTCACCGGCCCGGGAGAATTCGAGGAGCACGCGCGCGTCGGAGCTCATTCCGGGGTCGTCGACACCGGACAGCGCGCCGTCGACACCGAAGGCGGTCGCGATGGCCTTCGTGTAGCGGCCGTACGCCTCGTCCCAGCCGGTGCGCCGATCCAGTACGGACGTGCGGAGCGTCCTCAGGTTGCCCGCGTCGGTGACGAAGGCGTCGAGCCGTTCCGCGGCTCCCGCGGGGAGGTCGGCACCGTCGGCGACGGTGTGGTCGTCGCCGAGGCGGAGCTTCGCGACGGCGCGGTCGGTCTGCCGGGAGAGGTTCCTGAACTCGCTCGACTGCGCTGCGGCGGGATCGGTCGCGTAGCTGACGGCGGCCGCGCGTTCCGCCTGGAGCGCGGCGACCGCGGCGTCGACAGGTGCCCGGACGGTGGCGTCCACGCGTTGCAGCTGCCGCAGTCGTGCGACGTCCTGGGCGGTGCTCACGGTGGCGAACGCCCACAGCGCGAGCAGCGAGACGACCGGCACCATCAGCAGGCTGACGACCTTGGCCCGGACGGTGCGGGGCCGGAGGTGCCAGCCCTCGGCGGGCGGGCGTGCCGGTGGCACAGCCTCGGCGGCGGACCCGTCGAACTCGGGGTGTTCGTCCGCCGGCGGCCCCGCGTGGGCGCGGCGGCCGCGGGCCCGGGGTGGTGGCTGGGCACCGGCTGTGGTGGTTCTGCGGGGTGTACGCATGGCCTCCTCGATCGGAGAGGTTCGTGGTGGCCCTTCGCGGCCGGTTGCTGCCGGGCCCGCCGTCAGCGGGCGATGCTCTCGACCGCCCGCCGGGCCGGCGCGGACACCTCTCGGCCTTCGGACATCGGGGAGAGTGCGACGAATGCCGCGGTCAGGAAGAGGTAGGACCCGAGGCCGACGGCGAGGGGGAAAATGAACTGCATCGCCGTGGCCCCGGGCAGGACGCCCCCGGAGGGGCGGACGCGGACGCTCACCGCCATCATTCCGGTGTAGTGCATGCTGCTCACCGCGCCGCCCATGACGAGGGAGGCGGCGGTGACCGCGACGGGGGACCTGGTGGAGAGCGCCGCCCACAGGGCGGCGGTCGCCGCCAACACCGCCAGGCCGACGGAGAGTCCGACGAGTGCGGGGTCGTAGTGCACCTGGCCGTGCAGGCGCAGGGCCGCCATGCCGAGGTAGTGCATGCTCGCGACGCCGAGCCCGGTGGTGAGCCCGCCGATGACGAACGCGCGGCGCCGGTCGCGTCCGTATCCGACGGCGAAGAGTCCGGCGCCCACGAACGCCATGGCGACAAGCAGGCTCAGCACGGTCAGCGGCACGTTGTAGCGGATCTCCGTGCCGGTGACGCCGAAGCCCAGCATCGCCACGAAGTGCATCGTCCAAATCCCGGTGCCGATCGCGGAGGCGGCGGCGAGGAGCCAGTTGCGGCGCGACGAGCCGGTGGATCCGAGCGCGCGGACCGCGCAGCGCAGGCCGAGGGCGGCGCCGATGGAGGCCATCACGTACGACAGCACGGGGGTCAGCCAGCCGAAGGCGGCGTGGTCCAGGTGTCCCATGGCCCAGGGACGCTAGTCGGCGCCCGGTGGCACAAAGGGGGCGCATTTCGAAAGCTGTTGCAATATGGCGAAGGTGTGTACCTCAGCGATCGCGTCGGGTTCGAACGTGTGCACCGCGTCGTCCTTCGTGTCGGTGAGAGATCATGCGGCACATGAGCGACGACCACACACACGTCCAGGAGTTCTTCGGCACACGCGCCGCCGACTGGGACACGCGGTTCCCCGACGACGGCCCCGCGTACGAGGCCGCGGTGAAGGACATGGGGCTGCGCCCGGGTGACCGGGTGCTCGACGCGGGCTGCGGAACCGGACGCGCGCTGCCGCCGCTGAGGGCTGCGGTAGGCGGCACGGGGGTGGTCCTCGGGGCCGATCTGACCCCGGCCATGCTGGAGGCCGCCGTGCGGGCCGGGCGCGACCGCGACGGGCGTCTGCTGCTGGCCGATGTCGCAGCGCTGCCGCTGCGTTCGGAGTCGTTGGACGCGGTGTTCGCGGCCGGTCTCGTCGCCCATCTGCCGAACCCCGCCGAGAATCTGCGGGAGTTGACGCGCGTGGTGCGCCCCGGAGGCACGCTGGCACTGTTCCATCCGATCGGGCGGGCCGCCCTCGCGGCGCGCCAGGGTCGGGAGCTCACCCCGGAGGACCTGCGCGCGGAGCCCAACCTGGGGCCCCTGCTCGCCGGTTCGGGCTGGGACATGCTCTCGTACGTGGACGAGGACGCCCGCTTCCTCACGCTCGCCGTGCGAAGGGACTGAGCGGCGCCCCGGATCCGCAGCCGACGGTCAGTGCGTACCGGTGAGGACCGCGGCGAGGGCGTCAGCGTTGTCGAACATGATGTTGTGGCCCGCGCCCGGCACTGTCACAACCCGCACGCCCGCCACCTCCAGCGCCTGCGCGCCGGGGAGTTCGCCGCTGAGTTCACCCTGGAGGTAGACGCGGTCGATGGCCAGGCCGATGAGCATCTGACGCATCGTCGGGACGGTGCCGTGCTGGAGGGCCAGCGCCGTGCGGTACAGCGCACGCGGGTCGGCGAGGCGCATGGTCGCGGCCCAGGAGTCCCCGACCTTCTCGAGCACGCGCGCGTGGCCACCGTTCTCCACGAAGTCGTCCTCGTCGTACGCGGCGATACCGCTGTCGCCCGTCGTCCCCGGCGGATACGGGTCGAGGTTGGCCTCGACGAGGACGAGACGTGAGACGAGGTCGGGCCGCAGATGGGCGAGCACGACGGCGACGGCGCCCCCCATGCTGTGGGCGACGAGTTCCGCACCGGTGACGCCGGCGCCGTCCAGAGCCGCGGCGAGAGCCCCTGCGTGGTCCTCGAGGGTGTAGCCGAAGTCCGCAGGCCGGTCGCTGATGCCGTGTCCCGGCAGGTCGACGAACAAGGTCCTGCGGCCCGCCAGTTCGGGCCGGGCGGCGATGTGGGCGTGGTAGACCGCCGACGCCGCCCCGAGGCCGTGCACGTACACGCGCGCGGGCCCGGCCCCCGGCGCCTCGGTCCACCGGATCAGGCTTCCTCTGCTGTCGAACTCGGCTTGCCTCATCGGGCCCTCCCCGTCACGACGTCTCACTCTTCCGCACGGAGCATACATCGGACCCGATGTATTAATGAACCGATGTACAGCGTGCATGAGGGATGATGAGGTCATGCTGGAGCTGGCCATCCTCGGATTTCTCTGCGACACCCCACTGCACGGCTACGAGCTGCGCAAGCGCATCACCGCCCTGACGGGGCACGTGAAGCCGGTGGCGGAGAGCACGCTGTACCCCGCCATCAAGCGACTGGAGAACGCGGGCCTGCTGGAACGCGCCACACAGCCCGGCTCCGTGGCCGCCCCCCGTCACGTCCTGACACTCACCGAGGAGGGCGGGCGCGAACTGCGGCGCAGGCTCGCGGAGCCGGCCGGGCGGGACATCAGCGACGAGAACAGGTGGTTCGCGGTGCTCGCCTTCCTGAGGCATCTGGAGGACCCGTCGGCACAGGCGGCGGTACTGCGCCGCAGACTCGCCTTCCTGGAGGAGCCGGCGAGCTTCTTCTACGACGGTGACCGGCCGGTGCGGGCCGAGGAGTTGGACGACCCCTTCCGACGAGGCATCCTCACCATCGCACGGGCCACGAGCGAGGCGGAACTGGCGTGGCTGCGGGCCACCCTCCACTCACTCGACGCCGCGGGCGACTGAGCCCGGACAGCCGCGCATACCCGGAACTGTCGGAACTGGGCAGACCCCGAGGTCGGCGACGCGGTGGCCGTCCGGGTAGCTCTTGACCTCCCGGTCCTGTCGGGCGAAGTGCGGGGCGCGCCGCGGTGGCAGAAGGCGGACCAGTCGGCCACGCGCGCACAGCACGGCGGGCCGACACGCGCGTGGCGGCGGCCGGTGGTGCGTAGCGGAAGGCCCGCAACAGGGGTTCGTCGAGCAGGGCGAGCATCGAGGCGCGCAGCAGGGGTGCGAGGAGCACCGCGCAAGTCGCTCGTAGCGCTTCACCGGGTCGTGCCCCTTCTGCCGCCACGCCTCCAACTCTACGTTGAGTAGCAGCAGATGAACGCTTGGCGACGACGATCGAGCAGAGGAAGGTGGCCCGATGTCCGGCATGTTCGACAGGCTCCGCACGATGGCAGGCAGGAAGACGGCGGAACAGTCCGGAGAGGCCGGTCCCGTGGTTGCCCGCGAGGGCGGGAAGCGCGGCCACAACCTCTTCGAGGCGGCCTCGGCGTACGTCTCCGCGTGTGCCGAGGACGATCAGGAGCGGATCGACGAGGCAGCCTCCTGGGTGTCGCCCGAGGCGCTCTCCTTCGGGGTGACCGAACTGGCCTGCCGGGCGGTCATCGCCCTCGCTCGGGAACGCGACGAGTCGCCCGGGACGGTCACGCGCTCCCTGCTCGGACTCCCCGCCGCCTGACGCGGTCGGCCACAGGGGGGCGTTTCGCCCCTGTCCAGCCGGATAACTGCAGCTCCGCATGTGTGTGGGGCCCGTGACAAGCGCCTTCCGGTCGCATTAGGGTGCGCCGACAGATGGACCGATCGGGAGGCTGGGATGGCCGGGACGGACGAAGAAGCCGTCACCACCGTGGACGAGGAAGCCGTCGCCACCGTGGACGACGACGCGCTGTACGTGCTGACGGCGGTACTGCTGACACCGGCGAAGTTCCCCAGCGTGCTCGGGGACGACTATCCCGAGGCCTGTGCGACGCTCGCCCTCGCGCCGCTCGCCGACGGGTACGGGCTGGTGCTCGGCCAGGACGGGGAGGGCGCGCGGTGGACCGTCGTCATCGACGACGTGTCGCTGGTCGCGGTGGCCATCGCCTCCTGGGACTGCGGAATGGAGCACGAGCTGTCGCCGGACGAGCGGACGGTTGTCGCCGCGCTGCCCGGCTGGCCCCTGGAAGTGGCTGTCGCGGCGCCGGGGGTCCCGGCCCCGCACGATCCGTCGACCGAGCCCACGGAACGCCCTCCGCTGGCTCCGCCGGACACGACCACCTGGGGGCCCGCCCAGCGGCGTCTGGGTGCCGACGAGATCGCTCTCCAGTGGGCGACGTGGCGGGATCAGATCGACGACAGCGAATTCGCGCCCTCGAACGGTGCGGAGCAGTCCGGGGACGACGACGCCCAGGCCGAAGACCCTCAGGCCGAGCGCGAGAAGCTCGGCGACGGTCAGGAACGCACGGGGGTCCGCCGCGTCCTGGCCGAGGCGCGCTCCTACGTGGACACCCCTCCGCCGCTGGGCCGCGTGCGCTCGTCCTTCGCCACGGGAGACGCCCGGACCCTGCGCGCCGACGGTCCGGGATGGTCTCTCGTCGCGAGGACCGACGACATCGCGTTCGTCCTTCTCGACGACGAGCCCGGCGAGGTCCTGCCCGTCGGTCGAGGACCGGAACTGCCCGGCCTCCTGGAGGCTCTCGACAAGATGGCCGTCCGCCCGAGCTGAGCGACGGCGTCACCGGGAGACCCGGTGACGCCGCCCTCGTCAGTCCTCCGCCACCCCGGTCCGCCGGCCTTCACCGGTGTCGGCGGACGGTGGCCCCGCGCCCCTCAGCGGCCGATCTCCTTGCGGGTGACGCGGCGCAGCCTGCGCCGCTGCGAGGGGTCCAGGGCCAGGTACGCGGCCGCCGGTACACCCAGCACGATCAGGAAGGCGGCCCACCAGGGCAGCCAGATCAACAGGATCAGGCCGACCGCCACACCCCCTGCGGCGATCTTCGCGTTCTTCGACATGTGTGTCGCCTCCTCCGCGGCTGATGCCGCTCTCTGTCGTGAGAACGGGTCCCTGCGTCCCACGGTTCCGGACCGCGACCCTGATACGTCCCTGAGGTGTGCCCCTTACTCGACCCTGAGAGGCTCCCCGACCTCGTACATGTGGCGCAGGGCCTGTCGGTAGGAGTCGACGAGCCCGGTCTCAGCGTAGGGAATACCCATCTCTCGGCAGTAGGCGCGCACCAGAGGCTGGACGCGGCGCAGATGCGGGCGGGGCGTGCTGGGGAACAGGTGGTGTTCGATCTGGTAGTTGAGGCCGCCCAGGAACCAGTCCGTGAGGACGCCGCCCCGGACGCTGCGCGAGGTGAGGACCTGTCGGCGCAGATGTCCCCAGCGCTCGCCGTCCGGGTCGGGCATCTCCATGCCCTTGTGGTTGGGCGCGAAGGACATCCCGAGGTGCAGGCCGAACAGTGCCTGGTGAAGGGCCGCGAAGGCCAGTGCCCTGCCCGGGGAGAGAACGGTGAGCAGCAGAGTCGCGTAGGCGACGACGTGGGTGACCAGCAGCAGCGCCTCCACGGCACGCTCGCGTGGCGGCTGCCGGCGAAGGTCCCGGAATCCGTGGATCTTCAGGGCGATGCCTTCGAGAAGGGTCAGCGGGAAGAACAGCCATGCCTGGTTGCGGGTGAGCCAGCGCCGGAATCCGGTGCGCTCGCCGGCCTGACCGCTGGTGAAGACCAGGACGTCGGCGAGGACGTCGGGGTCCTTGTCGATGTGGTTGGGGTTGGCGTGGTGCCGGTTGTGTTTGTCGTTCCACCAGGCGTAGCTCATGCCGAGGAGCAGGTTGCCGTGGACCAGGCCGATGACCCGGCCGGCCGTCTTGTTGCCGGTGATCTGGGAGTGGCCCGCGTCGTGGCCTATGAACGCTGTGCGGGCGCCGAGTACGGCGAGCACCGGTGCGAGGAGCAGGGTCCACCAGGAGTCGCCGATCAGGACGACCCCGGTGAGCACGGCGGCCAGGCTCAGCAGGTTCGCGGCGATCTCGCGTGCGTACCAGCCGTGGCGCCGGTCCAGGAGTCCGCGTTCCTTGACCCTGCGCAGGAGGGGTGCGAAATCGCTGCCGGGTGCCGCCCTCGATCCCTCCTTGGGGGTGGGTTCTGCGAGGACGGTGGCGGTCTGGGCCATGGCGGGTCTCCGGTCTCTCGGGGAGCGGGCCGACCTGATCTCTCAGGAAGTGGGCTGACCTGATGAAACGTACGAATCAGTGACCTCTGACGGCCATGGCGCCACCACCCCGTTCCGTGCGGGGTTTCCCCCGACTCCCCAGGGGGGTGGCACCCCTCCGGGAGCGCAGGTGCCACCGTTCTTCCCGGGGCCGCAGCCTCACACGGGCAGGCCGCGCCCGTCCGCCCCCGGCGTGCTGTACCCTCGGCGACTCGACCCAGTAGTCAAATTTGATGAATCCGAGGGATGCGTCATCGCTGTGCAGAGGATTCCCGCGGTCGGCGCCGCAGAGATCTCCGAACTGGCCCGCTGTTGCACCGTGTTCGTGCCCGCCGATCCGCCGCGCGCGGGCAGCGTCGCGTTCTGGCGCCCGGACGGCGAGTCGCCGCCGGGGGTGACCTCCGGCTCGGCCGAGGAGCTGACGGTGGCACTGCACGTGGGAGACGGCGTCGAGACCGTCTCGGTGCCCGCGGTGCTGCTGCCGGTGCGGACCGCCCTGCCGGTCCTCACACGCGCGCGTGCCGCGACGCAGGCGCACCGGGCGACCTCTTTCTGGGGTGCTGCCGGAGTGCTCGCCCTCCAGTTCGTCGCCCGCGGGCTGCTGCTGCCGGGAGTGACGGCCGACGACCACGACTCCTGGCGCGCCGGCCCGCTGGGCGCACGGGATCTGGAGCGCGTCCGTGAACTTGCCGCCTCGATGCCCCCCGAGGCACACGCCGTGCCGTTGCGGGCACTTGGCAGGGTGGTGGACGAGCACCCGGA
This sequence comes from Streptomyces sp. NPDC048643, assembly GCF_040650615.1. Lineage (NCBI taxonomy): Bacteria > Bacillati > Actinomycetota > Actinomycetes > Kitasatosporales > Streptomycetaceae > Streptomyces > Streptomyces sp. NPDC048643. The sequence continues at coordinate 100,184 of NZ_JBEZHO010000002.1, forward strand.
GTCAGTGGACACGCCCGGCGAGCTGTTGGACGGCGCCATCGCACCCTTGCGACTGCCCGATCCCGAACGGCTCGTACGGGCGTTCCTGGACGCGGTCGCCGATTCCCTGCCGCGCTCCCCCGCGGCGGCGCTCGCGGCCGGCGGCCCGGCCTTCGCGGCGCCGGAGCCCCAGCTTGTGCCGCAGCATCGCGCTTGGGCCACGGAGGTCGCCGAGACGCACGAGGCCGACGTACGCGTCTCGCTGCGCGTCGAGGTGCCGACGTACGTGTCGTCCGGGCCGGAGGACCTGTCCCTGCCGTTCCGAGTGGTGGTTCAGTTGCACAGCGCGCATGACCCCGCTCTCGTCGCGGACGCCCGGACCGTGTGGGCGGGTTCCTCGCCGTTCGGCCCGCGCGCGCGGATGGCCGCCCTGCTCGCTCTCCGCCGCGCCGCGAAGAGTTGGCCGCCTCTGGCACCGCTGCTCTCGGCCGCTGTTCCGGACGCGGTCGAACTCGCCGACGAGGAGGTCGGCGAACTTCTCGGAGCGGGCGGCCGGCTGCTGGCGCTCACCGGTGTCGACGTGCACTGGCCCAAGGAACTGGCCCGCAAGTTGACCGCCCGCGCGGTCGTCGGCCCTCACGCCACCGCGGACGGCGGGCACGAGGGGCCGACCGGCGACGAAGGATCCCAGGACAGGCTGGTCTCGGACGTGCCGTCCTTCCTGTCGGCGGACGCTCTGCTCTCGTTCGACTGGCGGTTCGCGCTCGGCGACCAGAAGCTCACGCGGCAGGAACTGGACCGGCTGGCCGAGGCGAAGCGGCCCATGGTGCGGCTGCGCGACCAGTGGGTTCTCGTCGACCCCGAGGAGGTCCGCCGGGCGCAGGCGCACCGGGACCGCAAGGTCACGCCCGTCGAGGCCCTGAGCGCCGCCCTGACGGGCTCCGCCGAGGTGGACGGCCACCGGGTCGACGTCGAGCCCACGGGCTGGCTGGCGACCCTGCGGGAGCGGCTGTCCGACCCCGAGGAGCAACAGCCGGTCGGACAGCCCGCGGAGTTGCGTGCCACGCTGCGCGACTACCAGTCGCGCGGCCTCAACTGGCTGGCCCGTATGACCTCTCTGGGGCTGGGCGGCTGCCTGGCCGACGACATGGGGCTCGGCAAGACGATCACTCTGATCGCCCTGCACCTCCACCGGCAGCGGGACGCGTCGGCAGCCGCGGGCCCCACGCTCGTCGTCTGTCCGGCTTCCCTGCTGGGCAACTGGCAGCGCGAGATCGAACGCTTCGCCCCCGGCACCCCGGTACGCCGCTTCCACGGTGCCCGGCGGAGCCTGGAAGGCCTGTCCGACGGCGAGTTCGTCCTCACGACGTACGGCACGATGCGGCTCGACGCGCCACGGCTCGGTGAGGTGCCCTGGGGTCTGGTGGTGGCGGACGAGGCCCAGCACGTCAAGAACCCCTACTCGGCGACCGCGCGGGCACTGCGCACCATCGGCGGGCGCGCCCGCGTGGCGCTCACCGGCACTCCCGTGGAGAACAACCTCTCTGAACTGTGGGCGATCCTGGACTGGACGACACCGGGTCTGCTCGGCCGGCTCGGAACCTTCCGCAGCCGTTACGCGCAGGCTGTCGAGGGCGGCCAGGACCCCGCGGCGGCCGACCGGCTCGCCCGACTGCTCCGGCCGTTCCTGTTGCGCCGTCGCAAGTCGGACCCGGGCATCGCACCCGAGCTGCCGCCGAAGACCGAGACCGACCGTGCCGTGTCGCTCACCCCGGAACAGGCCGGCCTGTACGAGGCCGTGGTCCGCGAGACCCTCGCGGAGATCGCCGGTGCGGACAGCATGGCCCGACGCGGTCTGATCGTGAAGCTGCTCACGGGGCTCAAGCAGATCTGCAACCACCCCGCCCAGTTCCTCAAGGAGGAACAGCCCAGGATTCCTGGCCGGTCGGGCAAGTTGGAACTGCTGGACGAACTCCTCGACACCATCCTCTCCGAGGGGGCGAGCGTGCTGGTCTTCACCCAGTACGTGCGGATGGCGCGCCTCATCGAGCGCCATCTGGCGGAGCGCGGGGTGACGACGCAGTTCCTTCACGGTGGAACGCCCGTCCCAGAACGCGAGGCGATGGTGGAGCGCTTCCAGGAGGGCGGGATCCCGGTCTTCCTGCTGTCGTTGAAGGCCGCCGGCACGGGGCTCAACCTGACCCGCGCGGAGCACGTCGTGCACTACGACCGCTGGTGGAACCCGGCCGTCGAGGCGCAGGCCACGGACCGTGCGTACCGCATCGGCCAGAACCGGCCCGTGCAGGTGCACCGGATCATCGCCGAGGGGACCATCGAGGACCGCATCGCCGACATGCTGCGCCGCAAGCAGCGGCTGGCCGACGCGGTCCTGAGCGCGGGTGAGGGCGCGCTCACCGAGCTGACCGACGCGGAACTGGCCGACCTGGTGGAGCTGCGAGGGGGCGCACGATGACGGACCGGGACGAGGAGCGCACCTTCGGAGTGTTGCCGCCCGCGCACGGGCGGGGCTTCGCGCAGACGTGGTGGGGTCGGGCCTGGCTCCAGGCGCTGGAGGACGCGGCGTTGGACTCGGGGCAGGTGAAGACGGGACGCAGGCTGGCGCGCGCGGGAGCGGTGGGCGCGGTCTCCGTACGCCCCGGCCGCGTCACGGCGGTCGTCGAGGACCGCGACGGAACCGTCCACCGGGCGGACGTCCTGCTGCACGAGTTGACGGAGGAGCAGTGGGACCGCTTCGTCGACATGGCCGCCGAACGGTCCGCACACGTCGCCGCACTGCTCGACCACGACATGCCACCGCACCTCGTCGAGGACGCGGCGGCCGCGGGTGTCGAACTCCTGCCGGGACTCGGCGATCTGGAAGCGGAGTGCGAGTGCGGCGCCTGGGACCACTGCGGCCACACCGCAGCGCTCTGTTACCAGGTGGCGCTGCTCCTCGACGAGGACCCGTTCGTGCTGCTGCTGATGCGGGGGCGGGGTGAGCGCGCGCTCCTGGAAGCCCTCCAGGGACGCGGTGACCGGCCCGCGGACGATCCGGACGACGCGGAGGAAGGAGTGGACGCTCTGGAGGCCTATGCGGCGGGTGACATCCTTCCGCCGCTCCCGACCGACCCGGCGCTGCCCGAACGGCCCGGGACTCCGCCTTCCCTGGAGACCGAGGGCACACCGGCTCCTGGAGTCGACCCCGTGGCCCTGGAGTTCATCGCTCGCGCGGCGGCCGAGGAGGCGCACCTGATACTCGCCGAGGCACTCGGCCGCGCATCCGGAGGGCGCGCGGCCGAGACGGAACCAATGCCCCTCGTCCAGGATGCCGTTCGTCTCGCTGCGTGCGACCCCCCGGAGAGCGTCGCCGAACGACTGGCGGCCGGTTCGGAGCGGGAACGCGAGGAACTGAGGCTCGCCGTACGGGCCTGGCAGTACGGCGGCGGCGCCGCGCTCTCGCTCCTGGAGGACGAGTGGGCCGTCGAGGGGGAATCGCTGGCACGCGCGCGTGCAGCTCTCCAAACCGCCTGGGAGGACGACGAGAGGCCACGGCTGCGGGCGGACCGCAATCGCTGGACCGCGACCGGCACGGGCACGCAACTCCGCCTCGGCCGGGACGGCAGATGGTGGCCCTACCGCGAGGAACAGGGCCGTTGGACCCCGGTGGGGCCGGCCACGACCGATCCGGCCACCGCTCTCGCGACCGCCGGGGAAGACCCGATGACTGCTTGACGGCCGCCGTTCACCTCACTGTCGGCCTTCGTTAGGCGTCGGGGCCAACTCTTGCCGCTGTCAACGAACTTGTTCCTCAGGAGGCTCGATGTCCCCGCACGCTGTCGGCAGACGCCACGTCCACCGGTCCGTCGCCGCCGGCGTGCCGCTCGCCCTGCTGGCCACGTTCGCGGTGGCCGGCACCGCGAACGCGACGGCCGGGCCGGCGCAGCCGAGAGTGACGCGCACCGCGACGCTCGGCGACCTTCCCCTGGGGTCGTTCAGCAACGGGCTGCTGCCCGGGACGGTGGACAACGACCGGGGAGTCGATCTCGGAGGCATCGGCAGCGACATCTACCCGGCCGGCCGCAAGGGCGAGTTCTGGACGGTCACCGACCGCGGGCCCAACGGCCAGATCAAGGTGGACGGCACCAAGCGCCGGACGTTCCCGGTACCGGGCTTCGATCCGGCGATCGTGAAGATCCGGGTGAGCGGCGGCGCGGTGAAGGTGATCGACGCGATCCCGATCACCACCTCGTCGGGCAAGCCCGTCACCGGGCTCTCCAACCAGACGGGACGCGACGAGGCGCCGTACTCCTTCGACGCGCGGACGCCGCTGCCTTACAACCCGAACGGCGTGGACACCGAGGGCATCGTGCGGGCGGCGGACGGGTCGTTCTGGCTCGTCGACGAGTACGGTCCGTCGCTGCTCCACGTCTCGGCGCGCGGGAAGGTGCTCACGCGCTATGTCCCCAAGGGGCTGCACCTGACCGGCACGGACTACCCCGTGGCGGAGGCGCTGCCCGCGATCCTGCTGCACCGGAAGATCAACCGCGGTCTCGAAGGGCTCACCCAACTCCCGGGCGGCGATCTGGTGATGGCGCTGCAGAGCCCGCTCTCCCTGCCGGACGGCGACGCGGGCGACGCGTCCACCACGACCCGGCTGCTGCGCTTCTCGCCCGGGAAGCGGGCCGTGAGGGCCGAGTACGTGTACCGCTTCGATCCCGTCGACGTGGTCGACCCGAGCGAGGACGACACGTCCGAACTGAAGATCTCGTCCGTGGTGGCGGTCGGCCCAGACCGGCTGCTCGTCGAGGAGCGCACCGACAAGGCCGCTCGCCTGCAGGAAGTAAGGCTCACGCGTCGTGCGGACATCCTGGGCGGCCCGTACGACCGTGACACCACGTCGCCGTCCCTGGAGCAGCTCGACGACCCCGCGACGGCCGGTGTTCCGGTGCTGGGCAAGCGTCTGGTCGTCGACCTGGGCACGGTCGCGGGCGTTCCCGGCAAGATCGAGGGCGTCGCGCGCGTGGACCACGACACGCTCGCCCTCATCAATGACAACGACTTCGGCATGACGGACGGGTCGGGCGCCTTCGACGCACAGGGTCGGCTCGTGGACAGCGGTATCGAGACGACGGTCGCCTACGTGCGGCTACCGCGCCGCATCTGATCCCGGGGCAATCGGTCTCGAGTTACGCGCGCGTGGAGGATGGACAGCGACCACGCGCGCGTACCGTTCGCCTGAACGACTCGGCGAGGCAATTCACTTGAGCGGTTGGGTGAGTCTGCCGGGCCCCTTGCCGACGTTCGCGGCCAGACTGCAGGCGACGTTGTCGATGCCGATCTTGTAGCTGCCGGTGTCGGGGTACTGCACGAGTGTGTTGCGCACCGTGCCCGCCGCCTGCGCCGCCGCCTTGCGCTCCAGAGGCGCCTTGCACAGGGCCGACGCGGCCTTCTTGAGAGTGGCGTCGGTCGTATAGGCGCCATTGAGTTCGGCGATCCTCACGACCTCGGCGTCGTGCGGCTCGGTGCACGAGCGTTTGGCCGCCTGGCCGGGAAGGGCGGTGTCCGTGTCGAAACAGTCGCCCTTCCGCAGCATGTAGTAGGGCACTTCGTCGGCCGCGAGCGTCGGAACGAGCGACTCCAGGCCACTGGGGACGAGGTCCGTGGGCAGGTCGGTCGGAAGCGACGGCACGACACTGGGCAGGTCCGTGGGCAGATTCGTGGGGAGCGAGGGCAGCCCGGACGGAAGGCTCAGGGAAGGACTCGGTGAACTCGTCGTGCTTTCGGTGGGCGCCTTCTTGTCGTCCCCACCCCCACCGGTGGCGGACACCGCGACGGCCACGCCGACCCCGACGACGACGATCACGGCGATGACGATGAGCACCGTGTTGCGCCGCCGCCCTCCCCGATGACCTCCGGGGCCGCCGGGCGGCCCGGGAGGCGGTGGGGGCCATCCCCCGCCGCCCTGCCCGGGCGGCCAGTCACCCTGGGACGGTGGTCCGAAGCCTCCCGAAGGAGGCCCGCCACCGCCAGGGGGAGAACCGTGGCCGCCGGGAGGCGGCCCGTACCCGCCCGAGGACGGTGGTCCGTACCCTCCGGAGGTCGGGGGCCCGTAGCCCCCGGACGGCGGGCCCGGGACAGCACCCCCGTGAGGCGACTCTCCCGGCGACCGTGGGGGCTGAGGGGGTAAGGGCGGCATGGCCATACCGTCAAGAGTCGCCGCGAACCGGTCATCGCGCGACCCCTGCGCGGAAGTTGATACGGACTCATGCCCTGGACCGCATCATTCCGGCGCATTCGAAGGAGGCAGCCGGATCTCCCCCGCCACCCCGGCACGGGTCCGGCGGACGTGGACCCGTGCCCTTCGAGTCATCGACCGATCAGGCCCGCGCACCGAGGAGATGGTCCATCGCGAGCTGGTCCAGCTGCTCGAAGGCCATCCCGCGCAGGGCCGCCGCCTCGACGTCGAAGTCCTCGAAGGCCCCGCGGTCGGCGAGCAGCCCCTGCAGGCCGTCCGCCGCAGTGGGCTGCGCCAGCTCGTCCAGGCGCGAGGCACGCAGCGCCTCCTGGACCTCGGGGTCGGCACGGAAGGCGGCCGAACGCTCCCGCAGGATCAGGTAGTTGCGCATGCAGCCGGCCGCCGACGCCCAGACCCCTTCGAGGTCCTCGGTCCGCGGAGGCTTGAAGTCGAAGTGCTTCGGACCGGCGTAGCCGGCGCTCTCCAGAAGGTCGACCAGCCAGAACGCGGATCGCAGGTCACCCGCGCCGAACCGCAGGTCCTGGTCGTACTTGATGCCGGTCTGACCGTTCAGGTCGATATGGAAGAGCTTGCCCGCCCACAGTGCCTGCGCGATGCCGTGCGGGAAGTTGAGCCCGGCCATCTGCTCGTGACCGACCTCCGGGTTGACGCCGTACAGCTCCGGGCGCTCCAGGCGCTCGATGAAGGCCAGGGCGTGTCCGACGGTGGGCAACAGGATGTCGCCACGCGGCTCGTTCGGCTTGGGCTCGATCGCGAACTTGATGTCGTAGCCCTGGGAGATCACGTACTCCCCGAGGAGGTCGAAGGCCTCCTTCATGCGGTCGAGCGCCACGCGCACGTCCTTGGCGGCACCGGACTCGGCACCCTCCCGGCCGCCCCAGGCGACGTACGTCTCGGCGCCGAGCTCGACCGCGAGTTCGACGTTGCGGATGGTCTTGCGCAGGGCGTAGCGGCGCACGTCGCGGTCGTTCGCGGTGAACGCGCCGTCCTTGAAGACGGGGTGCGTGAACAGGTTGGTCGTGGCCATCGGGACCTTGAGGCCGGTGGCGTCCAGCGTCTGCCTGAACCGCTTGATGTGCGACTCGCGCTCGCTGTCCGAGGATCCGAAGGGGATCAGGTCGTCGTCGTGGAAGGTCACTCCATAGGCACCGAGCTCGGCCAGGCGCTGCACGGACTCGACCGGGTCGAGGGCGCGCCGGGTGGCGTCGCCGAACGGGTCCCTTCCCTGCCAGCCGACGGTCCACAGGCCGAAGGTGAACCTGTCCTCGGGGGTGGGCTGGTAGTTCATGTCGCGGCTCCTTGCTAGCTCCGACTATTTCGTCATGGCAGTTTACAAATTAGTATGCGAACGCGTCTCTGGGAAGAGACGACGTACGAAACCCTGGTCGTGGCGGGCCGGGACGCCGTACGAAACCGGGCCGTGCCGGTCCGGACAGCCACGCAACCAGGACAGATCCCGCAGAGCAGCGGAAGAGGGAGAGCCCGATGTCAGCAGCCGAGGGTCCGCTCGTCGTCGGGGTGGACACGTCCACCCAGTCCACCAAGGCCCTGGTCGTCGACGCGTCGACCGGCCAGGTGGTGGCGAGCGGACAGGCGCCGCACACCGTCTCCACCGGTGCGGGACGCGAGAGTGATCCTCGTCAGTGGTGGGACGCTCTGCGTGCAGCACTGCACCAGTGCGGTACCACGGCGCACGAGGCCGCCGCGGTGTCGATCGGCGGCCAGCAGCACGGCCTCGTGACTCTCGACGCCCATGGCGAACCGGTACGCCCCGCACTGCTGTGGAACGACGTGCGCTCGGCGCCGCAGGCGCGCCGGCTCGTCGAGGAACTCGGCGGCCCGAAATCCTGGGCCGAGCGCACGGGCAGTGTGCCCACCGCGTCCTTCACCGCCACCAAGTGGGCCTGGCTCGCCGAGCACGAACCGGAGGCCGTCCGGGCGACGACGGCGGTCCGACTGCCGCACGACTACCTCACCGAGCGCCTCACGGGAGAGGGCACCACCGATCGCGGCGACGCCTCGGGCACGGGCTGGTGGTCGTCGGGCAGCGAGGCGTACGACGAGGAGGTCCTCGCCCACATCGGCCTCGACCCCGCTCTGCTCCCCCGCGTCGTCCGGCCGGGCGAGGTCGCCGGAACGGTGCACGCCGGAGGCGATCTCCCGTTCTCCAAGGGGACTCTCGTGGCCGCCGGAACGGGGGACAACGCGGCCGCGGCGCTCGGCCTGGGACTGCGGCCCGGGTCGCCGGTGGTGAGCCTCGGCACCTCGGGCACGGTGTACGCCGTCTCGACACGCCGTCCCGCCGACCCGACGGGCACGGTGGCGGGGTTCGCGGACGCCCGCGGAGACTGGCTTCCACTGGCCTGCACGCTCAACTGCACCCTGGCCGTCGACCGGGTCGCCGCTCTGCTCGGGCTGGACCGCGAGGCCGTCGAGACGGGCGGCGCGGTCACGCTGCTGCCCTACCTGGACGGCGAGCGCACGCCCAACCTGCCGAACGCCTCGGGCCTGCTGCACGGCCTCCGGCACGACACGACGGGCGGCCAACTGCTCCAGGCCGCCTACGACGGCGCCGTGCACTCCCTGCTGGACGCCCTCGACCTGGTCCTGGACGCCGACGCCGACCGTTCGGCGCCCTTGCTGCTGATCGGCGGTGGCGCGCGGGGAACGGCCTGGCAGCAGACCGTACGACGACTGTCCGGACGGCCCGTGCAGGTCCCCGAGGCAAGGGAACTGGTCGCGCTCGGCGCCGCCGCACAGGCGGCCGGCCTGCTGACGGGCGAGGACCCGGCGGCGGTCGCACGGCGCTGGGCCACCGACCGCGGTCCCGTCCTCGACGCCATGGAGCAGGACGAGGAGACACTCGCGAGGATCACCGGGGTACTCTCCGACGCGGCCCCGCTGCTCGAACGGGGGCCGAACGGAAACGGAAACTGACCGGAACCGACGCGAGGCACCTCCGCGAGAAACCTGCTCTCACGTGCGGGTCTCTTAGAGAGAGCACGCGCAGCCGGGCTCCGGCGGGGACCAAGGGACCGCTACGTCGCCCTGAGCCCGGTACGCCGAGAGGCCGCCCCCTGGGGGGCGGCCACCGACAGAGGCCGACGGGACGGACCGGCCGGACGAGGATTGACGGAGGCATGACCGCACCGCTGCACGAGGCCCATCCGAACGGTTCCGGCCGACGCCTGCCCGACACCCAGCAGGGCATGCGCCGTCGCAACCTCTCCCGGGTCATGTACACCGTCAGCGCCGAGGGGCCGCTGTCGCGCGCCGCAGTCGCCTCGCACATCGGTCTGACCCGGGCGGCCGTGTCGACTCTGGTCGACGAGCTGATCCGGGCAGGGCTCATCGAGGAACTGGGCCCCGAGCGGCCCGGCAGGGTGGGACGGCCCGGATCCGCACTGGCCGTCAGCGGGCACGGCCCGGCCGGAATCGGGGCCGAGGTGGGTGTCGACCATCTCGCCGTGTGCGCGGTCGACCTGCGCGGCGCCGTCCGGGCGCGTGCGGTGCGCCACGGAACGAACCGCGGACGGGCCGCCGAGCAGGTGACCCGGGAGCTGACGAAGCTGGTCCGCCAGGTCGTCACCGAGGCCGAACAGGACGGGCTGTGGGCGGCCGGACTCGCCGTCGCCGTCCCCGGGCTCGTGGCGCGGGACGGGAGGACCGTGGTCCGCGCCCCCAACCTGGACTGGCACGACACGGACCTCGGCGTTCTGCTCCCCGCCGACCTGCCCCTGACGGTGGACAACGAGGCGAACTTCGGCGGTCTCGCGGAACTCTGGCTCGGTGACGCGACTCCGCGCGACTTCCTGCACGTGTCGGCGGAGATCGGCATCGGTGCGGCGGTGCTCGTGGACGGGCGGCTGCTGCGCGGGACCCGCGGGTTCGCGGGCGAGTTGGGGCATGTGCCGGTGCGCCCGGAGGGGCCGGAGTGTCCGTGCGGCGGGCGCGGGTGTCTCGAACAGTACGCGGGCGAGGAGGCCGTCCTGCGCGCCGCCGGTCTTGAGCCGGGCGAGGACCAGGTAGGGCTGCTGTCCGAGCGTGCCGCCGAGGGCGATACGGCCGTACGCCGGGCTCTGAGCGACGCCGGGACCGCTCTCGGGATCGCCCTGACCGGGGCGGTGAACCTGCTGGACCCGGAGACGGTCGTGCTGGGCGGCGCGCTCGCCGGCCTCGCGCCCTGGCTGCTCCCCTCGCTGGAGGGCGAGTTGGCCCGGCGCACCGCGGGCCCCGCCTGCCCCGTGTCCGTGTCCCGGCTGGGATCCGACGGTCCTCTGCTGGGCGCCGCGCATTCGGTGGTGCGGGGCGTGCTCGACGATCCGGCGGGAGCGGTCGGGCGGTCGTAGAGAGCCCGACCGCTCCGGCAGTCGATCCGCCGTGCGGCGGACGAGAGCGCAGCCTCCGTTCCCCGTCGGCGGTGCAGCGGACCACCGCACGGATCCCGTTCCGCATCCGCTGCGCCGGGGAGCGACAGTCGGATTCCGTTCCCCCTTGCGAGTGATCGTCGTATCCACAGTTCTCGGGTTTTCCACCGAGTCACGCCTCGCTCGTCCTGCCCAACCGGCAGGCGTCGTACGGTGATTCACGCGAGGCGCAGCCGTCCGGCCGACGCCTCGGGTCCGGAGCGAATCGGGGGATTCACATGACGCCGGCGACGAATGCAAGGCCGCGGAGCGAAGCGATCGGTCCGTTCGGACCACCGCCTACGACACAGAGGCGACGTGTACGGACCCGCTGGGTCGCGCATGCCCGGCGGGCCGTGCGTGTCGTGATACTGATCTTCCTGCCGCGCCGTCACGCCAGGCGAACGGCCGAGGCCTCCCGCGTCCACCTCGACCGGACGGCCCCGGCCTCGGACCACCGGCACCCCGGACACCCCGGACACCCCAGCGACGAAAGGCCAGTACTCCATGGAGAGAGCACGGTCGTTCCCGAGCCGGCGGCGGCTGCTCAAGGGCGCAGCCCTCGCCGCCCTCCCCTACGCGTTACTCCCCGAGGCGAGGGCGACGGCCCAGGTCTCGGCCGTCGACTACCCGGGCGCGGAGTGGACTCCGGCGACCTCCTCCAACTACACGGAGTCCGACCGCCCGGAGAGCTACGACCTCGACTACGTGATCATCCACGTGACGCAGGCGACGTACGCCGACACCCTGTCGATCTTCCGGAATCCCGCGAAGAAGGTGTCCGCGCACTACGTCGTGCGCTCCGCCGACGGCCATGTCGCCCAGTGCGTCCGGGAACACAACGTCGCCTGGCACGCGGGGAACTGGGACTACAACACCAGAAGCATCGGTATCGAGCACGAGGGCTGGGTGGACAAGCCCGCCTACTTCACGAACGCGCTCTACGAGGAATCGGCCAAACTGACCGCCGCGATCTGCGACCAGTACGGCATCCCGAAGGACCGAGCCCACATCCTCGGCCACTACCAAGTGCCGGGTTCCGACCACACCGATCCGGGGCCCAACTGGGACTGGACGCGATACATCAGGCTCGTCAACTTCGCCTGAGCGGAGCCCCGCAACGATCCTGCGCGGGAGCTTCGTGGGGCCGCGGGCGGAAGCGGAACGTCACACGGGTTGTCGATGCCCGCACGGGGAGTGACGATGGACCCAGCCGCATCGCCTTCCGGGAGGCCGAGTTGATCGATCCTTGGGTGGCCCTGGAACCGGGAACCGACCCCGTCGAGCGGGGTCGGTCACTCCGCCGCGCTTACGAGTCCTTCACCACGGCGGGAACGGTGCCGCGTCCCGTGCGGTCGGTGGTGGCAGATTCGTGGCGCCGGTCGGCGCGGGCCGGCGTCGTCCCGGACGGCACGGCGAACGTCGAGATGATGGACGGGGATCTCGGCTCGTACCGGGCGGAGCACCCCCTCGCCCGCGTGATGCCCCTGTTCCGTGAGCTCATGGGCACGTTCGCGTCGGACGGGGAGCACCTGTTGGCGGTGTGCGACGCCCAGGGCCGGCTCCTGTGGGTCGAGGGCCACCCGGGGACACGACAGCAGGCCGGCCGGATGAACTTCGTGCCGGGCGCCCGCTGGTCGGAGGCAGCGGTGGGTACGAACGCGCCGGGCACGGCGGTCGCCGTCGACCACCCGGTGCAGGTCTTCGCGGCGGAGCACTTCATAAGGCGGGTGCAGCCCTGGACGTGCGCGGCGGCCCCGGTCCACGATCCACGGACCGGCCGGGTCATCGGCGCGGTCGACATCACCGGCGGGGACGAGTTGGCGCACCCGCACAGCCTCGCCTTCGTACAGGCGGTGGCGCGCGCCGCCGAGTCCCATCTGGCCCTCCTCTCACCGCCGCGGACCGTGACGGACGGCCCCCTGGAACTGAGCGTGCTGGGACGGGACGAGGCCCAACTCGTGGTGGACGGGCGCAAGACCAGGCTCAGCCGCAGACACAGCGAGATCCTGGTGCTGCTGGCCAGACATCCGGAGGGCCTCACGGGCGACGAGTTGCTGTGCGCCCTGTACGAGGACGAGTCGGTGACACCGGTGACACTGCGCGCGGAGCTGGCCCGGCTGCGCCGCCTCCTCGGTCCGGGGCTGCTGGATTCCCGGCCCTACCGGCTGACCCGCCCGGTCGAGTCCGACGTGACGGTGGTGGAGCGCAGGCTCGGGACGGGGGCGGTCACTGCAGCCGTCGCGGCGTACGCCGGTCCGCTGCTGCCGGGGTCCACGGCACCGGCGGTCGTGCGGCTGCGGCGCAGACTGGCCGACGGGTTGCGGACGGCGCTCATCGCCCGGCGGGACCCGGATCTGCTGGCCGACTGGGCCCGCGCATCGTGGGGCGAGGACGACCTCGACGTCTGGCGGGCCCTGTCGTCGGTACGGCCGGCGCCGGGCGTGCGGTCTCGGCTGGACGAGCTGGAGTCGGAGCAGGCCGTTCCCGTGGGCTGGACACGGCCGGGCCGGGGCGGCCGTATGCGACCGGAACCGCGCTGACGGGCCAACCCCCTCCCCATCTGCGGGGCGAGGCGGGCGTTCGGGGACGCGCAACGTCGTTGCAACGTCGGGGTTCCTAGCCTCGCGGCGAGAGCTGCCCAACGGCGGGCAGCGCTTCTCCGGGAGGCAGACCAGCATGACCCGTTACGCGGCGCCCGGCAGCGAAGGCGCGATCGTCTCCTACGAGGCGCGGTATGACCACTTCATCGGCGGGGAGTACGTACCGCCGGCTCGCGGGCAGTACTTCGAGAACCCGAGCCCGCTGAACGGGCAGCCGTTCACCGAGGTCGCCCGAGGGACGGCGGAGGACGTGGAACGCGCGCTGGACGCGGCACACGCGGCAGCCCCCGCCTGGGGCCGCACCTCGGTGACAGCGCGCGCCGACATCCTGCTCAAGATCGCCGACCGGATGGAGGCGAACCTGGAGAAGCTGGCCGTCGCCGAGAGCTGGGAGAACGGCAAGCCGGTCCGCGAGACCCTGGCGGCCGACATCCCGCTCGCGATCGACCACTTCCGCTACTTCGCGGGGGCGGCCCGGGCCCAGGAGGGCTCCGTCGGCGAGATCGACGACGACACCGTCGCGTACCACTTCCATGAGCCGCTCGGTGTCGTCGCGCAGATCATCCCGTGGAACTTCCCCATCCTGATGGCGGTGTGGAAGCTCGCTCCGGCGCTGGCGGCGGGCAACGCGGTGGTCATCAAGCCGGCCGAACAGACGCCGGCATCCATCCACTACTGGATGAGCCTCATCTCGGACCTCCTCCCGCCAGGCGTGGTCAACATCGTGAACGGCTTCGGCGTGGAGGCCGGCAAGCCGCTCGCGTCCAGCCCTCGCGTGGCGAAGGTCGCGTTCACGGGCGAGACCACGACGGGGCGGCTGATCATGCAGTACGCCTCGGAGAACATCAAGCCGGTGACGCTGGAGCTCGGCGGCAAGTCCCCGAACATCTTCTTCGACGACGTCTGGGCGGAGAACGACGACTTCCGCGACAAGGCCCTCGAGGGCTTCACCATGTTCGCGCTCAACCAGGGCGAGGTCTGCACCTGTCCCTCGCGGGCTCTCATCCAGCGGGGCCACTACCGGGAGTTCATGGAGGCGGCGGTCGCCCGCACCGAACTCATCAAGCCGGGCAACCCGCTCGACACGGACACGATGATCGGCGCCCAGGCGTCCAACGACCAGTTGGAGAAGATCCTCTCCTACCTGGACATCGGCCGTCAGGAGGGCGCGAAGGTGCTCACCGGCGGGGAGCGCATCGAGCACGACGGCGAGTTGAAGGGCGGTTACTACGTCCAGCCGACGATCTTCGAGGGCGACAACCGCATGCGGATCTTCCAGGAGGAGATCTTCGGTCCGGTCGTGTCGGTGACGTCGTTCGACGACTTCGACGACGCCATCAAGCTCGCGAACGACACGCTCTACGGCCTCGGGGCCGGCGTGTGGACCCGGGACATCAACACCGCCTACCGCGCGGGCCGTTCCATCCAGGCCGGCCGCGTCTGGACGAACTGCTACCACGCCTACCCGGCGCACGCGGCCTTCGGCGGTTACAAGCAGTCGGGCATCGGCCGCGAGAACCACAAGATGATGCTGGAGCACTACCAGCAGACGAAGAACCTTCTTGTTTCATACAGCCCACAGAAACTTGGGTTCTTCTAGGGCCTCAAGTCGGGTGCCTGGGGGAGCCTCCCCAGGCACCTGTAGCCCGCACCACCATCCGTGACCGTCCCTTCATCTTGCGAACTCGTTCGCCGCGAATCTGCGTAGGTCCCCGACCAGCCACGGACCAGATGGTCGTGCAGTTCATGCGAGCCATGCGGACTCCCGGTGGCGTAGGCGCGGGGAGACGTCCGAGCCGCCCGTGGCAGCGGACGTGCCCGTGGTGCCGGGTGCGGCCGAGTGCTCCAGGTGCCGGTGCACGAAGTGGATGGCCATCGCGCCCTCGCCGGCCGCCGAGGCCACCCGCTTCACCGAGCCGCTGCGGACGTCCCCCACCGCGAAGACCCCGGGCAAGCTGGTCTCCAGAGTCGTGCACGAACGTCCGCGGGCGAGCCACAACTCGGGGTAGGCGCGGGCCTCCTGGGCCTCCGCACCGGTGAGAACGAAGCCGCGGGAGTCGAGGGCGATGGTGTCGGCGAGCCACTCGGTGTGGGGCTCGGCGCCGGTGAAGACGAACAGGCCCCGTACCGCGAGTCGGCGGTGGCCGCCCGTGCGGTTGTCGACCACGTCGAGTTCCTCCAGCGCTTCCTGGCCGATAGCCTCGGTGACCTCGGTGTGCAGCATGACCTCCACCCGCGGATGGCTCTCGACCTGGTCGACCAGGTAGCGGGACATGCCGGCCTCAAGGCTGGGTCCTCGCACCAGCAGGTGCACCTTCGACGCGTACCCGGCGAGGAACAGCACCGCCTGGCCCGCCGAGTTGCCTCCGCCAACGACGGCCACCGGGTCGGTGCGGCACTGCTGGGCCTCGTAGGCGGTCGCCGAATAGTGGACGCTCGTTCCCTCCAGGCGTTCGATACCGGGCACCTGGAGCCGGCGGTAACGGGCACCTGTGGCCAGGACGACGGCGCGGGCGGCGATCTCGCTGCCGTCGGCGAACGCCACCACATAGTGGTCCTCGTCCTCGGGACAGAGACCGGTCGCCTCCACCGGAAGGCTGATCCTGGCCCCGAACTTGTCGGCCTGGAGCACGGCGCGTTCGGTGAGTTCGGCGCCGGAGATACCGGCGGGAAAACCGAGCAGATTCTCGATGCGGGACGACGTGCCGGCCTGGCCGCCGGTGGCCATCGCCTCCACCACGGTGGTGTTCAGGCCCTCGGAGGCGGCGTACACCGCGGCAGCGAGGCCGGCGGGTCCGGAGCCGACGATGAGGACGTCCCCGTGACGGTCGCCGGCGGGGAGTGACGGCAGGCCGATGAGCCGGGCCAGTTCCGCGTTGCTGGGGTTGCGCAACAGAGTGGTGTCCCGCCAGATGACGAGCGGTGTCTCCTCCGGGCCCACGCCGAAGCGGCGCAGCAGTTCCTCGGCCTCCTCGTCGGTCTCCAGGTCGATCCAACGGTGTGGCAACCGGTTGCGGACGGCGAACTCGCGCAGCCGGCGCGTATCGGGCGAGTAGCGCGAGCCGATGACCCGGAAACCGGCGCCCTGGCCGACGAGCAGCGCGCGACGGCCCAGACAGGCGCGCAGCACGACGTCCCCGATGGTGGAGTCCTGGGACACCAGGTGGCGCAGTTGGTCCAGGGAGACGACGAGGACCTGGCCCGGCTCCCTGGCGACAGCGGTGTAGAAGGCCACTTGTCCGTGCAGCAGTCCGAGTTCGCCGATGAAGCGACCGGGGCCGTGCACACGCAGCACGCGTTCCTCGGGAGTGCCGTAGTCCTCGACGACGGCGACGGTACCGCTGAGGACGACGAAGAGCGTCTCGCAGCGCTCCCCCTCCTGGATCAGCACCTCGTTCGGGGCCACGCTCCGGCGTTGCCCGTGCTCCGCCAGACGTACTGTCTGGTCCTCCGTAAGGCGCGGATACGCGCCGTGGATGTCCGGGGTCTCCCCGAAGACAGCCTCGTCCGTTTTCTCCGGCACCGGTTCTCCGCCGGGCAGCGGCTGGTCGCCGCACATCAGACGAACGCCTCGTGGACGTAGCACCATCGCCAGTCCTCGCCGGGCTGGAACGACTGCACGATCGGATGGGCATGGGCAGCTGCGTGCTTTCGCGCGTGCTTGTTCGGCGATGAGTCACAGCAGCCGACGTGCCCGCAGGTCAGGCAAAGCCTCAGGTGGACCCACGGGGAACCGAGCACCAGACATTCCTGACATCCCTGTGGGGTCAGTGGCTGGACGGGACGGACAAGCGCCAGGTGGGGGTCTGCGTGCAGGGTCATTCGGATCACCCTTCCCGGGCCGTGATCGAGTGTTCCACCCACTGGCGCAGAGCAGGGGCGGGCGCCGCCCCCGCCTGCCGGGCGACCGTCTCGCCCCGGTGGAGGACGAGCAGCGTAGGTACCGCCTGGACCTCGAAACGCCGCGACAGCCGTGGATTCTTGTCGATGTCGACCTTGACGAGTTTGATGCGGCCGGCGAGATCGGTGGCGACCTTCTCCAGCTCGGGGCTGACCATGCGGCAGGGGCCGCACCAGGTGGCCCAGAGATCGACCACGACGGGGATGTCGGCCCGCTCGGCGACCTCGGCGAAGTCGTCGTCGCCCGCGTTCACCATCCACGGCAGGGGCTGTTTGCAGTGGCCGCACTTGGGGCGGCCCTCCGCGGCCACGGGCACCCGGTTGGTGCGCCCGCAGTTCGGACAACTGACGGTCGCCGCCTGCATGGTGCTCATGCCGCCCGCGCTCCCTTCGCATCCTCGTGCTGGTCGTAGGTGACCGCCAGCTCCCCGTGTTCGGCGTCGACGCGGACCGTCGCGCCGTCCTGGACGTCGCCGCGCAGCAGGGCGCGTCCGACCAGGGTCTCGACCTCGTGGGAGATGTAGCGGCGCAGTGGCCGGGCCCCGTAGACCGGGTCGTAGCCCTGGTGGGCGATCACCTGCCGGGCGGCGTCGGTGAGTTCGACGGTGATGCGGCGTTCGGCGAGCCGCTGCCGCAGCTCGTCGAACTGCAGCTCCACGATCCGCTCGATCTGCCGCTCGCCGAGCGGTTTGAACAGCACGATGTCGTCGACACGGTTGAGGAACTCCGGGCGGAAGTGCCCGCGCAGCTCCCCCATCACCAGGGCCCGGGCGTCGGGCTTGATCTCACCCTCGGCGGTGACGCCGTCGAGGAGGTGCTCGGAGCCGATGTTGGACGTCATGATGATCACGGTGTTGCGGAAGTCGACGGTGCGGCCCTGAGCATCGGTGATACGGCCGTCGTCGAGGATCTGCAGCAGGGTGTTGAAGACGTCGGTGTGCGCCTTCTCGACCTCGTCGAACAGCACGACCGAGTACGGCTTGCGGCGTACGGCCTCCGTGAGCTGGCCGCCTTCCTCGTAGCCGACGTATCCGGGCGGTGCGCCCATGAGCCGGCTGACGGTGTGCCGCTCCTGGTACTCACTCATGTCGAGGCGGACCATGTTCTCCTCGGAGTCGAACAGGGTCCGCGCGAGGGTCTTGGCCAGCTCGGTCTTCCCGACACCGGTGGGGCCGAGGAAGATGAACGAGCCGATGGGGCGGCGAGGGTCGCGGATGCCGGAGCGGGCACGGATGACGGCGTCGGCGACGAGCTTGACGGCTTCGTCCTGGCCGATGACGTGCTCGCGCAGGATCTCGTCGAGGCGCAGCAGTTTCTCGCGTTCGCCCTCCTGGAGGCGGGCGACGGGGATGCCGGTCCAGGCGGCGACGATCTCGGCGATCTCCTCCTCGGTGACGACCTCGCGCAGCAGCCGGTTCTGCCCTTGTTTGGAGGCCAGTTGCTCTTCCTCCGCCGCCAGCCTGCGCTCAAGGTCCTGGAGGCGGCCGTAGCGGAGTTCGGCGGCGCGGTTGAGGTCGTAGGCGCGTTCGGCTTCCTCTGCCTCGTGGCGGACCTGCTCCAGTTCTTGGCGCAGCTCCTGGACGCGGCGTATCGCCTGCCGTTCGGCCTCCCACTGGGCGTGTTGGGCGTCGGCCTCGCCGCGCAGGTCGGCCAGTTCCTTGCGCAGCTCCTCGAGGCGCGTTCTGCTGGCGGGGTCTGTCTCCTTGGACAGGGCCGCTTCCTCGATCTCCAGGCGGGTGACGCGGCGGGTGATCTCGTCGAGTTCGGCGGGCATCGAGTCGATCTCGGTACGCAGCCGGGCGCACGCCTCGTCGACGAGGTCGATGGCCTTGTCGGGCAGAAACCGGTCGGTGATGTAGCGGTGGCTGAGGGTGGCCGCGGAGACCAGCGCGGTGTCCTGGATCTTCACACCGTGGAAGACCTCCAGGCGTTCGCGCAGTCCGCGCAGGATGGAGATGGTGTCCTCCACGCTCGGCTCGTCCACCAGGACCTGCTGGAAACGGCGTTCCAGCGCGGCGTCCTTCTCGATGTGCTTCCGGTACTCGTCGAGAGTGGTCGCGCCGATCATGTGCAGTTCCCCGCGGGCGAGCATCGGCTTGAGCATGTTGCCCGCGTCCATGGCTCCTTCGGCGGCGCCCGCGCCGACGACCGTGTGCAGCTCGTCGATGAAGAGCAGGATGCGCCCCTGGGCGGCCCGGACCTCGCCGAGCACGGCCTTGAGGCGTTCCTCGAACTCGCCGCGGTACTTGGCGCCGGCGACCAGGGAGCCCATGTCCAGGGAGAACACGGTCTTGTCGCGCAGGCCCTCGGGGACGTCACCGCGGACGATGCGCTGGGCCAGACCCTCGACGATGGCGGTCTTGCCGACACCGGGGTCGCCGATGAGGACGGGGTTGTTCTTGGTCTTGCGGCTGAGGATCTGGGTGACGCGGCGGATCTCGGCGTCCCGGCCGATGACCGGGTCCAGCCGTGACGAACGAGCCTCGATGACCAGGTCGCGACCGTACTTCTCCAGTGCCTCGTAGGACGCTTCGGGATCGGCGGAGGTGACGCGCTGGTTGCCGCGGACCTGGGTGAGCGCGCTCAGGAACGAGTTCCTGGTGATGCCGGCCTGTTCGAGCAGTCGCCCGGCGGCGGTCGAAGAGCTCTCCTCGGTCAGGGCGAGCAGGAGGTGTTCCACGGACACGTACTCGTCCTTGAGGCGCTTGGCCTCCCGTTCGGCGGCGTCGAGCACCCGCGCGAGCCGCTGGGTGACGAAGACCTGGCCGGGTGCCGCGCCGGGGCCGGTGACCTTCGGGCGGCGGGAGAGTTCCTCGCGCACGGCAGCTCGCAGTTCCTTCGGTTCGATACCGGCCTGCTGCAGCAACCGCGGGATCAGACCGTCGTCCTGATCGAGAAGTGCGAGCAGCAGGTGTTCCCCGTCGACCTCGGTGTGCCCCATGCCGACGGCCGCGGTCTGTGCTTCCTGGAGGGCTTCCTGGGACTTCTGCGTGAGACGGTTCATGTCCATGGGGGTGTTTCACTCCTCGTGCCGCGGCCGCGCAGGGCGGCTTCGAGCAGACTGATGCGGTCCAGCAGGTCGAGCACCAGGCCGATGGATGCGTAGTTGAGGCAGAGCCCCGTGCGCAGACGCTGGATGCGGGCAAGGACCGCCGGGGCCGTCAGGTCGAACACCAGGTGTCCCGCGGTGTCGCGTTCGGCGTCGACCAGGCCGAGGGCGACGAATCGGCGGATCAGATCGGGATGGAGGCCCGAGCGACGGGCCACGGTGTCGAGGGAGAGCCTGGGCGCGGCCACGAGCGCGTACCGGACAGCCGTCGAGGCGGTGACGTCCGCGCCCGCTCGTACCGGACGGGCGCCCCCGCCGGCCCGGCCGACGCCGGTCGCTCCCTGGGGTCGGTCGTTCATGGCGTCCTCCTGGGGTCGAACGAGGAAGTGGCGGCGAGCTCCTCGAACAGGTCGCGCTCCCGGTCGCCGAGGGTGGGCGGCACCATGATGCGGAGTTCGGCGTACAGGTCACCGTTCGCGCCACGCGGGTTCGGCATGCCCTCGCCACGCAGCCGCAGCCGCCGGCCGCTGGAGGAGCCCGCGGGCACCGTGACCTTGGCCGTGCCGCCGCCGGGTGTGGGCACCGGGACGGTCGCACCCAGGGCCGCCTCCCATGGGGCGACCGGGACCTGAAGGTGCACGTCGCGGCCGTCCAGCCGGAACCGGGGATGGGGTTGGATACGCACCCGCAGGTACAGGTCGCCCGCGGCGGCGTCACCACTGCCCCGGCCGCCCTCGCCCGCCAGCCGGATGCGCTGCCCGTCGGTGACGCCCGGCGGCACGTCGACCTCGTACCGCCGCGGCTGCCCTGTGGGCCCGGCGAGCGTGACGGTGCGACGGCCCCCTCGGTACGCCTCTTCGACGCTGAGCGGCAGTTCGGCCTCCTGGTCCGCACCGGGGACGCCGCCTGGAGCGGCACCGGCTCCGAACATGGAGCCGAACAGGTCCTCGATGTCGATGCCCTCCGCGCCGAAGCCGTCGCCGAAGCCGGTGGTGTATCGGACGCGGGGACCGCCCCCGCCCGCGGCCCGCCGCCCGCGGAAGCCGCCCGCTCCCGCCGCGGCCCGTTCGTCGAAGTCCTCGGGGACCTTTCGGAAGTCCTCGCCGAAGCGGTCGTAGCGAGCGCGGGTGGCGGGATCGGAGAGGACGCTGTGGGCCTCGTTGAGGTCCTTGAATCGCTCCTCCGCCTCGGGGTCCTTGTTGACGTCGGGGTGGTACCTGCGGGCGAGTGTGCGATACGCCTGCTGGATCTCGTCCTGGGTCGCGGTCCGTGGCACGCCGAGCACCTCGTAGAAGTCTCGCGCCATGACCGGTCACTCCCGCTTCGCGACGGTCACGGCGGCGGGCCTGAGCTGCCGCTCGCCGTCCCCGTATCCGGGGCGCAGCACCTCGACGACCGTGCCCGGTGGGGAGTCGGGGTCCTGGACGACGCCGACCACCTCGTGCCGGGCCGGGTCGAAGGCGACGCCGGTCTCCGCATGCCGCGGGTAGCCGAGCAGTTCGAGGACGTTCACGGCCTGGTCGCGTACGGCCCTGATGCCCTCCACGATCGCTCCCGGATCGGCGCCCGCGTGGGTCAGGGCGAGTTCGAGGTTGTCGAGGACGGGCAGGAAGGCCGCCGCGGTGCGGGACCGCTCGACCGCCCGATCGCGTTCCAGTTCCCTGGCGTGCCGCTTGCGAAGGTTGTCGAGGTCGGCGCGTGCTCGCCGCCAGCGGTCCTCCAGTTCCGCGACCGCGGTCGTGTGCTCCTCCTCGGTGGGTGTGAGGCCGCCGGCATAGGGTCCCGGTTCAGCGTGTGCCCCTTCCGGCCGCGGCGGCGGTCCCGGTTGCGGCAGATCCCCGCGAGGGGGGCGTCCGGTGTCCGGGACCCCTTCGACTGGATCCGACGCGTCCCGGTCGGGTTCCTGGGAGTGGGTGGGCATGGCGCGCCTCAGCCCTTGTCGAACTCGGCGTCGATGACATCGTCGTCATCGCCGGCGCCACTCGTGGGCTCACCGGTGGCGGTGTCCTGGCCGGGACTGCCCGTGGGTGCGGCGTCCTGATGTGCCGTCAGCCCGGCGAGCAGCTGTTGGAGTTCGGAGGTCAGGGGCCGCACACGCTCCACGCCCGCCTCCTCCTTGACCGCCGCCCGGGCGTCGGACACGAGCATCTCGGCGCGTGCCTTCTCGTGCGCGGGCGCCGCGTCGCCCAGTTCGGCGAGGCGCTTCTCGACCTGGTACGCGACGGCATCGAGCTCATTGCGGGCATCGACGGCCTCGCGGAGCGCCTGGTCCTGGCCCCGGTTGCTCTCGGCCTCCTGCACCATGCGTTCGACCTCGGTGCGGTCCAGGTTGGAGCTCTCGCTGATGGTGATGCCCTGTTCCTTGCCGGTGTCCCGATCGCGGGCCTTGACGTTGAGGATGCCGTTGGCGTCGATGTCGAAAGTGACCTCGACCTGTGCTTCGCCCCGCGGCGCCGGCCGGATGTCCGTGAGCTGGAACCGCCCCAGCACCCGGTTGTCCGCGGCCCGCTCCCGTTCACCCTGGAGGACCACGACATCGACGGCCGGCTGGTTGTCCTCCGCGGTGGAGAAGGTCTCGCTGCGGCGCACCGGAATGGTGGTGTTCCGCTCGATGATCTTCGTCATCACTCCGCCGCGCGTCTCCACGCCCAGCGACAAGGGTGTGACGTCGAGCAGCAGCACGTCCTTGACCTCGCCCTTGAGCACCCCTGCCTGGATCGCGGCGCCCAAGGCCACGACCTCGTCGGGGTTGACGCTCATGTTGGGGTCCTTGCCGCCGGTCAGCCGGCGGACCAGGGCCTGGACCGCCGGGATGCGGGTGGAACCGCCGACGAGGATGACCTCGTCGATGTCGCTCTCGCCGACCTTGGCGTCGGCCATCGCCTGCTGCACGGGTCCGAGGCAGCGCTCCACCAGGTCGCCGGTGATCTGCTCGAACGTGGACCGCATGATCGAGTCGGTGAGGTGCTTGGGACCCGCGGCGTCGGCGGTGATGAACGGCAGGCTGACCTGCGTCTGGGTCACCGAACTCAGTTCGGTCTTGGCCTTCTCCGCCGCCTCGAACAATCGTTGCAGCGCCTGCGGGTCCTTGCGCAGGTCGATGCCGTTCTCCTTCTGGAAAACGTCCGCGAGGTGATCCACCAGACGCCGGTCGAAGTCGTCGCCGCCCAGGTGGCTGTCACCGGCCGTGGAGCGCACCTCCACCACACCGTCGCCGACATCGAGGATGCTCACGTCGAAGGTGCCGCCGCCGAGGTCGAAGACGAGGACGGTCTCGTGCTCCTGCTTGTCCATGCCGTACGCGAGGGCGGCAGCCGTCGGCTCGTTGATGATCCGCAGCACCTCCAGTCCGGCGATCCGCCCGGCGTCCTTGGTGGCGGTGCGCTGAGCGTCGTTGAAGTAGGCGGGCACCGTGATGACCGCCTCCGTGACCCGCTCCCCCAGCTGCTTGGACGCGTCGTCGGCGAGTTTGCGCAGCACCTGCGCGCTGATCTCCTCAGGTGCGTACAGCTTGTCGCGCACCTTGAAGCGGGCTGCCCCGCCGTCGCCCTCGACGACGTCGTACGCCACCGCTTTGGCCTCGTCGGAGATCTCGTCGAAGTGACGACCGATGAACCGCTTGGCCGAGTAGATGGTGCCTTTGGGGTTGAGGATCGCCTGGCGCCGGGCCAGCTGGCCCACCAGGCGTTCCCCGGTGTCGGTGAAGGCCACCACGGACGGTGTCGTGCGGTTGCCCTCGCTGTTGGGCACGACGGACGGCTCGCCGCCCTCCCAGACGGCGATCACCGAGTTGGTGGTGCCCAGGTCGATGCCCACTGCCTTGGCCATGAGGAACTCCTCCCGGTACGGCGCCTGCGTCGACTCTCCGGATCACGTTCGTTCAGGTAGGAGTGGGGCGTACGTCGGTGTCCCACGGTGCGCCTGGAGGGTCTCGAGCACTCCCCAGGGTGACGAACCGGGTGGTTCCACGCCTGCGCCTGGCAAGTCAGGCCTGCGCGGGTCCGGTCACCCCACGAGTACGAGAGAAGGAATCCGAACCTCGCGAGTAGGCTTGCGAGTAGCTGGGAATTCGAATTTTCTCTCGCCTCCCCATGAGAATCGGGGAGAACGGACTGATCCCATGGCCGGCAGTCGGACGCACAGCCTGCACCACCGCTGCTCCGACCGGGCGAGGAGCCTTACCCCGGGCAGTGCGCGGAGACACTCCACGTTCACGCGCAGAGGGCCCCGCCCCCCTCCTCTCACCCCGCCCGACCATGACATCCGCGACCTGGCCGTGCTGTCCCGCGCTCTGTTCGACACCCCGGACGAAGACACGATCCTGCGACTGGCCATGGACCACATCGCCGCTGCGGGGCCCTACCGCGCCGAAGCCGGATATCTCACGGTGGGCGGCGACCTGCGCCCCAGTCCGAAGGACGGGATGACGCACGCCTCGGCCCTGGGCCGGAGAGTGCGCGAGCTGGCCGGGCAGGACGGTCCCGTGACCGTACCCGGCAGGCCCTGGAGCCGGGCTCTGGGGCTGCGCGGGCTCGAAGGACTCCACGGCTACCTCGTGGTGACCTCCCGCTCCCAGCCCAACGAGGCCGAGCAGTCCCTGCTCGCCACGATCGTCCAGGACACCGCCGCTGCGCTGTCCGTCGCCTTCGCACGCCGGCGCCAACGCGAGGACGCGCTGAAGCTGCACCGGCTGAGGGACGAGCACACAGCTCTGCAGCGGCAGCTGATCTGCGTCGCGGCTGAGCTGGTGTACCAGCGGGCGGTTCAGTCACTCGTGGACGACGTCGCTGCCTCGAGCGGCGGGGAGGAAGCCATAACCCGCGCACTTCACACGCTCACCGGACTCCCCGCGCTGGTCGAGGACCGCTTCGGCCGGCTGAGGTCCTGGACCGGTCCGGGCTGCCCCGACCCCTATCCCGAACCGGACCCCGTGCGCCAGGACGAAATGCTCCACACCGTCGCTTGTCAGGCCGGCCCGGTGCGGATACGGGACCGGCTGATCAGCCTGGTCCGCCCGCACGGCGAGATCCTCGGCGTACTGGCCCTCGTCGATGCCCGCAACGAGGCTGACGAGCACTCCGTACTCGCACTGGAACACGGTGCCGCCTCGCTCGCCTCGGAGCTCACGCACCTGCGCGATCTGGCCGACGTCGAGCGGAGGCTGCACCGCGAGTTGGTCAATGACCTGCTGGCAGGAACCGACGAGGCGAGCGCCTACGCGCGGTCCGCGGCAGTCGGACACGACCTGCATCGCAGCCACTACATCGTCGTGGTGCAGTGGCCGAACCGGCCCACGGACGAAACCTTCGCGCAGACCGTCGGACAGGCGGCCTCCGCGGTGGGCATGCGTTCACTGCTGACCCGGCGCTCCGACCACGTGGTCCTGGTCGCCGACGCCAGGCCGCACGCCCGCGCGTTGTACGAGGAGCTCTCCCGGAAGACCGGGACGCGGTCCGGCATGATCGGGGTGAGCGCCCCTTGCGCATCCCTGGACGAGATCCCCCACCGCTACCAGGAGGCGCAGCGCGCCCTGGAAGTGCGCCGTCAATCCCGCGAGCGCTATGGCACGACGTTCTTCGAAGAGCTCGGCCTCTACCGGATCCTGGGACCGGGCAACGAATACCGGGAACTGGAGACGTTCGTCCAGGAGTGGCTCGGGCAGCTCATCGACTACGACTCCCAGCACCACACGGCCATGGTGGAGACCCTGTCCCAGTACTTCAGCTGCGGCGGCAACTACGACGAGACCGCAGATTCCCTCGCGATCCACCGCAGCACGCTGCGCTACCGGCTCCAGCGCATCCGTGACATCAGCGGTAACGACCTCGCGAACGTCGAGGACCGGCTGAACCTCCAAGTGGCGACACGTGTATGGAAGATCGTGCTGGGCGGCCCCGGCTGACGCCTCGCCGGAACGCCGACGCGACCCGGCAGTACGTTCCGGGGGTCGAAACTGTGCGATGGCTCCGGTCCTTCAGCGAGGTCGTGCGATCCGGGCTCACGATCGAGGAATCGCGGCTGGAGCCCCTGCTCGCGCTGCGCACGGCCACCGGGGTGGCCTTGGTCATCGGGCTGACGCTGTGGCTGGTCTCCCCTGCGTATGCCGCATCCGCCGCTCTCGGCGCCTACTCCGCGGGTGGGGCCACCTTCCAGCGCACATGGCGTCCACGCAAGGTGATCGCGCTCGGGGCGGGCGCGAGTCTGGCGGTCAGCACGTTCGTGGGCTACCTGGCGGCAGGGCAACTCGTGACGTTTCTCCCGCTGCTGGCCGTATGGTCCTTTGCCGCAGGAATGGCGTGGGCCGTCGGATCGACAGCTGGGATCGTCGCGGCGACGACCGTAGGCGGCATGCTGGTCACCATCACTTTGCCCACGAGCGTCGGGCCGGCCCTGGAGCACGCCGGGGTCATAGCGCTCGGGGGCGTGACGCAGGCCGTCCTGATCCTGCTGTTCCCGATCCGGCGTTGGGGAGCGCATCGTGACGCACTCGCCGACGCCTTGGCCGGCGTGGCGGACTACGCCCGCCGGTTGAGGCACGACCCGACCGCCCCGTTCGACCCGGAACCGTTGATGACGGCCCGGGACGCGGCTGGGGTGACGCCGTCACAGGCCCGCACCCGTCCTCCCGGCCTCCACGGCCCCCGGGGACTCGCCGAGCGCATCCGCCCGGTCGTCGCCACGCTCGCCGACCCACACGTCGGCGCCCCGGCAAAAGGCCCCGGGCGGGACCGCGCGCGGGAGTTGCTCGACGCGACCGCCGAGATCCTGGATGCGGCAGCCCGCTCGATCCGCCGGGGCACTCCCGCGGAGGTGCGGCCCGGAAGCACGGACGTCCTGCGTGTCGACGAGGAGCACGAGGTGCTGGAGGGTCCCGCGCGGCAGACCGCAGAGCGGCTCGTGGAACTGCTCGGTGAAGCGTTGGAGATCGCCGGGAGCGGCGGCGCGCGCGGGAAGGCGCCCACGCCGCTCGCCCCCGCCGGCGCCCGGTTCCTGGTGCGTCCGACACTGTTCCGGCTGGTCCCGGTCGTCGCTCGGGCGGTTCACCGTGAGCTCCGGCACGACTCGCCCGTGTTCCGGCACGCCGTCCGCCTGGCGGCGGTGGCCACGCTTGGCTATGTGATCGCCACTCGGCTGCCCCTGGGCCACGGCTACTGGGCGCCCATCGCCTCGGTCATGGTGATGCGGCCGGACTTTCACCAGACGTACGCGCGCGCGGTGGCCCGTCTCGCCGGGACCTTGGCGGGGGTCGCGCTCGCCACCGGGATCGTGTGGGCCCTGGGCCCGAACGCCCAGGTGTGCGGCGCGCTGGCGGTGGTCTCGGTTGGTCTGTCGTACACGCTGGTCCGTACCGGTTACGCCTACTCCCAGTGCTTCACTGCCGCATACGTCGTCTTCCTGCTCGGCATGGGCGGCCAGGCGTGGGAGCAGACCGTCCCGGACCGGGTGGCACTCACCCTGCTCGGAGGGGCCCTGGCCATGCTGTCCTACGTGGTGTTCCCCGCGTGGGAGACACCCAGGCTGCCGGGCCGGCTCGCGGACTGGCTCGCCGCGAACGGCAGGTACGCGGCCGCAGTGCTGCGCAGCTACGCCGAGCCGAGCCACAAGCACCGCGCCGACATGCGGAAGGCACTTTTGGCGAGCCGGGAGGCACGTGCCGCCTGGCAGGAGGCCTACGACCGGGCAAGGCGGGAGCCGGTCCGCCCCAGAGGACTGACGTCGCGGGAGGCGCAGGAGGCGCAGGAGGCGCTGGAGGGGCTCGGCCGGGCAGCGATGCTCATGGAGAGTCACGTTCCGCGGGCCGATGGCCGCTCCTTCCCCGAGGCCGAGCGGTTCGCGGACGCCCTGGAGACGGACACCGCGCAGGCCGCGGTCGACGTGCGCGAGCACAGGAATCCGGACTGGGGGCGCGTGGAGGAGGCACTCCACGCGTGGGAGGACACCACCGCCGGCAACCGGAGCCCCGTCGTTCGACGGGAGGCGGACATGCAGAAACGGGCCCTGGAAGACCTCGCGACGGCCGTAAGCCGGACACCCCTGGAACGGGATGTGGACTCCGCTCGCGAGGAGGGGCGGATGCTGGCGGCTGTGGCAGCGGAAGGCGACGGATCAGGTACCGCGCGGCACCGGGATGGGTGATGAAGTCGGCCAAGGCGCCACCACGGCCGTTCCATCCTGTCGTTCACCCCTGAAGTACTGACAGATCGTCAAGCCCCATCCGCAGAGCCCCCGAAGTTGCGACAGGGGCAGGTTGAGGCGACGTCTCGTTCCGGCCAAATGCGCCGCGAGATCGAAAGAATAGGGGCACGGTAACGGGCAATGGGCGACGATAAATGTGCACCATCCATCGACCGACCCAAAGGCCCAGGAGCTTGCGGTATGCACGACGCGCCACACCAGGGCCAGGACTTGCTGAAGTGCCGGACGGCGGTTGTGGACGAAGCTCGGCAGGTGCTCCAAGAACGCTTCTACGCCAACTTCATCGACGTGCCCGACGGCAGCGCCGACTTCATGGCCCGGTACGACATCGCCGCGTTCGGTCCGCTCACACTCGGACGGCTCTCCTTCGGCACGGAGGTGCGCATACGGTTCGGGGAACTCGGCTCCTACCACGTGGACATCCCCCTGGGCGGCCACCTGGCCTGGCGTCAAGGAACGCACACCAACGCGACGGCGACGACCGCGAACGCCGCCGTTTTCCAGCCGCACGGCAACACGGCGCTGGATCGAGTGAGCACCGACTGCTCCATGCTGGCCGTGAAGATCGACTCCAAGGCCCTCAACGATCAACTCGAACGCCTTCTCGGCCGACCGCTGCGCACCCCCGTCGTCCTCACTCCCGACCTGGACGTGGCGCGCGGAGCGGGCCTGAGCTGGGTGCGGATGATCCGCACGGTGTTCGACGAGATGCAGGCCGACGGGCTGCTCACCCGGCCGATGGTCGCCCGCCCGCTCCAGGAGGCCCTGCTGACCGGGCTCCTCCTCGCCACCGGCCACCGCTACCGTGACGAGCTCGAGCGACCAAAGCCCGCCCTGCGTCCGGGCCCCGTCAAGCGCACCGTCGAAGCCATCCACAGCATGCCGCAACACCCCTTCACAGTAGGAGAGTTGGCCGTGCTCGCCGGGGTGAGCGTGCGGCGGCTCCAAGAGGCCTTCCAGCAGTACGTCGGCATGACCCCGCTGGCCTACCTGACCGACGTCCGCCTCACCCGCGCACACGAGGAGCTGCGCCGCGGCGCGCCGGGCGAAGTGAACGTGAGCGAGGTCGCCCATGGTTGGGGCTTCGACCACCTGGGCCGCTTCGCGTCCCGCTACCGGGCCCGCTTCGGCGAGTTGCCCTCGCAGACATTGCGTTCCGGATGACCACGGCCGACGTCATCGCCCCGCGCTGCGCGGACAACAGCCGCGCTCAGTGGATCGTGCCCAGCGGCCGACACACCTAGATTTCTGGTGTTCGCGCGTCCACCTCTAGGGTCCGCCGCGCGGACATCGGTCGGCCCGTCCCACCCCTTCGGGCCGGCCACCGCCCGCCGCGCCCCAAGAGTCGCGGGCGGGTCGGCAGCGCGCATGCGGCCTGAACTCCGTAACGGCGCACTGCCCGACACCGGTCAAGGTCCGGGCCAGGGTCGGCGCCGGCCCGGACCTTGACCGCATTAGGGCGCATGGATGTGCCCGCCCAGCAACACAAGAGCGTTCCGCGACAATCGACCACGCCCGTCACGCCGGTCCGAGTTCAGCGACTGGTTGGACCGGTATCCCCGCCAGGGCCTGCCTCCGTGGAAGCAGGCCCTGCTGCCGGTAGGCGGAGGATCCCCCGGAGGAAGTCGTCGTGCGACGTCCTCCGTGTCCCTCAGCGCTTGTGGCCGTTGCTGTGGCCGCCTGGATGCAGGACCACCTTGGTCCAGCCGTCGTCACGGGCGTCGAAGTGCTCGTAGGCGGCCGGGGCCTCGTCCAGGCCGAGTTCGTGGGAGACGACGAAGCTCGGCGTCGCCGTTCCGCCGGCGATCAAGTCCCGCAGTGCCCGGTTGTACCTCTTCACCGGCGCCTGGCCCGTCCCCATGCGCTGGCCCTTGAACCACATCATCCCGAAGTCGATCGGGACCTTGCCCTGCGCCTCCAGCTCGCCCTGGGCCTCCTCGCCGCCGGGGTCCTGGGGCAGGAACACGCCCACCACACCGATGGCGCCGGTGAACCTGACCGAGTCGATCAGTCCGTTGAGCGTGAGGCTGGCGTCCTCATGCCCCTCGGCGTCGTGTGCCTGGTAGCCGACGCACTCACACCCGTTGTCGGCGCCCAGGCCCAGCGTGGCTTCCTTGACGACCTCCGCCGGATCCTGCTCGGCGGTATTGATCGCGATGGCCCCGATCTCCTCGGCCTTGCGCAGCCGGTCCGGCTGGTGGTCGGCCACCCACACGCGTCCGGCACCCTTGAGGAGAGCGGAGTAGGCCGCCATCAGCCCGACCGGGCCGGCCCCGAAGACGATCGTCTGGTCGCCCGGTTTGACATCGGCCATCTCGGTGGCGTGATAGCCGGTGGGGAAGATGTCGGCGAGCATCACGTAGTCGGTCTGCCGCTCGGCGGCGTCCTCACCCAGACGCAGCGCGTTGAAGTCGCCGTAGGGCACACGCAGCAGCTCGGCCTGGCCGCCCTGATAGGGGCCCATGTCGGCGAATCCGTAGGCCGCTCCGGCCAGCGCCGGTTCCGGCTGCATGGTCAGGCAGTAGTTGGTCAGGCCCCGCTCGCACTGCTTGCAGAAGCCGCAGGCGATGTTGAAGGGCAGGACCACGTACTGGCCGACCTGGACCTTGCGGACGGCCGAACCGACTTCCACGACCTGGCCCATGTTCTCGTGTCCCAGGGTGCGGCCGGACTCGAACGAGGTGCGGCCCTCGTACATGTGCAGATCCGAACCGCAGATGTTGGTGGAGGTGATCTTGACGATGATGTCGCAGGGGTGCTCGATCCTCGCGTCCGGTACGTCCTTCACCGTGACCGTTCGCGGACCTTCGTATATTGCTGCCTTCATGATGTTCCCTAGATGCCGCGGCCCGGCCGCGGCACAGCGGTGATCAAGTGGACGCGCAGCACCGGCACCAGCGAGCCGTTGCGACGGGGCCGTGGTTACGGCGCGCCTCCGGTAGCCGTTCGCCGGTTCAGGCAGAGCGGCTTTGTCGCCGCCGGGCCGCCCGGCAGAACCCGGCGCACCGGCGGCATATCAGTCGGGTAGCCGCCGCTCCTTGCGCGAAACAGCATGCACTGATCGATCAGCGGAATCTTCCGGTTCCCGCGGGACACCAGCTATTCCTGGTTCTGCACCATGTTCCGACGTTCCTGCTCGCGCTTGGAATAGGCGGCGGCCCGGATCGCCTCGTCGCTTTCCAAGCCTGAGCCCAGGGCACCGCCTACCGTGGCGGTCGAAGCGACGAACCACGACAACGTCAGATACTCCGTGGCATCCAGCGGGGCCCGTGTCATGGAGGCGAACACCCGGTCGTTGAGGATGAACAGCGCCCACACCAAGTTGATGACGATCAAACCGATATAGCAGACGAGCACCCCGATACCTACGGTCACGACGGTCGACGTGTTGTAAAGCCTCGCTCTCAGCTTCGCTTCCGGCGAGTTCTCCGTCGCCCGGTGCCACAGCTGCGCGTCCACGATCAGCCAGCCGATCATGAGGGCGATGGATCCGACCGTGGCGATTACGAGGCGCGGCGCGCTCAACGCTTCCGCCAGGCTCCAGACAGTTGAATTCACCGTCGCCACGGCTCCGGTGGCGAGGGCGGCCGCCAGCGCTTTCGACAGACCCGGCACCAACCGCCACGGCCGGTTGGCGCGGACCATGCCCGCCAGCAACCTCACATATCCGCGTGGCCCACTGACGACGTATCGAAGATCAGCGCTCTCGTCCTCACCGACCGGGCCTGGATGGATGGGTGTGAGCCGGCCGGCGAATGCTGCCTTGGACGGCTGCCTCCGCTGTCGTTCCGCAACGCCGGTGGCGCGCGGCTCTGCCAGGGCGATCACGGTTTCTTCCACGGCTCGCCTGGCCTTGGTCCGCAGCCGGAAACCCCCCAGCGCAGGCAGCGAAAGCAGGGCCAGCCCATGCACGTGATCCACATTAATGACGAGCTTGCGCCCCTGGGCGTGCAGAGGGAGGTCGGTGAGGGCCACCACGATGTCCCAGCCTTCCTCGTTCGCGCGGCCCATGATCCGGCCCATCAAGGTGGACGGGTCCTCGCACTCTGCGGTGAAGGGCTCACTGGCAACCTTGACCTCGAACCGTCGCCCCTTTCCGGCCTTGTCGGCGAGCCGGGCCGGAAGCATCCGGGCCATGCGCCGCGCAATCTCCGTCGGCGCGTCCGGATCCGCCAGCAGAGCCACGACCGTCACACCCTCGGACGACATTCTGTGGCCCCTTTCCCTTCGGCTGCGCTCGCCAGCGCAAGTACCCCAAACGAGCAGGATGGCCCCGGCGGCGGCATTCACGCCTCGTGACACGCGCGCACCAGCAGGTGCACGCAAGCTGCGGGCAGAATCCTCGTCCTCGTCCTCGTCCTCCGGCAACATGGCAGCGTCCCACCGGCACGCGGTCACCCAGCACCTCGAACAGCCGCCTCGCTGTGCCGTTCGATGATGGGCAGTTCGGCGACATCCACCTCGTCCGGATCGGGCCACTCCGACGCGTTCAGAGGATGCCGGGTCGGCCGACTCGGAGGCAGCTGCTCGACGCCGGTGCGCGAACCGGGCGTGTCGGGGTTGAGTACGAAGACCCCGTTCCACCGCCCGCGCAGTGGGGCGTCGCGTGCCGGTCGTGCGGCAGGTCGTCGTGATGACAGGCGGCAGCCGGCCCCGTCCTACCGCCACCAGCGGCCTGCGGGTCGGCGACACGCGAAGACCGGGGGCAGTCCGGGCCGTGGCGGCCGCCCTCAGGTGGCTGCCGACAGGCTCTCTGCCGAGCGCTGTGCGTGGCGCAGCATCGTCTCGATGTCGAGGGGATCGCTGTCGGTTGCCTGCTGATCAGGCCTGTCTCTGGGTATCGGGTGTTCTGTCGCGGTGGCCGTAGTGCTCTGGCTCATGAGAGCCCCTCCTTGAATCAGCTCATCGTCCCGCCTGCCCCCTATCGCGCCAGGAAGGCACCAGTTGGAGGGACGTCGTGAAGACCCGGCGCCCAGTGAACGTCCCCGGCCCAAGGCGCCGAACCAGAGCTGAGCCGATCGGCCTGTTCCTGCCGAGGTGGGTCGTAGAGGACCGGCCCTGACTCCGGCGGCCCTGCCAGGGCTGGGGCCGGTCGCGGCCGCCGGACGCGACCGTGATGGCGCGGCCGGTGCGTCACCGCTGGGCGGTCGGATGCGCGACCGCGGCATATCCGGAATGTGAGGTACCGCGTGTTGTGGGCGTCCGGCGGGGAAGACGGGTGCCTCACGCCGTGATCACCAGGATCAGGCGCCGGCTGAGGGCGTAGCACGGCTCTCGGGGAGTGGGTGTGATGCGAGGGATGGGACGTCTTGCGGCTGTGGCGGCGACGGGCATGTGCGCGTTGAGTCTGGCGGCGTGCGGCGGCAGTGACGACGACTCGTTCAAGGGGAAGTCTGCCGACGAGGTGGCCGCTCAGGCGGTCAAGGCGACGCGGCAGGCGGACTCGATGCACCTCAAGGGCAGCGCGCGACAGGAGGGCGGAGAATCGCTGGCGCTCGACATCGCGGTCGACAGCGAGAAGAACTGTGAAGGCACGATCAAGCAGCAGGGTGCGACGGCGCAGGTACGGCACAGGAGCGCGACGCTCTATCTCAAGGGCGACGAGAAGTACTGGCAGAACAGCCTGAAGCAGCAGGAGAGCGCGGACAAGATAGTGCCCAAGGTCGCCGGTAGGTGGGTGAAGATGCCTGCCGGGGACGACCAGTTGAGCGGGCTGTGCGACAAGCAGGGCTTGCTGGCCGCCCTGGACGAGGACAAGTCCGAGCGCAAGGGCATGTCCAAGAGCGGCAGCACGTCGGTGGACGGCGCCCCGGCGGTGAAGCTGACCAAGAAATCGGACGGCAAGACTCTGACGATGTACGTGGCCTCCGAGGGGAAGCCCTACATCCTCAAGGTGACCACCACCGGCGGCTCCGAGCCCGAGTCGACGACGTTCAGCGACTACAACAAGCCCGTCAAGCCCGAACAGCCGCCCGCCGGCGAGACCGTCGACCTCAAACAGCTCGCCGCCCGGTAGCCACAGGGGCCGGCCGGGACGGGCATTTCGCGGGGCACCCCGGGGTGCCCCGCGTGGGTCCTTTCAGACGGGCGAGGTGGCGCCGAGCATCTTTGACCGCGCCGAGTTCCAGTACGAACTCGGGGACCGGAAACGGGGGGCGGGAATGTCGGCGCGGCGGGTTACTGGACGCGTCGCGCTGACGTGCGCGTGCAGGCACTGGATGCCGCAGGTGTCGCCGACGCCACTCGATGACACCTCCCAGGGGTGCTTCTTCGGCAGGCCGGGGCGGAGTGGGGGCCGTCTGGCAGCGGACCACGCGGGTATCCGCTGAAGTGAGGCGAGCTGGACGACCGCGCAAGGGGAGGCAGCGTCATGCAGAGGGCCGAGAGGCGCATCGTGAAGGACGGCCGGGTGCGGGCGGAGGAGGGGGCGAGGGAGAGCTGGGCGAAGCGAAACCGGCGAGGCAATGGTGGCTCTACGGACTCCTGCTGGCCGCCTACTGGGTGGCCCGGAGTCTGTCCAGGGGTTACTCCCCGCTGGTGACCTGGATCGGGGTGGTCCCGGCCTTTGTGCTGGGAGCGGCAGCGCTCGTGATGCGCCGTCGCAGGGAGGCTCGAGCCATCGGCGGCGGCATCGACATGGACGATCTTCCCGAGCTGGAGAAGATGGTGACGCGCCGCCAGGTGCCTGAAGATGTCACCCAGCGGCGGCAAGCACTCGCTCTCGTGCACTGGCGTCAGCACAGGTCCCGTAGGACGTGGCCGTTCGGCCTGGCCGCCGTGACCGTCGTCTACCTCGCCTTGGGAATCGTTCTCGCCCTGGCGGGTCATCGGGCCGCCGGTATCGTCTTCGCGGTCCTCGGGCTCCTCGTCATCGGCGGCGGAGGCTACCTACTCGTGCGGTTCGGGCAACGCCGCATGGAGCGGTACGAAGCCCAACTCGGTGCCGCCCACTGACCTCCGGTCCAGACGCTGCCGGAGACCTGTAACCCCATAGCCGCGTGCTCGTCGAGGCGGCCACCCGAGCCTCCTCGCGTGAGCACTGCGGCGGAGTGACGCGAGGACCCGCGGGGAGGTAAAGGCCACGTGGCCGGCCTGACCCCGAGTGCCCCGCTCTGTAGCTCCCTGACCGGCCCATCAGCATCTGCTGCTCGGATTCGGGTCTGCCGGGCCGTCGGGGATGCCGGCCTCTATGGCACCTGGCGCCGACGACGCTGACCACACCGCGCCCGACGCGCCGTGGGGCCGGCCGGTCAGAGGGCCGGCTCCGGAAGCTCTCCGGGCTCGACCACGACGACCTCGACTCGGGTGCAGCCGACCGATTTCAACGCGCGTCGGCGCTTGGTGGCCGCGCGCTTGTCGTATCGGCCGGCCGCGGCCTGGGGCACACCGTCCAGGTCGGTCCACGTCAGGCTGTAACGGTGCTTCGTGGGCTTCATGCGGTCATCCTCTCCGGCGCCGGGCTGCCGCAGACGAGTTCGTGGTCCGTTCGACGCAGCAGCTTCACACGTCTGCCCCCGCGGTGGAAGACCATCCGAGTGGGTTGCGGCGTCCGAAGGGCGTTTTGCGAAGGGTGGAGTATCAGCGCATGTCAGTGATGAGGATGAGGGGGCGGCATCAGGCGGTGAGGATTCCGGCCCTCACGTTCTGGGGCTTCACTGTTCGCGTATTGGGCCTGCGCGTCAGGTAGAGGCACACGGCAGCCTACGATCCGATGGTCCGCATGAAGCGGCCTAGTCTTGATTCAAGATCACATGCGTTGTGCGGTACGTCATCGACCCGGCGCCAGGCCGCCTCATCATCGATCTGCCCCAGAGCTGATCACGCCGGTGAAGGCAGGCTGATCTGTTCCCATAGCAGTCGAGCGGTAGCTGTGAACCGCCTAAGAAATAGATAAGTCCGCATGAGTGAAGATCGGGCTGCAGGGCACACGAGGTTCCGGAGGTTGATAACTATGGTTCCCATTCTTCTTGTTCTTCTGCTGGCCCTGATCCTCTTCGGTGCTGGTTTCGCACTCAAGGCCCTGTGGTGGATCGCCGTCATCGTGCTGATCGTGTGGGTCCTGGGCTTCGTGATCCGCCCGACGGCAAGCGGCGGCAAGCGCGGCCGCTGGTACCGCTGGTAGACGGCCTGAACAGCATCACGGACAGGGGTGGGGCCCGACGCTTCGACGTCGGGCCCCACCCCTGTCCCGCCCTCGGTGACCGCAGGCGATGCGGGTGATTCCTCCGGTTCGGGGTAGCCGGAGGCGGCCGTGACGCGAGGACCCATGGCCCTCCAGCACGACGCCTCAGGCCATCCACTACTTTCACAGCACGCATACGTGTGAGCCCAAGAAGCCTGGGGACCCGAATTACTGACTGAACGTCACCGAATATCGATGACACTCAACAAGTTCACAGTTCTCCTGTGAGCGGCAACGCATTCTTTTGCGAGGGAGCCGTTTTATGAGTGACAACATCTGGGGTTACCAGCCGACCACGGGCTACACCGCGGGCACCGACCTGACCGGATTCAAGGTCGAGGCCACCGACGGCAGCATCGGCAAGGTCGACAAGCACTCGGACGACGTCGACTCCTCCTACCTCGTCGTCGACACCGGCATATGGATCTTCGGCAAGCACGTCCTGCTCCCGGCCGGCACGGTGCAGTCGGTCGACCTCGACGAGCACAAGATCCACGTCGCTCTCACCAAGGACCAGATCAAGGACTCCCCCGAGTTCGCAAAGGACAAGCACCTCGGCGATGCCGACTACCACGAGCGGGTCGGCGGCTACTACCACAGCATGCGCACGATCTGACCCCACAGCAGCTCGCGCGGCAGCGGGCGGATGAGTGGAGAACGTGCGCTCATCCGCCCGCTGCCGCGTGAGCGCGATGCCAGGATCAGGGACGCTCCCTGCGTGCCTGGGAGTCGCCGAGGTCGTTGGACAGGCCGCCGCGCGCCGGATCCGGCTTCACCCTTCGGAAGCGTGCGGCGAGAGGGCCCGGTCCGCGCTCTGGTATCGGGCCCTCACCCATGTGGCCGGGGTGGCAGTACCCCGGGCTGAGCGGAAGTGGCGGCCCGGTCTTGACCCACCTGAGTTCCGGGCCGCCCACTCCGCCTTTCAGGCGGCGAGCGCCTGAGGGAGCGTGGAGTAGCAGCGGATGATCGTGTCGAGGCCGACGATCTCGACAACCCGCTTCACCGGCGCGCTCAGGGCGGCCATCCGCAGGCCGCCGTCGGCGGCCGCGGCATCACGGTGTGCCGCGGCCAGCACGCTGATGGCGCTGGAGTCCATGAAGGTGACGTCGCCGAGATCAAGGACCGTCTGCGAGGGGATCCCGTCGTCGGCCCGGAGGGCCTGGCGCAGAATGTCTGCGTTGTCGGCGTCGAGCTCACCGGACAGGGCCAGGACACGCATACCCGCGGTGTCGGTCCGGGTGATCGACAGGCGGGCGGGCTGGTCGGCTGTGTCGTGCATGGGTGCCATGTGCCCTTCAACGATCCACTGCGATACAGGTCAGCGCCGCCCCTGGGGGAAGGCGTCGTACATCATACGGGTGCCGTGATCGCTTGGTGGTTGCTCCGGGTAGCCGGCGGGGCCGGCGCGCACGGTACGGGGAGGGGTACTGGCAGGGACACGGAAGTGGGCCGGTACGGATGAATCACCCGGATACGTTGGCGGCGCACGCTGGCACGGAGGTGCCGCTGGAGACGTCCCTCGCCCTGGACGACGACGGCTCCCTCATCTCCCATGGGGCCGCAGCTGCACCGGCCGGGCACGGCGCGCACACCCCCTCCCTACTCGGCCAGGAATGGATGGACCCACAGGGAGAACCGCAGCGTTCACTCTCGGTGGTCGAGTCGTTGCCTCGAGAACCGGAAGGCGGGTGCGAGCATCGTGGTGCGCATGCACGCCGGTCTGCAGGAACGGCAGACACCGGGCACGTAGAGCCGAAGATTGGACGTGGGAGAACTATGACGCATCCCGAGAACGAGGGTCCCGCCGACGGCGGAGCGGAGGGGACGCCGGGCGTCCACGACGGCGGAGCCGATGGCGGAGCCGACGGCGGCGCGGAGGGTCCCGCCGACGGCGGAGCGGAAGGCACCCCCGGCACCCACGACGGCGGAGCTGACGGCGGAGCCGACGGAGGAGCGGACCGCTCTTGAGGTCTTGGCGATCTGAGCTTCAGGGCGTCCGCGCGGATGGGGTGGGCGCCCTGGAGTCTCGTCTGACCCGGTTGAGCCGTGAGGTGTTTGCCCAGGACGTCTGGGGCCGTACGCCGCTGCTGACCCGGGAGGCGAGTGACTTTCGCGATCTGTTCTCGGCGGCAGCGGTGGACGAACTGGTCTCACGCCGAGGTCTTCGTACGCCGTTCCTCCGTGTCGCCAAAGACGGTGCGACGCTTCCTGAGTCGTCCTTCACCTCACCCGCAGGGGTCGGTGCCACTGTCGCCGACCAGCTGGACGACACCGCGTTGTGGCGTGCGTTCGCCGAGGGGGCCACCCTCGTGTTGCAGGCACTGCACCGTACCTGGGAGCCGATTGCCGACCTGGCGTCCACGCTCAGCGAAGAGCTGGGGCATCCCGTGCAGGCCAACGCGTACGTGACTCCCCCGCAGAGTTGCGGATTCGACGCCCACTACGACGTGCACGACGTGTTCATCCTGCAGGTCGAGGGATCCAAACGGTGGATCATTCACGAGCCCGTCGTGCCCGATCCGCTGCGCAATGAGCCGTGGACCGATCACCGCAAGGCCGTCGCCGACGCGGCCGCCGAAAACAAGGCGCACCTGGACACGGTGCTGAACCCCGGTGACGTTCTCTATCTGCCGCGCGGCTGGCTGCACTCCGCGCAGGCCCGAGGTGACGTCTCGATTCACGTGACTCTCGGAGTTCATATCTGGACTCGCCACGCGCTGGCGGAGCAGCTCACTCGAGCTGCCCTTGCCGCACTTCGGGATGATGCGACGGCACGCCGCAGCCTGCCGCTCGGAGCAGACCAGCTGGACGCCGAACTGGACCTCATCCGTACCCGGCTGCTCGCGGCCGTGGCAGAGGCCGATGCGAGGCCGCTCTACCACCGGGCCAGGCGAGGTCAGGGGCGCCCTGCTCCTCTGGGCCCCCTGGCCCAGCTGGCAGCCCTCCAAAATCTCGACCCCATCTCAACGACGATGCGACTCCGGGACGCGCTGGAGCCACGATGGGAGGGCCGGCGGTTGGTCACGCGCGCGGGCTGGCTCGACTTTGCGGAGGCCGAAGTCCCGCTGGTGTCACGGCTACTCGGCGGCCAGCACTGCACGGCCGACGACCTCGGTGTCGCACTCGCCGAGCGGCTGCTCCGGGCCGGCGTGCTGGTACCAGCGGAACGTTGACCGACAACCAGCGCTTCTTCTGCGCAGACGCTGCCCGCTCCCGAAACGACCCGCTGGCGGGCACCGCGCCCCACGGTACGGTCTGGGTCCTGATCGAGCGTCGGCACGGATGGCCCGTCCACGGCTTCGACGGCCTTGCCCTCGATCCCCGGATCAAGGCGCTCGTGTCCAGGGCCGCTCAACAGGCCCGGGCCCGGATCCTTCTCATCAGACGCCCCGGAAGTCGTCCGTTTGTCGGCGGCAACCGTTGGGCGGTACTTCGCCACGACGCGAACGGTGCGCTGCTGCAGGAGTGGGGGACCTGGCACCACGACGTTGATCTGGCGCAGATCGTGCCGGCGCTTGAGGCCGGAGGGCAACCGAACCTGCCGCCCGTTATTTTGGTCTGCGCCCACGGCCTACGTGACACGTGCTGCGCGGTGCGCGGGCGGCCGGTGGGACGGGTGTTGAGCGCGTTGTGGCCCGACCTGGTGTGGGAATGCTCCCACGTGGGTGGCGACCGGTTCGCGCCCAATGTCGTGGTCGTTCCCGATGGTGTCTACTACGGCGGTCTCGACGCACTCGCGTCGGTCACCGTCGTGGAGGAGCACCTGGCCGATCGAATCCGCGCCGACCATCTTCGTGGCTACACCGACCTCACCCCGCCGCAACAGGCAGCCGTCATCGCAATCCTCAGGCGATTCGGTCCGGCAGGCAGAAACGATTACAGGATCCGCAGATCAGTCCGGCACGACAGAGGCTGGCTCATCCAGATCGTCGGCCGCCCACCACACCCTCCAGCGCTCAGGGTCGAGGTGTCACCCCACTCCACACCCCCGAGACAGCTGACGTGTCGGGGGCCGGCCAACAGTTCGGCCATCGAATACAGAGTGACGTCGATTCGCACCGTGCCACGATTCGACACCGAGTAGCCGGAGTTCCCGCCAGTACCGCCTTCGGGTCAGGGCACAGAACGCGATGCCGTTGCCTACGAGCGGCGCCTGGGCCGGCATCTCCCAGCCGAGGCGCGACAGGCACCGCCCCTCCACACGCCACGGCAAGTACATCGTTTGAGGAACCCAGAAAGACGCTTTGTAGGCCGCAGTGGTCGGCTACTCGCCGGTGGCGCCGTCGATGGCCTCGCGGAGGAGATCCGCGTGGCCGACGTGGCGGGCGTACTCCTCGATCACGTGCGCAAGGACGAACCGCACGTCGGTCTCACCGAATTCCGGGTTCGGCACGATGCGCGCGAGATCGACGGTCACCCTCGCGAACACCTGCCTCGACTCCTCGCAGGCTTTCAGGTAGTCCTCGTAGACCTCCCTCACCGGCGTGGCGTCCGACTCGTCGTACCATTCGCCGCCGTCAGCGGTGACATAGGTCCCATAGGGGAAGAAGCGAGGCGCTGTACCCGCCAACGTCCGCTGGAACCAAGCGCGTTCGACCCCCTGCAGATGGCGCATGAGTCCGAGCAGGGTCAATGCCGACGACTCCACGGCGCGGAGCCGCAGTTGTGCGTCCGAGAGTCCCTCGCACTTCCACAGGAAGGTCGACCGGTGGTAGTCGAGATTCGAGGCGATCACCTCCAACCAGGGGCCCGATACCGCCCGCTCGGGCCGAACGATCCTCTGGACGACAAAGTCGCTCACGCGGGGTCTCCCTGCTGGGCATCAGTCATGGCCGAGTTGGTACCTACCCACGATCCGAGACCGAGCAGCGTCTCTACGGTGCCTCGGGGGTACGTCCGACCAGGGGGACCTCTCTTCGTCTACTGAGTCTGCCGAAAAAAAGGGGGCGCCTGACCAGGTGTTTCACCTGTCAGGCGCCCTCCCCTGAGCGTATCGATCCAGATACCGCGCTCGTCCTCGCCGCACTCATGACCGTTTTGCTGCGCCTCCGTCGGTCACGAATGTCGAGCCGAGGAGGGCGAGGGAGTCGGCGTCGGTACTGCCCGGCTCGGCAGTACCGATCAGGAGGTGCTGACCGGGCGTGCTCTGGACGTCGAAGGACTGGTACGTGAGGGTGAACCGGCCCACGGCCGGGTGGTTGAAGGTCTTGGGCCGCAGGCCGAGCGAACGGACGGCGTGGCTGCGCCACATCTGCTCGAACTCGTCGCTGCTGCTGCGCAGTTCCTTGATCGTGGCGGCCATCCGGGGATCGTCCGGATGGTGTCCGGCAGCGAGGCGCAGGGCTTCGACCGAGCATTGCGCGACGCTCTGCCAGTCCGCGTAGAGCTCTCGGGCTGCGGGATCCAGGAACAGGGAACGCAGTACTTGGCGGCGGTCTGCCAGTGGCGAGAGAAGGGCATCGGCCAGGGCGTTGGCCGCGAGCACTTCGAGGCGTCGGTTGACGATGTACGCGACTGCGGTGGGGAAGACGTCCATGAGCCGGAGCAGCGCGGGCTCCACCTCGTCCGGCGCGTCCGTGGCCTCGGGGCCGGGCAGGAGGCCCGCGAGGCGGTAGGCGTGCCAGTGGCCGTCGGCGTTCAGACGCAGCGCTCGCGAGATCGCGTCGATGACCTGGCCGGAGGGGCTGCGTTCGCGCCCCTGCTCAAGCCTCGCGTAGTAGTCGGCGCTCACCCCCGCGAGAACGGCGACCTCCTCGCGGCGCAGCCCGGTGACTCTCCGCTGTCCGTAGGTCGCCAGGCCCACGTCTGCGGGCTTCACGAGGGAGCGCCGCGCTTGCAGGAACTCGCCCAGTCCGTACCCGCTCATGGATCGATCGTACGCGGCCCGTTCCTGGGAGTGCCGCACCCAGGAAGCCTCGCCCTGCCTTGCCCTCGGGATCACGGCCATGATCAAAACCTGTGTGGACGACCACCTGACCCGGTCTCCGTGCCTGGTCCCGGCTTCTCCGAAGGGTTTCTCATGACCGTCTCTCCCGTTCCCGTAGGCAAGGTCGTTCTGATCACCGGGGCGAGCAGCGGTATCGGTGAGGCGACGGCCCGGCGGCTGGCCGCGTCGGGGCACCGGGTGCTCCTCGGTGCCCGGCGGACGGACCGGATCGCCGCCCTCGCCGAGGACATCCGGGGCGGCGGCGGGACAGCCGACCACCGAGCGTTGGACGTGACCAGCCTGGACAGCGTGCGGGCCTTCGCGCGGGCCGCGCACGACACGTTCGGCGCGGTGGACGTCCTGGTCAACAACGCCGGCGTGATGCCGCTTTCTCCCCTGGACAGGCTGAAGGTCGACGAGTGGAACCGCATGATCGACGTGAACCTGCGCGGCGTGCTGCACGGCATCGCCGCCGTGCTCCCTCTCATGCGCGCG
Organism: Streptomyces sp. NPDC048643; assembly: GCF_040650615.1. Taxonomy (NCBI): domain Bacteria; kingdom Bacillati; phylum Actinomycetota; class Actinomycetes; order Kitasatosporales; family Streptomycetaceae; genus Streptomyces; species Streptomyces sp. NPDC048643. Next base: position 143,176 of record NZ_JBEZHO010000002.1, read on the forward strand.
CAGGGATCCGGCCACATCGTGAACATCGCCTCGGTGTCCGGGCACCGCGTCGATCCCACCGCCTCGGTCTACAGCGCGACCAAGTTCGCCGTCCGGGCCCTGTCCGAGGGCCTGCGGCAGGAGAGCCGCGATCTGCGGGTGACCGTCGTCAGCCCGGGCCTGACCCGTAGCGAACTGGCCGAGGGGATCAGCGACACGGCCGTGCGCGCGGCCACCCGGGACCTGATGGACATCGCGATGCCCGCCGCGGCGATCGGTGCGGCAATCGACTACGCCATCGCCCAGCCGGCGGAGGTCGACGTCAGCGAGATCGTCGTCCGGCCCACCGCCCAGGGCTGAGGCGACGGACCACGGAGACGGGTCATGGTGACGAAACAGCAGGTGGAAGTGTGGGTAGAGGGATACGTGCGGGCCTGGTCCTCCAACAACAGGAAGGACATCACCGCCCTCTTCTCCCCGAAGGCCGAGTATCACGAGTGGCCCTACGCGACCGACTGGGTGGGCCGTGAGGAGATCGTCGAAGGCTGGCTCGGCCGGGCGGGGTGGCAGGAGGGGGGCTGGCAGTTCGAGTGGTCCCTCCTCGCGATCAACGGGGACACCGCGGCCATCGAAGGCACCGGGCGCTACACGGAACTGGGCACCTTCGCCAACCTGTGGACCGTGACCTTCGACGGCCACGGGAAATGCGCTGTTTTCCGCATGTGGAACAACGAGGTCTGACGGCCGGAAACGCCGACGCGCTCGGTGGCGATGCCCGCCGGCACATGCGGCGCAACGAGGACACGGCCCGCCGCATTGGCCTGGTCGGACTACATCCCGCCCCAGCGCGCCAGGCCCCGGATGGCCGCCGTGCGTCCCCGGTCGGGCACGGTCCACAGGGTCTGGCCCCGGAGTCCCCACCGTTCGAGCAGAGCGTTGGCGGCCAGGAAGCCACTCGTCGCCGCGCGTTCCATCAGCGCCACGGGCAGGTCGGTGCGGACGAGGTCGCCGGCCACCACGAGGCGCGGATCGCAGGTGCGGACGGTGGGACGGTCGGTGTATCCGCCGACCGGGAACAGCGGGCAGTCGGACCGCCACTCATGTCGCTCGTCGACGACCTCGGCGGCACGCGTCTCCGGATAGACGGTGTGCAACTGCTCGAGCAGGCGCTTCTGTTCCACGTCACGATCCGCGTCTTCGGACAGGGCGTAGGCATGCAGTTCCAGCACGGATCCGCCGGTGCGCGCGGCCCATCGGGACGCCTCGCCCTCCCAGCGTTCCAGGACACTGACGTTGTCCAGGCCGCCGAAACCGCTGGTGCCCAAGAAACCCTTCCGGTCGGGGGCGACGGGTGTGTCGAGCCAGAGTCGCGACACGAGGAACGGCGGAGCGTTGCGCAGGCGAGCCACCCGGTCGCGCCAGGGGCCGTCGGCCAGTTCAGGGGATCGCTCGACGACGGATCGAAGGCCCGCCGTGTCCAGAGCGAGCACGGTCGTGTCGTGCCGTACCTCGTCGTCCGCCGTGGCCACCACGAAGCCTCCGTCCGCGGTGGGAGCGATGGTCTCCACGGCGGTGGAGGTGCGGAGGTCGACGCCGTGGCCCTGGAGGTAGCGAGCGAGAGGGTCCCACAAGGCGGCTGGGAACGGCTCGTCCGGAACGTCGAAGAGCAGTCCCTCCGAGGAACCGAGGAAGTAGATGTGGAACATCAACAGCATCTCCGCGGCGGACAGTTCACGGGGGTCGGCGAAGAAGCTGCGGGAGAAGACCTCGAACGCGAGGTGGTGCGCCGCCTGTGGGAAGCCGATCGACTCCAGGAAGTCGTGGGCGCTGACGCGGTCGAAGCGCTCGTAGACCTCGGGGACTCGCACGTCGAGCATGGGCAGCGCTGCGGTCGGGTTCATCCGGGCAAGGTCGCGGACGCGGAAGGTGGGGCTCAGAGCGGCGAATCCGAGCGCGCTCAACGGCGGGGTCCGTGGGACGTGCCGGAAGCTGTCCTGCAGTCCGCTGCTGTGGCGGAGCGGATAGTCGGCGAGCCCGGTCAGGCGGTCCAGTCCGGGGTCTGTCCGGCGCAACAGCCCGCGCAGGTTGTAGTACTGGCGGAAGAAGGCGTGAAAGCCGCGGCTCATCGTGGCGGTGGTGCCGTCGCGCAGATCGACCCGCCATCCGGCGAGGCGTCCCCCGAGGGTAGGTTCACGCTCGTAGAGCGTGACGCGCACCCCCCGCTCGGCCAGGGCGGTGGCGGCTGCGAGTCCGGCGATGCCGCCGCCCACCACAGCGGCCGTCGGCGGGGTGGCACCGTCGAACCGCGGGGCTCCTGGCCGTGGTGTCAGGACGCGGGCTCGCCTGTCTCGGCCCCGCCGGGCCGCCCCTGGTGCCGGTGCGGCCTTCACTGGTCACCCGCCACGCCGGCGACCGCTCGACGGGCGACGAAGGTGTGGGTGATGCCGGTCTGCCATCCCGGTAGGGGCAGGGCTCGTACGAGGTCGAACCCGGCGCCCCTCACGCGGGTGGCGAACTGGTCCGCCGTGTCGAACTCGACCACGCTGCGCCACAGATGGCGGTACAGCTGCCCGTCTCCGAGTGCGGTGGCCACGGGGAGCACGACGCCGCCGCACACCGCGGTCCACATCGCGCGGTGGGCGGGCCGGCCGCTGAGGGTGTACTCGTGCACCGCCATCCGTCCGTGGGGCACGAGCAGGTCGTGGACCGTTGCGAGTACGCCGTCCGGGTCGGCCGCGTTGCGGAAGAGGTAGGCGGCGAACACCGCGTCGAAGGGAGCGTCGACGCCGCTCTCTTCGAGGCGTTCCGCCGGGGCGTGCACGAAGGTGACGTTGCTGGGCCAGCGTTTGGCGGCAGCCCTCTCCAGCATTCCGGCGGAGGCGTCGACCGCCGTGATCCGTGCGTCGGGCAGCAGGGCGGCGAGTGCGGCCGTCGAGGCACCCGTACCGCAGCCCAGGTCCAGTACGCGCAGTCCGCGCCCGCCGTTCCGCAGGCCGAGGCGGCGTACCGAGCGGCGCAACTGCGCGTGATAGCCGGGGTTGGCGGCGGTCAGCACGTCGTAGCTGCGAGCGGCGTGGTCGAACGCCGCGGCCAGGTCCTCGTCGCGCAGCAGGGTCATCGGGTCTCCTTCAACGGCGGACCACGTCCGCGGGGCGGTCATGGCCGGGGAAAGGGGCGGCGGGGCAGGTACGGAAGTTCCGCCGCGGAGCGGAGCATGGGCAGGACGGGAGTACGCATTCCCACGGCGATGTCTTCGTAGAGGTGGGTGCGGCCGTCGAGGAAGCGCAGCAGCCGCTCCATCGGGACCCGGGAGAACAGGCGGGAGAAGAAGGCGGCGCCGTCGACCCGTCCGCTGTCCAGGGCGCGCAGCATGACGGCGTCCATGGCACGGGAGCGGGCGGAGTGGGCGGGAGGCGGCAGTGGTCGCAGCCCCTCCCCCAGTGCCTGGGCGATGGCCCGGGTCTGGCGTTGCGCGGCGGCGAAGGTGTAGCCCGTGGAGGGACGGGTCGCGCCTCCGGCGGCACCGATGCGGAACACGGACGGTGCGGTCTCCCTGGCGAACCGCGCGTCCGTCATGGGGATCACTCCCGTCTCGGTGGCCACGATCTCCAGGTCGCGCAAGCCGAGAACGTCCGTGGTGTAGTGCCGCAGCGCTGCTTCGTAGGCCTGTCGCGCGAGGACGGTGGACGAGAACTCCGTGTACTCCACCAGGGCCTGCTTCCGGTCGATCGGCAGGAGATAGCCGAAGGACAGGCCGTGCGCCGGCTGGGGTGTTCTGAAGTCCATGAGTTCGACCGTGTCGGGGTCGAAGAGCGCCCGGTCGGAGCGGATGAACCAGCCGTGGAAGTGCTGGAGCAGGGTCGTGCGGGCCGCCGGGAGGCTGCCGAGGGGGCGGGAGTCGAAGACCCAGCGGGCACGAATCGTGAGCGGACGACCGTCGGCGGTGCGGGTGTGGACCAGGGCTCCGTCGGTGACGCCTTCCACGGTCTCGGCGGTCGCCTCGACGCGTCGGACGTACTCGCTCCGGGCGAGGTCACGGGAGACGAGGCTCTCGAAGTCTTCCGAGCGGATCATCTTGTACCGCAGCGGCGCGATGTCGTCCACGATCGCCGGGCCACGCGGGGGACGTACGCGCAGCGTCTGCCACGACGCGGTCAGGGCTGCGTCGTAGGGTCCACGATCCCGCTCCCAGAAGCACCACGTACGTGCGGGCGGACGCAACGGGCCGGGTGGAACGTCGACCAGGAGAACCGACACTCCGCGGCTTCCGGGGTTCGGACGCGACAGCCGGTGCGCGAGGGACAGTCCCGCCGCTCCCGCCCCCACGATGGCGACGTCCGCCTCGAACACGTGCCCTCCTTCCCGCCGCGGGTCACCACGCACGATGTCGCCAGCATTCCTGATCGCCGGCCCGTCCGGATGCAGGCAGGGCTGCGCGTCCCGGGAACGGTCGCGCGCCGGCGAGCGGGGGGGCTCCCTCGGTGAGCGGGCGCGGGGAGCGGAGCTCTCTCGGATCGCCGCCCCGGGATGACGCCGTCTCAGTGGTGCGTCCGGACAGGTGAATTGGCGGCATTCGACGCTGTGCCTTTCGTATGGCCCGTCAGGGCGCCGCTGCCCTTTCCATCGGATGGCGCATCCGAGTCCCCGGCCGACGCGGAATGCGTTCAGACAGAGGCCAGGCCTGATCACAGCGAAAGGAACCGGGATGCTCCCCAGTAAGGCGGAGGCCTGCCGGGCGGCCGGCGGAACGCCCGGCCCGCACGGCGCGTCCCGGCAGACCACCGCCGTCGCCGCCCCCACGCGCCCCACCGACTCCGCGGAATCCTGCGGCGGACGCCCGGAGGGTGCCATGCCCACACCCTCACTGCCGCAGCACGGCCACCGTGATCTCCGGGACGTCAGCGGGGACGTCGCCGGGGCCGTGGGACGCGTTCTCGACGAGGTCCTCGCAGATTTCGCCGTGCGCGCAGCCGCTCTCGACCCGGTCTTCGCCCACGACCTGGCGGATCGGGTCGTTCGCTTCACCTCGGAGGGCGGCAAGCGGACCCGGTCCCAGTTCGTGTGGTGGGCACTGCTCGCCTGTGGTGGACAGGGCCGGCACGCGGAGGCCGCCCTGCGGATCGGTGCCGCCCTGGAACTCATCCAGACGTGCGCGCTTGTCCACGACGACGTGATGGACGGTTCCACGATCCGCCGCGGCCGTCCCGCGCTGCACGCGGACGTGGAGGCCCAGTACGCCGACGCAGGCGCCGCGTCCCGCACAGGACGCTTCGGTGAGGCGGCGGCCATCCTTGCCGGCGATCTGGCACTGGCGTGGGCGGACGACGTGATCGCCGACACCCGGCTCGCTCCGGACACCGCTCTCAGGGTGCGCGGCTTGTGGAGCTCGATGCGGATGGAAATGGTGGCCGGGCAGTATCTGGACATCCAGGGCCAGGCCACCTCGTCGCTCTCCCTGGCCCGCGCGATCCGCGCCGCCTGTCTCAAGACCGCCCTGTACTCGGTGGAACGGCCGCTGGCTCTCGGTGCCGCCCTCGCCGGGGCGGACGACGGGACGACCGCGGCTCTCTGCTCGGCGGGCCGGTGCGTCGGCATCGCCTTCCAGTTGCGCGACGACCTCCAGGGCATCTTCGGCACCCCCGAGGCCACCGGCAAGCCCGCGGGCGACGACATCCGGTCGGGTAAGCCGACCTACCTGATCGCGGTGGCACGCGCCAGGGCCGAGACGGCCGGTGATCGCACGGCCCTCGCGGTACTGGACCGCTCCGTCGGCTGCGCGGACCTGTCCGAGCCGGGCCTCGCCGAAGTGCGAGAGGTGCTTGTCTCCACCGGCGCGTACGCGACGGTGGAGGCGAAGATCGGCCGACTGGTCGCCCAGGGCATGCGCCATCTGGACGGCGCGGTGTTCGAACCGGATGGGTTTCACTCCCTGCGCGCTCTCCTCCGCTCCGCCGCGGCTCCGCTGCCGGCCCGGCCACCGCGGCCCGGCTCTCCGGGCTCCCTCGGGTCCCGGGACGACGCGTGTGCAGACCTGCTGATCAGCGCGGGCCCCGAGGAGGCGACCCGATGACCAGGAGGATTCCGGGCCGCACGGATCACGTCGTGGTCGTCGGGGCGGGGCTCTCCGGACTGTCCGCGGCCCTCCATCTTCTGGGAGCCGGCCGCAGCGTCACCGTGATCGAACGCGAACCGCTTCCGGGCGGTCGCGCGGGACGTCTGGTCCGGGGCGGGTACCGGATGGACACCGGTCCCACCGTGCTGACCATGCCCGACCTCGCGGACGAGGCGTTCGCCGCCGTCGGCGACCGTCTCCACAAGCGCGTCGATCTCATCCCCCTCCACCCCGCCTACCGGGCCCGGTTCGCCGACGGCAGCGCCATCGACGTGCACACCGACGCCCAGGCCATGGAAGCGGAGGTCGAACGCTTCGCCGGAGCCGATGAGGCCGCAGGCTACCGGCGGCTGCGCACCTGGCTCGAGCGGCTCTACCGGGCCCAGATGCGCCACTTCATCGACACCAACTTCGACTCTCCCCTCCAGCTTCTGACCCCCGACCTGGCCCGGCTCGCGGCGCTCGGGGGATTCGGCACGCTGGACCGGCGCATCGGCCACTTTCTGCGTGACGAGCGGCTGCGCCGTGTGTTCTCCTTCCAGGCCCTCTACGCGGGCGTTCCCCCGGCACGGGCCCTGGCCGCCTATGCCGTCATCGCCTACATGGACACCGTCGCCGGCGTGTACTTCCCCCGCGGCGGCATGCACGCGGTTCCCCAGGCCATGGCCGACGCAGCCGCCGAAGCGGGCGCCGATCTTCGCTTCGGGCAGGACGTCACGCGGCTGGAGCGCTCCGGCGACCGGGTCACCGCCGTCGTGACCGCCGACGACCGCATTCCGTGCGACGCCGTGGTCCTCACGCCGGACCTGCCCGTCTCCTACCGGCTCCTCGGCCGTACGCCACGACGACCGATCCGGATCCGGAACTCGCCGTCGGCCGTCGTCCTGCACGCGGGCACCGACCGCACCTGGCCCGGGCTCGCCCACCACACGTTGTCGTTCGGCGCGAAGTGGAGCCGCACGTTCGAGGAACTGACGCGAACCGGCGACCTGATGAGCGATCCGTCCCTGCTCATCACCCGGCCCACCGCCACGGACCCCGACCTCGCGCCGCCCGGCCGCCACCTGCACTACATTCTCGCGCCCTGCCCGAACACGGACATCGGCCCGGACGCGGCGGAGTGGGGTGACCTGGCCCCGCGCTACCGCGAGAGCATCCTGAAGGAACTGGAACAGCGCGGCCTGGACGGCATCGGCTCGGCGATCGAGGAAGAGTGCCTGGTGACACCCGCCGACTGGCAGGCCCAGGGTCACGTGGCGGGCACCCCCTTCTCCGCGGCTCACACCTTCGGGCAGACGGGGCCGTTCCGCCCCCGGAACCTCGTACGCGGCACCGAGAACGCCGTGCTCGCGGGCTGCGGCACCACACCGGGTGTCGGCGTACCGACGGTCCTGCTGTCCGGCAAGCTCGCCGCCGCCCGTGTCACCGGGCTCACGAACCCTCCGTCCCGCAGCCGACGCAGTCCGTCGGCCACGACCAAAGGTGCCCCCTCATGACGGACCGTGAACTCGACGCGGCGGGCATCACCGACCCTGCCCTGCGGGACGCCTACAGTCGCTGCCGCACGCTCAACGCCCGCCACGGCAAGACGTACTTCCTCGCCACCCGTCTCCTGCCGGTCGAACGCCGGCCGGCCGTCCACGCTCTGTACGGCTTCGCCCGCTGGGCGGACGACATCGTCGACTCCCTGGCCGCTCCCCTCGACGCGGACAGCCGCTCGAAGGACCTCGCCGACCTCCAGTCGCGCCTCGAACGCGGGCTGCTCGACGGGAAGGGCACTGATCCGGTCGTCCTGGCGCTGGCCGACACGGCACGGCGTTACGACATCGACCACCGGCACTTCAGCGACTTCATGGCATCCATGCGCAGTGACCTGCACGTCACCGACTACCCGACCTTCGACGATCTACAGACCTACATGTACGGCTCCGCCGCCGTCATCGGGCTGCAGATGCTTCCGGTTCTCGGCACGGTGGTCCCCCGCGAGGAGGCGGCACCTCCCGCGGCCGCCCTGGGAGTCGCCTTCCAGATGACGAACTTCCTCCGGGACGTGGGCGAGGACCTCGATCGCGGCCGGGTGTACCTGCCCGCCGACCTGCTGCAAGTCCACGGTGTCGACCGGGAGTTCCTGCTCTGGAGCAGGAAGACCGGTCGCAGTGACCGGCGCGTCGTCGAGGCGTTGCGAGCCTTCGAAGACCTCACCCGCGCCGTCTACCGCGAGGCGGTGCGCGGGCTCGCCATGCTCGACCCCGTGTCCCGCCCGTGCATCCGGACGGCGTTCGTTCTGTACGGAGGGATCCTGGACGCGATCGCGGCGGACGGGTACGCCGTGCTGCACCGCCGCGCCGCGGTGACCCGGCCGAGGCGCGCGGCGGTCGCTCTCGACGGCCTGGTGCGGGTGATGGCGGCCCGGGCCACACAGCGTGCGAGCACGCGTCCCCATGTGGTCCACACGCCGGACCGCACGCCTTCCGAACGGCGCGAGCCCGCGTCCGAGGTCCAGAAGGAGATCGCGTGAGTGCGGACCGATCCTCCCGGCGCGGGCGCGTTCCGCTGTCCCTGCGCAGGCGCCCGGTGCCCTGGGCGCGGCAGCGACCGACCTGGCGCGAGGCACGGCCCAACGTGATCGCCCAGGCGCTCAAGCGCTCCCAGGCCCGGCCGTCGGGCAACTGGTACGTCGTGGGCGCCACCCGGGGCATCCGTGACGACCGTCCCCTGGCCCGTACCGTCGCCGGCCATGAGGTCGTCGTCTGGCGGGACGCCGAGGGCCGGCTCGTCGCCGGGCCCGGAGTCTGTCCCCACCTCGGCGCACCGCTGCGGAACAGCCCGGTGCACTGCGGCACGCTCGTGTGTCACTGGCACGGACTCGCCCTCGAAGGAGCGGCCTTCGCGGGCTGGGAACCGCTCCCGGTCCACGACGACGGTGTCCTGGTGTGGGTCCGGCTGGACGAGGTCGGCGGTGAGACGCCCACGAGCGCGCCGGTGGTGCCGGTCAGGCCCACCCTGTCGGACGCGGTCTCGGCCGTCTACGAGAGCACGGGGACCTGCGAGCCCGAAGACATCGTCGCGAACCGGCTGGATCCGTGGCACGGCGCCTGGTTCCACCCGTACTCGTTCGTGGATCTGACGGTGGTCGACGCACCGGACGCCGCGACGACGGACGCACAGGTCGACGACGGCTTCGCCGTCGACGTCTCCTTCAAGGTCGCCGGGCGGCTCGTCGTCCCCGTGCGGGCCGTGTTCACCGCGCCGGAACCGCGGACGGTCGTCATGCACATCACGGAGGGCGAGGGGCGGGGCTCCGTCGTGGAAACCCACGCCACTCCCCTCGGCCCGGACGAACACGGCAGGCCGCGGACGGCCGTCATCGAAACGATCATGGCTGTGTCGGACCGCCGCGGTTTCGCCGCCGTGCGCACGACCGCACCCGTGCTGCGGCCGCTGATGCGGGCAGCGGCCGGACGGCTGTGGCGCGACGACCTGGCATACGCCGAACGCCGTTGGGAACTGCGCTCGACGGGCCGCTTTCCGGGCTGACGCGCTCCGCCATCGCGGTGATCGAATGCTGATTCCTGGAGATGCCGAGCGGGATGCCGTTCACAGGCCCGGGGTCCGGAAGCCGTTGAGTTCCCAGAGTGCGGCGGTGTACCACAGCAGTGCGATCGAGCAGAAGAGAAGTGCGCCGACGACAGGCAGCGTCCATCCCGGGAACCTGTGGCTGCGCACCACGACGACTTTGGCGGCAAACGCGCCGTACAGCACGCAACCGGTAATCGAGTGGATCGCCACCCGCGGCGTCGTCAGCTCAACGCCGTACGCCGTGAGGCAGTGGTAGGCGATGGGCACCGAGAGCAGGAAGGCCACCAGCCCGGTCACCCGGTGCGTGGTGGACACGACGCGTGAGGAAGGCTTCGACCCGGGCAGCCGGCCGTACATACGGGCAGCGAGCAGGAGCTGGACCAGGGCCAGGGCCAACAGGGCGCTGCCGAGGCGGGCCTTGAGGTCCATGGCTTCGTCGTAGCGGGCCCCGAAGAAGCTGCTGTTCGGATCCGGCGTCAGTCCACGGCCCACGAAATAGACCCCGAGACCTACCACGACCGGGATCAGCAGGAGCAACAAGACTCCGACGGCCGGGCGCTTCCGGGGCCCGGTCACCGCAGCGCCGGATGGACTCTCGGAGTCGTGGCGCTGACCGCCTCGCCGATTCCCGGTCACGCGCCGGCTCCGGCGGGGCACGCCGACTTCAGCGCGGAGAACAGCGGCCCGAACGACCGCCGGAACATTTGATGCTTCAAAAGGACTCCGTGGATGTGCGATGGCCTGAGGCCTCACCATGGCGCCAGTCGTGTTCCCGGCCTCATTCGGCTCCCCGCGACCCGCCAGGGTTCACCCGTTGGACGGCCCGTGCCAAAACCGCTCGAAAGGCAACAGCCCGTGGCTCGTGCACCGCGGGATTTCGCCCGTCGGCACCGCCACGCGGACGCCGATCACGAAAGCGCCGGGTGAAAGGCCGAGCTGTGGCCAGGCCGGCGGCTTCGGTGTGTACTGGGAGGTGTGCGGCGCGCGCCCCAGGAACGAAGGCCGCAAACCCTCTCCGAGGCGATTCTCGTGAATAACCACGTCAGAGCATTCATCGCTGCCACCGGATCAGCAGCTCTGCTGTCTGCGACAACCGTCGCGTATGCCCAGGGCGACAATCACAGTTCGGCGAGCAGCGCACACGTAGCGACATCAGCGGTGAGCATGTCGTCCTCCGTGACGGTGACCACCAAGTCCACGCCACTCGGCAAGATCCTGGTCAACAGCAAGGGGCACACTCTTTACCTCTTCCAGTCCGACAAGAAGAACAAGTCCACGTGCAACGGGGACTGTGCCGAGGCGTGGCCGCCGTTGAAGGCGAACGGAAAGACGATCGCCAAGGGCGGCGTCAACAGCAAGCTGCTCTCCACCATCACGCGCAGCGACGGCTCGAAGCAGGTGGCGTACAAGGGTCACCCGCTGTACACGTTCGCCGACGACTCCAAGGCCGGGCAGACCAACGGGCAGGGGATCGACGCCTTCGGCGCCAAGTGGTATGTGCTGGGCACCGATGGAAAGCAGATCACCAAGCAGTCGTCCTCACAGAGCGGCGGCTACTGACCGCGCAGCCGGTGCAAGCCGTCTCAGACGAGGGCCATCGCTTCCGCTGACGCGGCGGCGCGGCGGTACTGGTCGCTGGTGGCTGTGTTTCCGCGGGCTGGCCTTCGAGGATGACGATGCGACAGGCAGCCTCGATCACCACAGGTTTTCGTGTGGCTCGTGAGCAGGTAGTCGGGCTCGAACAGCCCGGCCACCCGGGCGCGGCCACAGGGTGAGGTCAGCCGGACGCGGTGAGGTCGGTGGAGGCGGCCAGTTCGGTCACCACCTCCAGGAGGAGATGCAGGGCCGGTGCGGTGTTGCCCGCCAGCCAGACCATCTCGGTAGGGGTGGACTCGCCCGCCAGCACCACGAACACCACGCCGGAGCGGCGCAGGCTGCTCGCGGACCGGGCCAGCCGGGTCACCCCGACGCCGGCTGCCACGAGGGCGAGCAGGCCCTGCACGCTCGCCTCACGCTGGACCACGTCGGGAACGAATCCGGCAGCTCGGAACGAGTCGTCGAAGGCCTCGTGCCAGGGCTCCCACGAGCTGCGGGGGGTCAGCACCCAGCGTTCGGCGGACAACTCGCCCAGGGTCAGCTCGGTACGGCCGGCGAGCGGATGCCCTTCGGGCAGGACAGCGCACACGGGCTCGCTCGCCAGGGTCCTGCTCTCCAGCCCAGCCACCAGCGGCGGCCGGGTGAAGGCGGCGTCGAAGTTTCCCTTGCGCAGGCCGTCGACCAGGGTCGCGATGGGTGTCTCCGCCGTCGTCAGCTCGATCTCCGGCAGCCGTTGCCGCAGGGCGCGGACGACCGGGGGAAGCAGGTGGTTCATCGTGGTGGAGAGGAAAGCGAGGCGCAGGCCGCCGATCTCGCCGCGCGCGGCCCGTGTCACGACCCGCACGGCTTCCTCGGCCCTTGCGAGGACGGCCCGGGCCTCGGGCAGGAACAGCGTGCCGACGGCGGTCAGGCGGGTGCCCCTGGTGTCGCGGTCGAAGAGTCTCACGCGGAGCATGCGCTCCAGCAGCGCGATCTGCTGGGAGAGGGACTGCTGGCTGATCACGAGCCGCTCGGCGGCGCGCGTGAAGCTGGACTCCTCGGCGACGGCGACGAAGTATCTCAGCTGCCGAAGGTCAGGGGTCACAGGACGAGGCTACAACCGCCACAAGCAGCTCATGTTGGACGCCCTGGGATCCCGGAGCAACCCTTGGCCTCACAAGCGCCGGGACGGGGAGGCGGGTGGCGAAGGGCCGCATGGTCGATTCCCTAGGTGCCTGCCCGCCGGACCCCGGCTGACAGGGAGAGAGACCATGGCAGAACGCATCACCACACCGTTCGACGTCGGCAGCACGGCTGCCGACGTCGTCGCCGGCCTGGACCTGTCCGGGCGGCGGGCGCTCGTCACCGGCGCGTCCTCGGGCATCGGCACCGAGATCGTCCGGGCGCTGGCCAGGGCGGGAGCCGAGGTGACCCTGGCCGTACGCGACACCGGCGCCGGCGAGCAGGTCGCCCGGGAGATCGCCGTCGGCGCCCCGCACGCCGCGCTGCGCGTCGTCCACCTGGACCTGTCGGACCTGCGGTCGGTGCGGGGCCTGGTCGACGCCTGGAGCGGCCCTCTGCACATCCTGGTCGGCAACGCCGGCGTGGCCTTCCCTCCCCGGAGGTACACCGCACAGGGCCTGGAGACGCAGTTCGCCGTCAATCACCTGGGCCACCACGTGCTCGCGACCGGACTGCACCCGGCCCTCTCGGCAGCCGACGACGCCCGGCTGGTCACCCTCAGTTCGGTGGCCCACCTCGCCGCCCCCGTCGACTTCGACGACCTGAACTTCCGCAAGCGCCCCTGGAACGCGGCCCTGGCCTACGGGCAGTCCAAGACGGCCACCGCGCTCTTCGCCGTGGAGGCCCAGCGGCGCTGGGCCGCGGACGGCATCACCGCCAACACCTGCCACCCCGGAGCGGTCATGAGCAACCTCGGCCGCCACCTCAGCCCCGAGGACACGGCCGGGATGCCGGACTACGACTTCCGGACGGCCGAGCAGGGCGCGGCCACTCCCACGCTGCTGGCCACCTGGCCCGGCCTGGAAGGCAAGGGCGGCAGGTACTTCGAGGACGGCAACGAGGCCCCGCGCCACGAACCGGGCCAGGAATCGGGCGTGGCCGACCACGCCCTGGACCCCGAGGCGGCGGAGCGGCTGTGGCTGGTGTCCGATGTGATCGCCGGGCACGACGGGCGCGCGCAGGAGTGAGACCTGAGCGCCGTCGGCCCCGGACATCCAGGGCTCCGGACGCGGCGCTCAGTCCAGCAACCGCTCGATCGTGAAGGGCAGGGACCGCAGCCGGCGCCCTGTCGCGTGGTGGACCGCGTTGCCGATGGCCGCGGCGGTACCCACCAGCCCGACCTCTCCGACTCCTTTGGTACCCACCGGCGTTGCCGGATCGGGCGCCCCGACGAACGCCACCTCGATGTCGGGAATGTCGGCGTTGACGGGGACCAGGTAGTCGCCGAAGGTGGCGTTGGCGATACGGCCGGTCCCCGGGTCGGTCTCCGTCTTCTCGAACATGGCCTGGCCGATGCCGCCCACCGTGCCGCCGATGATCTGGCTGGTGGCAGTCTTCTCGTTGAGGATGCGGCCGCCGTCGATCACCTGCACCACGCGGGCCACCCGCAACAGGCGCAGGTCGGGGTCGATCCGCACCTCGACGAATTTCGCTCCGAAGGCGCCGGCCGTGGCCATCCCGAACCCGTCGGCCGCAGGCGGGGTGCTGCGCCCGTCCGCACTCAGTTCCTCAAGGCCGTGCCGCGCGAGGATGTCGATGTAGGACTCGCCCTGCCCGGCATCCTCGGCCCGGTGGATACGTCCGCCCCTGACGACGACGTCCGCGAGGGTGCGGCCGCGCAGCGGCGACTCCGGATCGTCATGCACGATCTGGAGGAACTCCCGCACCAGGCGTTCGCAGGCTATGTGCACGGCGTTTCCGAGCGCGCCGGTCAGCCCCGAGCCGCCGGCCTGCGGCGCGTACGGCATGTCGGAGTCTCCGAGGTCGAAGCGCACCCGGGCCGTGTCCAACCCGAGCAGGTTGGCCGCGAGTTGGGTCATGACCGTGTACGTGCCCGTCCCGATGTCGGTGGCCGCGCTGCGCACGTAGGCGGATCCGTCCCGGCGGATCGACGCGCGTGCCTGGCAGGGGACCTGGTAGTGAGGGTAGGAGGAACCGGCCACGCCGTAACCGATCAGCCACCGGCCATCGCGCATCGACCCAGGCTCCGGGGTGCGGCGCGACCAGCCGAAGCGCCGGGCACCCTCGGTGAAGCACTCGCGGAGGGCCTTGCTCGACCAGGGCAGGCCGCTGCGCGGATCGGTCTCCGTGTAGTTGCGCAACCTCAGCTCGATCGGATCCATGGCGAGGACGTGGGCGAGTTCGTCGACGGCCGACTCCAGTGCGAAGTTGCCCTGCCCCTCGGCCGGCGCGCGCATCGATCCCGGGCAGGGAATGTTCAGCCGGATCTGGCGGTCGCGGGTGGTGACGTTGGGACAGGCGTAGGAGACGGCGGAACCGAGGGAGACCGGCTCGAAGTCGTCGTCCTCCATGGCGACCGACGAGGTGCTCGTATGGCGGATCGCCAGCAGCTCACCGGACCTGGTTGCACCGATCCTGACGTGTTGCAGGCTCTCCGGGCGGTGACCCACCGAGGTGAACATCTCGGGCCTGGTGAGCACGAGTTTGACCGGCCGCCGCACCTCGCGTGCGGCGAGCGCGGTGAGGATCACGTGCGGCCACACGCGCAGGCCCGCTCCGAAGGCGCCGCCGACGTAGGGCGCGAGGCACCGGACGCCGTTCTCCGGGACGCCGAAGGCGGTCGCGAGCGTCGTCCGGACGTTGTGGGTCCACTGGGTGGAGTCGTGGACGGTGAGCGAGTCGCCGTCCCACACCGCGAGGGTGGCCATCAGGCCGAGGGGGTTGTTGGTGTTGTCGGGGGTGCTGTATGACTCCTCGACCACGACGTCGGCGGCGGCGAAACCTGCTTCCACGTCGCCGCGTCGCTGGTCGAGGTCCCACGGATCGGTCACGATCTCCGCGTCCGGGTCCGTGATGCTCAGGCGGGCTTCGGCCGCGTCGTACACCACGTCGACGAGCGTGGCCGCGTACCGGGCCTGTTCGGCGGTCTCTGCCACCACGACCGCGACGTGCTGGCCGTGGTGCAGGATGCGGTCGTCCTGCAGCGGGGCGGGCGGCGACGGGCCGAGCAGTGTCATGGGGCCGCGCTGGAGCCGCGGTGCTTCGAGATGGGTGATGACCGCCAGGACTCCCGGTGCCCGCCGCGCGCGGGCGGTGTCGATGTCACGGATCCTGCCGGCCGCGATCGTGCTCCGAACCAGCGCGGCATGCGCCATGCCGGGATACGCGTAGTCGTTGGGGTAGTGGGCGTTCCCCGTCACCTTCGGCCGGGCGTCCACACGGTCGATGCCGGCGCCGACGGGCCCGCCCGCGTCAAGAGTGGTCATGAGTGTGCTCCTGCGACGGTTTCGAGGGCGCGCACCAGGGTGCGTCGGGCGAGGTCCACCTTGAATGCGGTGCCGGGCAGCGGCCTGGCACCGGCGACGGCGGCGTCCGCGGCCGCGCGGAAGGCGGCGGTGTCCGTCGGGGCGCCGCGCAGGATCTCCTCGGCATCCCGAGCCCGCCACGGGACGGTGCCTACGCCGCCCAACGCGACGCGGGCCTGCTCGATCCGGCCGTCGTCGATCACCAGGGCCACACCGGCCGACGTCAGGGCGAACTCGTACGAGGCCCGGTCGCGGACCTTGAGGTAGTGGGACCGGGCGGTCTCCGGGAGCAGAGGAATGTCGACTGCGGTGATCAGGTCCCCGTGGTCGAGGACGTTCTCCCGTTGCGGGGTGTCTCCCGGTTGCAGGTAGAACCGCGTCAGTGGGACGGACCGCGGCCCGTTCACCCCCTGCACATGGACGGTCGCGTCCAGCGCGGTCAACGGCACGGCCAGGTCCGAGGCGTGCAGCGCGATGCAGTGCTCGCTGGTGCCGAGCACGGCGTGCATACGCTGGATGCCGGTGATGGCGGCGCAGCCGGACCCGGGGGCGCGTTTGTTGCACGCGTCGACCGCGGGGTCCCTGAAGTAACGGCACCGGGCGCGCTGAAGAAGGTTGCCCCCGATGGTCGCCAGGTTGCGCAGCTGCACCGAGGCGCCCTGAAGGAGTGCCTCGCGGACGAAGGGCAGCCGACGGCCGACGACGGGATCGGCCGCCAGCTCCTCCATCGACGTGAGTGCCCCCACCCGCAGGGTGGTCTCACCGGCGGTGATGCCGCGCAGCGGCAGCCGGCTGATGTCGACGAGCCGGTCGGGCCCGATCACGCCGTCCTTCATCAGGTCGAGCTGAGTGGTGCCGCCGGCAAGGAACGAGGCGGCCGGGTCGGCCGCCACGACGGCGACGGCCTGGTCCGCGTCCGTCGCCCGTACGTAAGCGAAGGGGTGCATGTCAGCCACCCGCCGCGTCGCGGACGGCCGCGCGGATGTTCGGGTAGGCGCCGCAGCGGCAGATGTTGCCGCTCATGAACTCCGCGATGTCCTCGTCGGAGCCGGCCCGCCCTTCGGCGATGAGTGCCACCGCCGACATGATCTGTCCCGGGGTGCAGTAGCCGCACTGGAAGGCGTCGTGCCGGGCGAAGGCGTCCTGCAGCGGGTGCGGCTGCTCGCCCTGGGAGAGCGCCTCGACGGTCGTGACCTCGCGTTCCTCGCACTGCGCCGCCAGTGCGAGGCAGGACACCACCCGCTTGCCGTCCAGCAGGACCGTGCACGCCCCGCACGCTCCTTGGTCGCAACCCTTCTTCGCACCGGTCAGACCGAGATGGTCCCTCAGGGCGTCCAGCAGGGTGACGCGCGTGTCAAGCCGCAGGCGGTGCGTGGCTCCGTTGACGCGGAGGTCGGCGTCAATTTGCGGTACGTCCGAGGGCGCCTTATCGATAATTTGTGACATAACCCCTCATTCCTGAGGTTACTTTTGGTCGAAGCCGTCCACATGACGTGCCGAATGCACCTTTAGTACGACTTCGGGCTTTTCCCATTCTATGGTGAGCGGCATGGCAACCCAGATGACCGAGGACGAGTGGCAGGCCTTCATCAGCGAGGGCACCCGCACCGGCAAACTGTCCACCATCCGGGAGGACGGCGGTCCGCACGTCGTGCCCGTGTGGTTTCTGTTGGACGGGAGCGATCTCGTCTTCACCACCGAGGACAGGACGGTGAAGAGCCAGAACCTCCTGCGTGACAACCGGGCAGCGCTGTGCGTCGACGACGAGCGTCCGCCCTTCTCCTACGCTGTCCTGCGGGGCCGCGCGGAGATCTCGGAGGACCCCGGCCAGTTGCTCACCTGGGCGACCAATATCGCCGCGCGATACATGGGCCAGGAACTGGCCGAGGAGTTCGGCCGGCGCAACAGCGTGCCCGGCATGTTCCTGGTCCGACTCCGGATCGACCACGTCACGGCTTTCTCGGCCATCGCCTGACCTCGAGGGTGTCCGGGCGTCGGTTCACAGAGGACCGGCGGTGCATCCGTGCGGGGCGATGCCTGCAGTGGGCAGAGTCGACTCAAGCCGTGCGGCGGCGGCGCAGGCTTCGCAGCTGCCAGGTCACAGCACCGCGGAGCTGCGGCGTTCGACGAGAAGGACGTCGCGCCATCGGTCGTGGTGGCGGCCGATGCGTTCGCGCGTACCGATGAGGCGGAACCCGGCTCGCAGATGCAGGGTGAGGCTTGCGGTGTTCTCGGGGAAGATGCCGGACTGCACGGTCCAGATCCCGGCGGCCTCGGTGGAGGCGAGCAGCGCGCGCAGGAGTGCCGTGCCGACGCCCTGGCCGCGGGCGTCGGAGTGGACATAGACCGAGTGCTCGACGACGCCGGCGTATGCACAGCGATCGGAGACGGGCACGGCAGCGGCCCAGCCGAGCACGCCGCCCGCGTTGTCGAGGGCGACGTGTCGGTGGTCGGGGAGCTTCGAAGTGTCGAAGTGTTCCCAAGTGGGCGCGACCGTCTCGAAGGTGGCGTTGCCTTCGTCGATCCCGAGTTGATAGATCCGCAGGACCTGGTCCGCGTGGTCGGGTCCCATGGGCGCGAGCCGGATTCCGGGGTGTGGTGTCACCGCTGTACCGCCGGGGCGATCTCCTCGATGAGGCCGCGGATGCGGAGTTCGATCTCGTCGCGGATGGGGCGGACGGCGTCGACGCCTTGGCCGGCGGGGTCGCTGAGGTACCAGTCGAGGTAGCGCTTGCCGGGGAAGACGGGGCAGGCGTCACCGCAGCCCATGGTGATGACGACGTCGGAGGCCTGGACGGCTTCGACGGTGAGCACCTTGGGGACCTCGGCGGAGATGTCGATGCCGACTTCGGCAAGTGCCGCGACCACGGCCGGGTTGACGATGTCGGCCGGTGCGGAACCGGCGGAGCGGACCAGCACGCGGTCTCCGGCGAGGTGGGTGAGGAAGGCGGCGGCCATTTGTGAGCGTCCGGCGTTGTGGACGCAGACGAACAGGACCGTGGGCAGGGCGGTGTCAGGCATGGGCGGGGTCTTCCTGGGCTGTGAGCGTGGTGGGGCCGGTGAAGTAGCGGCGGGCGTAGAGCGCGACGTGGACGAGGCCGATCAGCACCGGTACTTCGATGAGGGGCCCTAC
Organism: Streptomyces sp. NPDC048643; assembly: GCF_040650615.1. NCBI lineage: Bacteria > Bacillati > Actinomycetota > Actinomycetes > Kitasatosporales > Streptomycetaceae > Streptomyces > Streptomyces sp. NPDC048643. The sequence continues at coordinate 162,062 of NZ_JBEZHO010000002.1, forward strand.
GACGCCGGCGAGTGCCTGTCCGGAGGTGGCGCCGTAGGTGGCGATGGCGACGGCGATGGCCAGCTCGAAGTTGTTGCCTGCCGCGGTGAAGGCGAGCGTGGTGGCGCGCGGGTGGTCCAGGCCGACGGCTCGCCCGAGGGCCATGGAGCCGGCCCACATGAGCGCGAAGTAGACGAGCAGCGGCAGGGCGATGCGGGCCACGTCGAAAGGCTTTGAGGTGATGGCGTCGCCCTGGAGGGCGAAGAGGATGACGATGGTGAAGAGCAGCCCGTAGAGGGCGAAGGGGCCGATGCGCGGGATCAGCTTCGCTTCGTACCAGGTGCGGCCCTTGGCCTTCTCGCCGATGCGGCGGGTGAGGTAGCCGGCTGCGAGCGGGATACCGAGGAAGATCAGCACGCTCCGGCCGATCTCCCACACCGAGACGTCGAGGCCGCTCCGCGCCAGGCCGAGCCAGCCGGGCAGGACGCTCAGGTAGAACCAGCCGAGGGCCGAGAACGCGATCACCTGGAACACGGAGTTCAGGGCGACCAGGACAGCGGCGGCTTCGCGGTGTCCGCAGGCGAGGTCGTTCCAGATGATGACCATGGCGATGCATCGGGCGAGACCGACGATGATCAGGCCGGTGCGGTACTCGGGCAGATCCGACAGGAGCGACCAGGCCAGAGCGAACATGAGGGCCGGGCCGACGATCCAGTTCAGCAGCAGCGAGGGCAGCAGGAGCCGGCGGTCCCGGGTGACGGTGTCGAGCCGGTCGTAGCGGACCTTGGCCAGCACCGGGTACATCATCACCAGCAGGCCCAGCGCGATCGGCAGGGACACCCCGCTCACGGTCACCGTCGCCAGCGCGTCACCAAGGCCGGGAACCAGGCGTCCCAGCCCGAGCCCGACCACCATCGCGCCGAGGATCCACAGAGCCAGATAGCGATCCAGGAACGACAGGCGACCGGACACACTCCGATCAGGTGCGCTCGGACTCACGCCGTAGCCCCCGCGGTCTCCGCCTGGACTGGAAGCGGCTCACCGGCCGGACGGGTCAGGACGCCCGCAAGACGGTCGGTCATCGCCGGCAGCAGCCAGTAGTAGACCCAGGTCCCGCGCCGCTCGCAGTCGATGAGACCGGCCTGCCGCAGCAGCTTGAGGTGATGCGAAATAGTCGGCTGGGAGAGGTCGAACGCCGGGGTCAGGTCACAGACACAGACCTCTCCACCGGCCTGTGACGCGATCATCGACAGCAGCCGCAGTCGCACCGGATCCCCCAGCGCCTTGAACACTTTCGCCAGTTCAACGGCCTGATCCTCGCCAAGCGGGGCGTCGAGCAGCCCTGGGCAGCAGCCCTCGGCCTCGGCGGTCCGACCCAACACGACAAGCTCTTGCTTCGACATTCCTCTATGTTGACAGGCTTCGATCCAAGGCGCAATGTTGCATCGAAATCTATCAATACAACTCGATGGGAGCACCGCCATGTCTCGCGCTCAACTCGCCCTGCGGGTCGGCGACCTCGAAGCGTCGATCACCTTCTACTCGAAGCTGTTCGGCACGGAACCCGCCAAGCGACGTCAGGGGTACGCCAACTTCGCCATCACCGAACCGCCACTCAAGCTCGTCCTGATCGAGGGCGAGCCCGGACAGGACACCCGCCTCGACCACCTCGGCGTCGAGGTCGAGTCCACCGAGCAGGTCTCGGCGGCGACGGGCCGCCTCAAGGACGCCGGTCTGGTCACCTTCGAGGAGAACGACACCTCCTGCTGCTACGCCCTCCAGGACAAGGTCTGGGTCCACGGCCCCGGACAGGAACCCTGGGAGGTCTACGTCGTCAAGGCCGACGCCGGCACCCTGGGCAAAAGCGCCGAACGCGACGTCGCGGGCGGCGGCTGTTGTTCCAGCGAGAGCAACGGGGCCGCCCCGGAGGTGGCCGGCTGCGCGTGCGGTAGCTGACCCATCGCCCTGGCGACGGCTTCGCGGCGCCTTGTGAGACACCGCGGGCTTCGAGGAGCACCTGTCGCTCGCGCCGCCGGCGTCGTAGGTCCGGGTGGCGGTCGGTCGGTGCCGCCGATCCCGGCCCGCGCCGCCGGTATCGACCCTGACGCACCGCCGCAGGACCATCGGCGCCCGGCGGCCATCGCGCGGGAGGCGGCCGGGCCGGTTCACGGTCCGGCCGCCGGCGAGGTGCTCGACCCGCCGGTCGAGGTGCGGGGCGAGCTGGAGCCGCTGCGGGCGAAGCCGAACCGACTGACCGACCATTTCCATAAGCTGTGAATATAAGAATGCTATGCTTCGAGCATGAGTCGTCAAGACACCGCTCGTGGCGCGTCCGCCGCCATCGGGGCAGCCCTCTACGGCCTGGCCACCAGAGCCGCGAGACGCCTGCCCCGGGACATGAGCCTGACGTCCGCCGCCACCCTGGCCACCCTGGACCGGACCGGCCCGCGGCGCATCACCGATCTGGCCGCCGTCGAGGGCGTCACCCAGCCCGCGATGACCGCCCTGGTCCGGGTGATGGAGGAGTCCGGCCTGGTCGAGCGGCGGGGCGACGCGTCCGACAAGCGGGTCACGCTGGTGTGCCTGACCGAAGCCGGCGCCTCCTATGTCCGGACGCGGCGCCAGGCGGGCGTCGACGCGTTCGAGCCGTTGATCGGCGAGCTCACCGGCGACGAGGTCGAGGCGCTGGTGGCGGCCCTTCCCGCGCTGAAGCATCTGGCAGAGCTCGAAAGCCAGGACCGCGAAGGGCCGAAGCGGTGACCGGGCAGCCGGTCGACGGGATCGAGGTGAAGGCGTTCCCGGTTGCGCGCTCCGAGGGGCGGCTGCTGGTCCCCGCCCTGATGTTCATCGCTCTGGTCGTGGCGGCGGTCGCCAGCCTCGGGACGCCGCTCATCACCAGCGTGGCGACCTCGTTCCACGTCTCGCTCGGCAGCGCGCAGTGGACGCTGACCGTCGCGCTGCTCAGCGGCGCCGTCGCCACGCCGGTCCTGGGCCGGCTCGGAGCCGGCCCGCACCGGCGGACCACGATCCTCGCCACGCTGGCGGTCGTCGTCGCCGGCAGCGCGCTCACCGTGCTGCCGCTGCCGTTCGCGTGGCTGCTGGTCGGCAGGGCGGCCCAGGGCGTCGGGCTCGGGCTGACGGCGCTCATGATGGGCGTGGCCCGGGACCACCTCCCCGAGGAGCGCAGCGCGGCCGTGATCGCCCTGATCTCGGTGGTCTCGATCATCGGGGCCGGCGTCGGCTACCCGCTGGCCGCACTGCTCGCCGAGCTCGGCGGGGTACGGGCCGCCTACGGCCTCGGCCTGGTCGTCACCGCCGCCGCCCTCCTGACCGCGTGGCGCTCCATGCCCGCCGCCCCCGAAGGACGCTCCGCCCACGTGGACGTGGCAGGCGCGGTCGTCCTGGCCGCCGCGCTGGTCCTGGTGCTGTTCCTCGCCGGCGAACGGAATCTATGGAGCCGGCACCTCGCCGTGGCGGCGGGCCTCGCCGTCGGCGCGGTGGTGCTGCTCTGCGTCTGGGCCGTCATCGAGCTGCGCAGCACGACGCCCCTGGTCGATGTGCGGGCGGTGCGGCACCCGGCGGTCGCCGGGGCGAACCTCGCCATGTTCGTCGGCGGGATCGGCATGTACCTCCTGCTCACGCTCATCACCCGGTACGCGCAGACGCCGCACGGCGCCGGCTACGGCTTCGGGCTGACGACCTTCGTGGCCGGGCTGGTCCTCATCCCGTTCTCGGTGCTGGGGTTCGTCGCCGGCAAGCTCACGCCGCGGGTCCGCACCCGGATCGCCGACCCCCTGCTCCTGGCCGGCAGCGCCGTCGTGGTCGGCGGCGGGTTCGCCCTGTTCGCGGCGGCCCGGTCGGACCTGGCCGAACTGTTCGCGGCGATGGGCGTGCTCGGCGTCGGCGTCGGCGGCTTCTCGGCCGCGATGCCCGGCGTCATCCTGGCCGTCACCGCCAAGAGCGAGACGTCGAGCGCCATGAGCTTCAACTACGTCGTCCGCAGCGTCGGGTACTCCCTGGGCAGCGCCATCGGCGGCCTGATCCTCGCCGCGGGCACCGGTCCCGGCCACCTCTTCCCCGACGACAGCGCCTACACCACCGCGGCGCTGGTCGGCATCGGTGCCATGGCGATCACGACGCTGACCAGCCTCGCTCTCGCCGGCCGACGCTCGTCCGCGACCAACCCGTAAGTCGGATGCACTCATCCCAACACTGGAGGTTCCATGCCCAAGGGCTACTGGGTCAGCGCCTACGGCACCATTTCGGACCCTGAGAAGCTGGCTGCCTACAACAAGCTGGCCGCTCCGGCCGTCAAGGCCGGGGGCGGTCGGGTCCTCGCCCGTGGCGGTCGGGTCGTGGCGCACGACGCCGGGATCGCCGAGCGCACCGTCCTGATCGAGTTCGACAGCTTCGAGCAGGCCGTCGCGGCGCGCGAGAGTGCGGCCTACCAGGAGGCGCTGGTCGCCCTCTCCGACGGCGTCGAGCGCGACTTCCGCATCATCGAAGGCATCGACTGACCGAGGTCCGGTCGGATCCTCACTGAAGATCGGGGCTCGTGCGGAGTTCGGTGAGGATGCACCAGGTCTTCAGGTGTGGGTGTGGGGGTGGGTGCTCAGGCGTCGGGGTCGACTTCGGGGTGCGTGAACCGCACGGGCTTGCCCAGCGATCGGGCGTAGGCGATCTCGGCTCGGGTGCTGTCTCCGATGTAGTCGCCGACCACGAGCGCCTCGTCAGCGAGCCGGATCTTCGCTCGGTGCAGATCGTCGAGTCGAGCCTTCAGCGTCTCGGCCTCGACAGGATCGGACAGGAGTTCGTGCGGCGACTTCATGTCGCAACCCGGCTTGACGACGATCTTTCCGGCTTTGGTCTCCCGCACATCGGCCTCGGTCATCTCGGTCATGAAACGGGTGGAGCCGCAGATCACGACGACAGGCGGGAGGCTCAGCCGCTTCTTCGCGTCGGCGAGTTCCTCCTCGGGGGTGAGCGATCGCGGGTATGACACTGGTTCCTCCTGGTGGGGTGGTTCAAGGGGTGCCTGCGGAGACAAGAAGGAAACGACTCGGCCACACTGACCGACTTGTCGGCCCCAACTGCCTTCCGTCTGGCGCGACATGGTCGATCCGACTCGCCTTCGGCCGGTCAGCGCAGGGGGAAGTGGCAGGCGATCTGGCGGCCCGTCGTGTCCTTGTTCAGCGCGGGGCGTTCGGTGCGGCACTTGTCCTGTGCGAGCGGACACCGCGGGTGGAAGCTGCAGCCGGCCGGGAGGTCGATCGGGTTGGGGACGTCACCGGACAGGACGATCCGCTCCCGGGCGGGCTCCGCCCGCGGGGTTCCGTCGTCGATCTGCGGCACCGCCGACAGCAGTGCGTGGGTGTAGGGGTGCGCCGGTGAGGTGTACACCTCCTCGGCCGGGCCCAGCTCGACGATGCGGCCCAGGTACATCACGGCGATCCGGTCCGAGACGTGCCGGACGACGCCGAGGTCGTGGGCGACGAAGACGTACGTCAGTCCCAGTTCTTCCTGGAGATCGGCGAACAGGTTGAGCACCTGCGCCTGGATGGACACGTCGAGGGCCGAGACCGGCTCGTCGGCGACGATCAGCCGGGGCTCCAGCGCCAGGGAGCGCGCGATGCCGACGCGTTGGCGCATGCCGCCGGAGAACTCGTGCGGGTAGCGCTCGGCGTGATCGGCGGTCAGGCCGACCTTGTCGAGGATGTCGGCCACCTTGGACCGGATCTCCGCGCGCGTGCCGCGGCGGTGGACCAGCAGCGGTTCGGCCACGATGTCACCGACCGTGCGCCGCGGGTTCAGGGAGGTGTACGGGTCCTGGAACACCATCTGCAGGCCGGGGCGGACCGGACGCAGTCGGCGCCTGGACATCCGGGTGATGTCCTGTCCCTCGAACTCGATCCGGCCCGAGGTGACCTCACCGAGCCTGACCAGGCAGCGGCCCAGCGTCGACTTGCCGCAGCCCGACTCGCCGACCACGCCGAGGGTCTCGCCCTGGTGGACCTCCAGCGAGACGCCGTCCACCGCGTGGACGACGGGGCCGCGGCGGCCGGTCACCCCGCCGCGGACGGGAAAGTTCTTGACGACGTCGGTCGCCTTCAGCAGTACGTCGCCGGTCATGCCGGGACCTCCGTGGCGGTGAGCCAGCAGGCGGACAGGTGTCCGTCGCCGGTGAGGGGTGGCTGCGCGGTGCAGGCGTCGTGGCGTTCGGCACAGCGGGGGGCGAAGGCGCAGCCGGCGGTGCGCTCGGAGGAGGCGATGGGGGCGCCGGCAATCGTGGGCAGCCGGTGCAGCCGCTCACCGCCGGTCCGGGGCACCGAGCTGAGCAGGCCGCGGGTGTAGGGGTGGCTGGGTGTGTGGAAGACCTCCTGGCGGGTGCCCGTCTCGACGGCGCGGCCGCCGTACATGACGAGCACGCGCTCGGCGATCTCGGAGACCACGCCCATGTCATGGGTGATCATCACGATGGACGATCCGTGGGTGTCGCGCAGGCGGAGCATCAGGTCGAGGATCTGGGCCTGGGTGGTGACGTCGAGGGCGGTGGTGGGTTCGTCGGCGATGAGCAGGGCCGGGTCGCAGGCGAGGGCCATGGCGATGACGGCGCGTTGGCGCATGCCGCCGGAGAACTCGTGCGGGTAGGCGTCGACGCGGCGGGCCGGGTCGGGGATGCCGACCTCGGTGAGGAGTTCCACGGCACGGGCGCGGGCGGCCTGTCTGCTGACCTGTTCGTGGGCGCGGATCTGTTCGGCGATGTGCCAGCCGACGGTGTAGACGGGCGTGAGTGAGGTCATCGGGTCCTGGAAGATCATGGCGATCTCCCGTCCGCGCAGGGTGCGCAGTTCCCGGTCGGGCATGCCGATGAGTTCGCGGCCCCGGAAGCGGGCGCTGCCGGTGACGGTCGCGCCCTTGTCGCGGATCAGGCCGAGCAGTGCCATGGACGACACGCTCTTGCCGGAGCCCGATTCTCCGACGATGCCGAGGACCTGGCCGGGCATGACGGTGAAGGACAGGCCGTCGACGGCGGTGACGGGACCGGAGCGGCCGCGGAAGGAGACCTTGAGGTCGGTCACTTCGAGCAGGGGTTCAGGCATGACGCACCCTCGGGTCGAGCCGGGCGTAGAAGAGGTCGACGACGGCGTTGGCCAGGACGACGAAGAACGCGGCGTACATGACGGTGCCCATGATCACGGGCAGGTCCAGGTTCTGCAGTGCGCCGTAGGTGAGATGACCGACGCCGGGGATACCGAAGACGACTTCGGTGAGCAGTCCGGCGCCTCCGACGAGAGCCCCGAAGTCGAGGCCGAACAGGGACACGATGGGGATGAGTGAGCAGCGCAGGGCGTGCCGGATGAGGATCCGGCGTTCGGAGATGCCCTTGGCTCGGGCGGTGCGGACGTAGTCCTCGCGCAGCGCGCCGATCAGTTCGCCGCGCAGCATCCGGGCGTAGATGCCGGCGTAGAGGACGGCGAGGCACAGCCAGGGGAAGATCAGGTGCAGGAACCACTGCCAGGCGTTCTCGGTGAGGGGGACGTAGCCGAGGGGTGGCACCCAGTGGAAGACGGTCTCGTGCATCCGGGACTGGGTGAAGAGGTTGATGACCTCGCCGAGCCAGTAGACGGGCATCGAGACACCGAGCACGCCGAACAGCATGATCAGCGGGTCGGCGGCCTTGCCACGCCAGGCGGCCGCCACGGTGCCCATGGCGATGCCGACCACCATCCAGATGACGGCGGCACCGACGACGAGCGAGAACGTGGCCGGCAGGGCGTCGGTGATCTGCGGGATGACTCGGCTGCCGCGGTTGACGAACGAGGTGAGGTCCCCGTCCACGAACAGGTGGCTCATCATCTTCACGTACTGGGTGGTGAGGGGCGCGTCGAACCCGAAGGACCGCCGCACCTGTTCCAGGGTGGCGGGGTCGGCGTTCTTGCCCGCGATGCGGGCCGCGGGGTCGACTCCGGGGGTGGCGAAGAAGATGAGGAAGACCAGGACGCTGATGGCCCACAGGACGAACAGGGCGGCGCCGATCCGGCGGAGAGCGTAACCGAGCATCAGACGCCTCCTCGGAGTCGGGCGTTGGGATCGAGGGCGTCGCGTACGCCGTCGCCGAAGACGTTGAGGGCCACGGCCGTGAGCGCGATGAGCAGCCCCGGGGCCACGGTGACCGCGGGGCGGGTGTAGAGGAGACCGAGGCCGTCGTTGATGATCGTTCCCCAACTGGCGTCGGGCGACTGCACACCCACGGAGAGGAACGACAGCGCGGATTCGGTGAGCATGTTGAGTGCCGTCATCATCGGCAGGAACACGATGATCGTGGGCAGCACGTTGGGCAGTACCTCACGCCGCATGATGCGCCGGTCGGTCGCGCCGGACCCGATCGCCGCATGGATGTACTCCCGCTCGCGCAGGGCCATGACCTGGCCGCGCAGGGGACGGGCGACATAGGGCACGTAGATCACGGCGATGATCAGGATCGGCGTGAGCAGGCTGCCGGCGTCCAGGTGCAGGGGGCCGATGTCGAGGCCGCTGGTCATCAGCACGACCGAGAGGCAGATCGCCAGCAGGTAGACGGGGAAGGCCCATACGACGTCGAAGAGGCGGGCGAGCACCGCGTCGGCCCAGCCGCCGAAGTAGCCGGCGACGATGCCGAGGACGGCTGCGATCAGGCAGCACACGAATGCCGAGGCCAGGCCTATGTAGAGGCTGTTGCGTCCGCCGTACAGGAGCCGGGCCGTCACGTCGCGGCCCTGGTTGTCCGCGCCGAGGAGGTAGTGCCGGGGGTCCCAGGTCGGGCCGAGGGGGGTGACACCGAGGCCGAGGCCGTCGCTGCTCTGTTGGAGCAGGTCGGTGGTGCGGCCGTCGATGACGGTGGTACCCGCGACGTTCGAGGTGAACGGGTCGACGTGCGCGATGTGGGAGGCGTAGAGGGGGGCGGCGAGGCAGGCGAGCACGATGATCGCGAACGCCGCGGCCGAGATCATCGCGGGTCTGTTGAGGATCAGCTGGCGGCCCGCGGTGCGCCAGGGTCCGTTCTTCGAGGAGGTCATTTCACCCAGAGCTGGTCGATGAGCATGAAGAACTGCTTGTGGAACTGGTAGTTGCCGACGCGCTGCGCCAGGAAGTCGACCTGGCGCGGGGCGAACAGGGGGACGAGCGGGGCCTGGCTCATGGCCTGCCGGTCGGCCTGTCCCCACAGGCGGGCCGCCGCTTCGGGGTCGCTCTGGTCGAGGTGCATCGCCCGTCGCATGGTGGCGTCGAGCTGCTTGTCGCAGTAGCCGCCGATGTTGATGCTGGAGTCGCTGCCCTTGTGGAAGGAGGCGCAGGACAGGAGCACGTTGAGGAAGTCGGACGCGGCGGGATAGTCCTGATACCACTGCGTCACGCTGATCTGCACGTTGTTGTTGGTGTTCTGGATGTAGCTGAACTGGATGTTCGCCGAGAGCACCTTGAGGGCGGCCTGGTAGCCGATCTGCTGCAGGACACTGCGGACGTACTCGCCCATGGCCTTGCTGGTGTCGTCGTCGGCGACGACCACGGCGACCTTCTGGCCGGCGGTGCCCGACTCCTTCACCAGACGCTTGGCCTTGGCCAGGTCGTTGCTCTTCCAGGTGGTCCCGGCCGGCTTGGTGAAGTCGCAGAAGTCCGTGTGTCCCGGGAAGCCTTCGGGCAGGACGGTGCAGGCGGGGCGGCCGAGCGCGTTGCCACCGAAGAGCCGCGTGGTCGCGGAACGGTCGATGGCCCAGTTGACGGCCTGGCGCGCCTTGAGGTTGTCGAACGGGGCGATGTTGACGTTGAGCGGCAGGTACCAGAACGCGTTCAGCGAGTTGACGTGCACCTGGTTGACGAAGCGTGTGCCCAGTTCGTTGAGGCGGTCGGCGGGCGGCGGGTCCCACACGACGTCGGCGGAGCCGTTCTCGACGGCGGTCACGGCGCCCTCGACCGTGGTCCCGTACTTGTAGACGATCCGGTCGGGGTAGCCCTGCGGCTGCGCGGCGTGCGACCACTCCTTGAAACGCGGGTTGCGTTCCATCAGGAGTTGTTTGTTGGGGTCGTACGAGGAGATCACGTACGGGCCCGTGCCCGGGACGGGTTTGTTGCCCTGGTCCTTGGCCGGGGTGTCCGCCGGCAGGATCACGGCGTGCGGCACGGCCAGTTTCATGGGGAACTCGGAGTCGGCCCGGGTCAGCCGGATGACGATGTCCCGGCCGTGCGCGGTGACCCCGGGCAGGGTGCACGTGGCCGGTTCGGCCAGGCACGCGCCGGCCCCGACGATGTTCTGGTAGAACGTGCCGGCGGTGGGACCGGAGGCCCGGAAGATGCGCCGGAACGAGGCCACGACGTCCGCGGGCGTCACCTCCGCACCGGTGGAGAACCGCACGCCGCGGCGGATCGTGAAGGTGTACGTCCGGCCGGAGTCGGTGACCTTCGGCATCGCCTGGGCGATGTCGGGCACCAACTCGGTCGACTTCTCGCCTCCGACCTGGCGGAAGGCGAGCAGTCCGTCGTAGACGGTGTGCAGCATCTGCCAGGGCTGGTTGTCGTAGCTGATGTGCGGATCGACCGTGCCGGCGGCGGACTTGGACAGGATCGTGAGCGTTCCGCCGGCGTGCTGCGACTGGAACGTGGTGGGCGGCGGGCTCTGTGCTGTCTGCCCCGGTACGGGATAGCCCCCGGAGGAGCACCCCGTCAGGACGAGCGTCAGCAGCGCGACGACGACGGCGAAGGGTCGGCGCAACGGAATCGAAACTCCTTTCGGAGACATCGCCGAGCCTGAAGGGGCGATGAACGTGAGCAGATTCTGAATGGTCGAAAGGTTCGACCACAAGACCTTTCTTTTTCCGGCGCTCCTCAGTACGGTGTTCGACGCATCCATCTACGAGGAGCCAGCCCTGACCAGCGAACCTGTATCGGCCCTCAGTCCCGTACGACTGAGGACCGTCGCCGAGGAAGTCGCCGACCGCCTTACCACCGCCATCGCCGTCGGGGAGTTCCTGCCCGGCCAAGGACTGCCCGCCGAACGTGAGATGGCGCAGATGCTCGACGTGAGCCGGGGCGCGGTACGAGAGGCGCTCAGCCGACTCGACGCGCTCGGCGTCGTCGAGATCCGCCGCGGCCGGCTGGGCGGCGCCTTCGTCCGGGAGAGCTGGGCGGAGGGGTCCGCCGAGGCCGTGCGGCGCACGTTGCTCCCCCGGTGGGAGGAAATGGAGCAACTCTTCGACCTGTGCGGTCTCGTCGAGGGGACCGTGGCACGTGCGGCCGCCGAGCGCCGCACCGAAGCCGACCTGGCCGCCCTGCACAAGGCGTTCGCGGCCTACCGCGACGCCGAGTCGGCAACCGAGGAACAGAGCGCCGACCACGCCTTCCACACCGCGCTCCGGCACGCGGCCGGGAACCCACGACTCGCCGCACTCTGCCTGGACCTCAGTACGGACGCCGCGCTGGGCTTCCCTCACTACCCCTGGGGTGCCGCCGACGACGACTCCAGCGCACACGCCCTGCGCGAGCACGAGGCCATCCTGGCCGCCGTCGAAGCCGGCGACGCCGAAAGGGCGGGGAACATCGCCCGCGAGCACTTCACCATCACCGCAGAAATCATCCGCCAGGCCCTCGACCGCGGCCTGAACTCCTAGAACCCGAGGCACGCAGCACGTGGACGTCTCCCTCTCCAGCCTGCCCACGACCGAGATCGGCGCCGACGCCGACGCCGTCGTCATCCCGGTCCACACCGACGCACCGGCTCCCGGCTGGGCGGCCGAGGCTCTCGCAGCCGCCCGCTTCACCGGCGAGCCGGACACCGAACTGCTGGTGCCCGGCCTGCTCGACCGGCCGGTGCTCTTCATGGGCCTCGGCCGGTCGGCAGAGGCCGACGCGAACTCACTGCGCCGAGCCGCCGCCCGGGCCGTGCGCCGCCTGGCCGACTTCCCCGCCGTCGCCCTGGGCCTGGCCGAGGGCCACCCCCAGGGCGACGAAGCGGCCGCCGCCGTCGCCGAGGGCGCCGTGCTCGGCGCCTACCGCTACGACGGGCTTCGTCCGTCGAAGCCGGCCGTGCAGTCCGTGACCGTCGTCGGCCCCGCCGAGGCCAAGGACGCGATACGGGCCGCCGTGATCACCGCCGAGTGCGTCAACTGGGCCCGCGACCTGGGCAACACCCCGGCGGGCCGGCTCACCCCGGCGGTACTCGCCGAGGAGGCCACCAGCGCCGCCGCCGAACACGGCCTGAAGGTCCGCGTCCTGACCAAGAAGGACCTGCGCGCGGGAGGTTACGGCGGCATCCTCGGCGTCGGCGGCGGCAGTGACAACCCACCGCGCCTGATCGAGGTCCGGTACGCCGGCACCAACGGCCGGACCGTCGGACTCGTCGGCAAGGGCATCACCTTCGACGCCGGCGGCCTCGGCATCAAGAGCGGCCACGGCATGGCCGACATGCGCTCCGACATGTGCGGCGGCGCCGCCATGCTCGCCACCGCCGTAGCCGCGGCCCGACTCGGCCTGCCCACGGGGGTGGTGGCTGTCGTCCCCGCCGCCGAGAACATGCCGAGCGGCTCCGCTTACAAGCCCGGCGACGTGCTGGAGCACCGCAACGGCAAGACCAGCGAGATCACCGACACCGACGCCGAAGGCCGGGTGGTCCTCGCCGACGCCCTCGCCCACACCGTGGAGCTCGGCCCCGATCTCGTCATCGACGCCGCCACGCTGACCTACGCCGTCATGCACGCCCTCGGCGACGAGATCACCGGCGTCCTCGGCAACGACCGCGAACTGGTCGCCGGGCTCGTCGCGACCGGCGAGGAGTGCGGCGAACCGGCATGGGAACTGCCGCTGTACCGGGGCTACGCCCGCAACATCGCCTCGCCGGTCGCGACCGTCAGGAACGACGGCGGCACCGAACACGCCGACGCCATCCACGCCGCGCTGTTCCTGGAGGAGTTCACGGGCGACGTGCCCTGGGCCCACCTCGACATCGCGGGCACGGCGTTCCACACCAAGCCCGGCGATCTGCACCCGGCAGGCGCCACCGGCACCGGCATCCGCACCCTCGTGCGGTATCTCTCCCGTCTCTGACCCCGGCGCGAGGCCGTGTTCGGCGGCGCCTGGTATCGCCGAACAGGCCATGCCGCCGCGCACAGTCCCCTGCCCTGGTGCACGGCGACCGCGCCGGCTCCTACGCCGACGGGGTGCGCACGACGCGCCTGGACCCTCTACCGCCGGGACACCCGCCCACGCATGGTTGCCACGGGTACGCCGTCGGGGCGGTTCGCGAGCAGGGCCGCGAATGTGGTCCGCACAGCGGAGGGCTGCCGTGGCCATGGCATTCCTGGTCATACCGGCGACATGCGGGGCCAGCAGGGCGTTCGGCAGGCCGAAGAGCGGAGAGGCGAAGGCGGCGTGCTCATGCTCGAAGGTGTCGACAGCGGCTGCCACGAGCGGATGTTCGGGGTCGCGCAGCGCATCGGCCAGCGCCCGCTCGTCGACGATCCCGCCCCGGGCGGTGTTCAGCAGGATCGACCCGGGGCGCATCAGCGCCAGCTCCGCCCGGCCGATCAGCCCTCGGGTCTGCGCAGTGAGCGGCAGGTGCAGGGAGACCACGTCACTGGTGGCCAGTAGTGGGGTGAGGGACCGGGCCCGGCGCATCGACGCCTCGACCGGGCGCCGCGAGAAGCCCTGGACTTCCATTCCCAGGGCGGTGGCCCGCTCGGCCAGTGCCAGGCCGATCCGACCCAGTCCCACGATGCCCAGGGTCAGCTCCGACAGTTCCACCGTCGGTGCGGCCGGTGCGCGCCAATAGCCGCGGTGCGCGGTCTCGTTGTGCGCCCGGAGATCTCGGGTCAGGGAGAGCAACTGGGCCAGGGTGAACTCGGCGACCGCGATCGCGTTGGACCCCGGGGTATGGGTGACGGTCACCCCGTGACGGGTAGCGGCGGCCAACTCGACGTGATCGGTGCCCGCCCCGGCCCGGCCGACCACACGGAGCCGGTTGGCCGGCGCGGCGTCGGTCGCCCCCGCGAGGAACGCGGCGCGCAGCGGCACACCGGCACGGGACTTGACCGCGTGATAGCCGAGTCCGTCCCGGACGGTCTCGGCGAGCAGCGCGGACTGGTCGAAGGCGTCGAAGTCGGTGATGTCCACCCGGCCGGCCCAGGCGGCCCGCGCGCCGGCCTGATCGGCTACGCGCCGAAGATCCAGCGTGACGGCCGGCCCGTGGCCGAGCAGACGCTCCAGCTCCCGACCGAGCAACTCTCCAGGAGCCGCGTCCAGCACCAGGACTCGGGCCCGCTCCACGTGGTCCCCCCCTTCCCCGCATGGACCGTACTGCGGTCGATGGACTGGTCACCGAGAGACCCCGCGCCCAGCCCGATCCCGCACTACTGGCGGAGCTCCCTGGGCAGAGGAGCGTCTGTCCCGCTGAGCTGCCGAATCTGTCTCAGCGGGTAGGGAGTCTGCCTGCTCTGGTGCTGAAACCGGCGGCTGAAATCGGACATCACAACGGCGATGGGCGCGTTACGGGCAAGGATTGCCGCCGTCGCGTCCGGGATTCCTTCAGGGCGCCGGCCCTCGGCGTAGGCGCGGACCAGGGCGTAGCGGCCCTCCTGGTCCTGCTTCGCGTATCCGTGCAGAGCGGTGACGAGCCAGTTGACCAGGTACGTGGCTGTGTAGGAGCGGTCGTAGGTCTGGTGCCGGCCGCAGAATTCGATCTCCTCCGGCGACAGGTCGAAGTCGGACGAGACGGCGAGGCCGTAGTCGGCGAAGTAGAGACGCCGGCCATCGGTCAGGATGTTCTCGAAGTGGGCGTCAAAGTGCAGGAGACCCCGGCTCCGCATGAACGACGCGCCGGCCTCCAGTTCCCTCTCCACCATGGTGGAGGCCCGGTCGGTGGCCTCGTCTCCTGCTTCGACCTGGTCGCCTAGCCACTGGTGCAGGTTCTGCGGGATGTACTCCAGGAACAGTGCGACGCTCGCCGAGGATTGCTGGAGGGCGTGAATCCGGCGGCGCACCTGGGGTGCGTCACCCCAGTAGGCGACGGCCCGTTCGACGTCTGCCAGTTCTTCGGGCAGCGGCGTGGAGCCCGGCAGCACCTGCCAGTGGTACATCAGGGGAAAGCCCTCATGTTCCGCTGTGAGCACCCAGTTCGTCGTCAAGGTGTGCACGGCGAGCTCGCGCCAGGCTCCTGAGCCGGGCGAACCGATGGTGCCGACGCCGTAGTGACAGAAGGCCGGCAGATCGAACAGGTTCGCGGTGGACCGGGCGTGCTCAGGTTGCCTCTCCAAGTCGGTGAGGGGTACCCGCTTCACGAAGACCGGGGTGCCGGCGACTTCCACCAGGGCGCACGTCCCGCCGATGCCGGCCCCGATCGGCAGCGCCGTGTCCAGGAACTGCCGCAGGGCGTGATCACTGTGCGAGGACAGGGACTCGGACACCGCCTTGTAGGCGGCCAGACGCGCGTCGCGCGACATGTCAGGGCACTTCACTGTTGCCTCTCCGGTTGCCAGGTGACCCGCACGGCGCTGTCCTCGTCGACCTGACCCACTCGTAGGTCCGGACGGCGTGCCGCCCGTTTGCACGCGCCGCAAGCCCGGCCTTCCGCCTCCAAGCATCCTGACCAGCCGTGGCCTGCCCCGCGAACGTCTCTTTCCCCTGCCCCAGAGCGTTGGATGACCGATCCTCCGTTTCAGGCGCGCCATCCGGGAAACCCGACATATGCGCCATCAGGCGCATATAAGGAGGTTCCTCCAGATGTCAACAGGGACACTTCTGGCGATCATCATCCCCATCGTGGTGGTTATTGCACTGGCCGTCGTGGTGGTCTCGATCTACACGCGGCGTCGAAGGCTGCGGCAGCGCTTCGGTCCCGAGTACGAACGGACCGTGGAGGGCGCAGAGACACGAGCGGAGGGTGAGCGCGAGCTCAAGGCCCGCGAGAAGCGGCATGCATCGCTGGACATCAAGCCGTTGGACAGTCGGCTCAAAGAGCACTACACGCAGAGCTGGACCAGCGTGCAGGAAGACTTCGTGGACCACCCGGAGGACGCGGTGCACGACGCGGACCGTCTGGTGACGTCCCTCATGCAGGAGCGCGGCTACCCGACGCAGGACTACGAGCAGCAGCTCAAGGACCTCTCGGTCGAACACGGCCGCACACTGGAGCACTACCGCGCCGCGCACGAGGTCGACGAGCTCAGCACGCAGCACCAGGCCACCACCGAGCAGCTACGAGGAGCCATGGTGCACTACCGGGCGCTCTTCGACGAGCTGATCTCTGACGGTGGCCGGCCCCGGCACGCCCGCGCCTGAACGGCCCAGCGGGAACCTGCGCCGTGAATCCGCGACGAGGGTGATTCCCAGGATCGGAGAAGAGATGGAACACCAGAACACACCGGATGCCGCGAGGGAGAGCGGACTGTCCACCGACGATCTGGCGCAGCCCCGCGAAGACAGGGGTAACGCGCCGGGGCCGTCGCCGGATGCTCCGGCCTTTCCCGGCGAGGCGACAGCGACACCGGACCATGCCGCCGGCCGTGACGCCACCGGGCCCGATGCGCGGACGCGCACCTCCTCCGACGCGGCCGACGCGCAGGGCGGACCGAACGATTCCGATGTCCGGGACGGATCGACGGGACGAGACGCCGAGGCCGCTGCCACGCAGCCCCGTTCAGCGGATCGCGGAGATGTGCAGGACGACGAGTCTCCGCAGCTCCTCAGCCCGCAGGACGAGGAAACCTTCCGAGGCCGTTGGCAAGAGGTGCAGAGCAAGTTCGTCGACGATCCTCGCGACGCCGTACACGGAGCGGACGCCCTGGTCGCGGACGTGATGCAACGACTGGCAGCGACCTTCGCCGACCAGAAACAAGAACTCGAAGGCCAGTGGAACAGAGGAGAGCAGGCCGACACCGAGGATCTGCGGCTGGCCCTGCGCCACTACCGTTCCTTCTTCAACCGACTGCTGGTCACCTGACCGACGGACCGGACGCGGGGACCCTCGCGAGTAGCTGCCGTTCCTGTCAGTTACCGGGTTCGACCTCGGCGGGACGCCAGGTGCCGCGCGTTCGGCGTAGATTGCCGCCCCTCACGGCGCTTCCGGCTGTCCCTGGCTAATTGACGACGCGCCCTGACGTGCCCTGACGTGCCCTCACCCTGATGAACGTGTTGCCGAGCGGCGGCCGTGATCCGGGGGCACTTGGGCTCGGATGCCGAAACGTCAGGAGACGGGGACCGACTGAGTCCGTTGTGCGGCATTCGACGTCGATCCAGGTGTGGGCGGGATCCCGGGTTCTCTCTCCGGACGCTACGAGCCGGGGGCCCCGCTTCGTTCGCGGCTTCGACTGACCGCTCCCGTGATGACCTTGACGGCGAGGCCGAGGATGACGAGATCAGCGATCATCTGCCCGGTGACCACGAGGCGGGCCGCCTCACTCTTGGCCGTCAGGTCGCCGAACCCGACCGTCGCGAAGACCGTGACGGCGAAGTACAGGCCATCGGTGTGCGTCAGGGGAACGCCGAAGCTGCCCTCCGACATCTTGGCCATGACGACGTAGGCGCCGGCGAACAGCAGCAAGAAGAACGGAACGCTGATCGTCAGGGCCTCCACAGCCCGCAGGCCCGGAAACTGCGACCGCAGGACCGAACGAACCTGGAGCGCCACCAGCGCGACGAACACCACCAGCCCGACGACCAGCACCGTGACAGCAGCGCCGGCCGAAGAGCGGTCCAGAGGCAGCAGAAAGTACACGGTCACCATCACGGCGACGGATCCCACCATGCGCAGAAGGGTCTGTACCACCCTGCGGCGCGTGGGCCTGGATCCCCGCCGGGCGAGCTGCCCACGGCCGGCCCCGTCGGTCACTTGCCGGCGTCCGCGACAGCGGAGCGGACCCAGTCGTGAGCACTGCCGGGATCCAGAGATGCGAGGAACTCGGTGAGCGGGCCGTCCCAGCTGTACGTCGCACGGTCGGCCGCTTCTGCGGCGACCGCCTGCCGGGTCCGGGTGTCCGTGCCGCGAATCAGCGTGACGACGGCATGGGAGCCGGCTTCCGCGAGGATTCTGTGGGCCTGGTGCTCACCGGAGCCGACATGGCCCTCGCGCACTCCTGCGGCATGGACCCCGACCTTCGCCCCCTTCAGAGTGGAGAACAGGCCCATGAAACCGACCGCCCACGAGAAGCAGACGCGCAGCAGAGCACTCACGAAACCGTTGGCCGTCAGCACATGCGACTGAGTCAGCCGCAATGAGCCATCCGCGTTCCCTCGGATCACCACAGCGGCCGTCTCGCCCCTGCGTGCCTTCCTGCGAAAGCCCCGGCCCAGCGACGCCAGCATGTACTCGGCACGCTGCCGGCTGCCGAAGCTGGCGAGGACGACCCACTCCTGCCCTGGGTCTGCGGTCTCCGACGCCATGAGGGAGCACCCTTCGTTGCCGAGTGACAAGCCGAGCGAGCCCGACAGGACTCACCGAACCATCCCAACTATTCCATTCATGTCGAATAGGGCCCCTTTTTGCCGTGCCCCTTACAAGGGCATCGTCCAGCCGGGCGCCCTCAGCCCCCGGGCCCCGTTGACCGCTGCCGCAACCGGCGGCGAGGTCTGCACGACGCCATGGACGCCTGGAGCGGCGCGCTTCACGGGCTCCTCTCGACCGCGATCACATCAGGCGCCCCCCCTCGTGGGCGCGCCTTCTCGGTCAGGGCCTCTGTCCGCGCGATCCCCTGCACACTGGCGGACATGCCTGTCTCGCTGCATCACATCGCCATCGACGCCCATGACCTGCCCGCCCTCGCCCGGTTCTGGGCCGAGGTTCTGGGGTGGCGGATCCTGTCCGAGCGGGAGCGGGAGGTCGTGATCGGACCGGACGAGACCGCGCCCGTGGGCATCTGCTTCATGCCGACGTCGGATCGCAAGGTCCTGAAGAACCGTCTGCATCTGGACCTCACGTCCGCCGCGGAGGACCGGGACACCGAGATCGAGCGCATCCTCGCACTCGGCGCCCGCAGGGCGGACGTCGGCCAGCGGGGCAACGAGTCATGGACCGTACTGGCCGACCCGGAGGGGAACGAGTTCTGCATAGTCCGTCCGAAGGAGACCCTCATCGGCTAGAGCTCCAGCCGTGGACCTTGCCGGCGACGGCTGAGCACCCCCGTCATCGCGCTCCGGGGCCTGGTGCGGGTGCTGGGTACGGCCTACCGGTGATCATCTACAACTGGACGGCCACGAACGCGAGAAGCGCATGCCCGGAAGCGAACAAGCGCGCAGTTGTTCGCGCGAACAGGTGATCGTGGCCCCAGAAATTGCGTGAGCCCTGCACGAACAACGATGCTTACCGTGCGCAAGCGACGTGCTGCAGAACGTAGTTGACGCGTGCCCGGCTCATGTCCCATACAGGGCCGGGGTGTTGGTCCCACACACATGCACCATCGCAAGGAGAACGTCCCACCATGAACCTGCTCACCGACATCCTCGCCGGCCTGGTCCACTTCGTCGGCTGGCTGGTGTAAGTCCTCCCACACCAGCGCGGCGCCGCCCCTCCCGGTCCCACGGGTGGGCGGCGCCGTTCGTTGTCCGCGCCCCTGTCGGCCGCGGACAACGCGTCGAGCCGCAGGGGCACTTCCTCATCGCTCGTGGGACGTCGTCCCGCGTGGCTCCAACCCGCCTGCCCCGTATCCGTATTAACACCGTCATTGCGTGTTTCGTCTACCATCCTGCGAGCGGGGTCGCACCAGTCCGTGGTGCATGACCATCGCCCTGAGACGGGGGTCGACCGGTGGCGGCAGTGGATGTGGTGCGGGAGTCGGCGCAGGCCGGCCGGGTGGTGTTCTTCGAGGAGTCGGCGCGGGACGGAGCGCAGGCCAAGACGCTGATGAGCGCCGACTTCCGGGTGCGGCTGGCCCGGGAGCAGGGGGCGGTCTTCGGAGCGGACGGCCCTCGGCACGTGGTGTTCGCGGCAGGCTTCCCCTCGGTGTGTGCGCAGGAGTTCGAGGCGACGCGTCAAGTCGCCCTGGAAGCAGAGGGTTCGGTGAGTCCGTCGGCGATCTGCCGGGGCACCGTGTCGGACGTGCGCCTGGCCCTCAGCGCGGTCCGGGGTGTGGCACACGCGCGGGTGATGGTCATCGTGGCGGCGTCGGAGGCGACCGCACGCGCCCTGGTGCACGGCGATGCCCGGGAGGCCCTGGCCGGTGGCCTGGACGTGGTCAAAGCCGCCGTAGAGCTGGCTGACGGAATCGCGGTGGACGTGTGCCTGGTGGACGCACCGCGCGCTGACCACGCTCTGGTGGCCGAGTACGCGGGGTCGATGACGGCCCAGGGCGCGGGGACGATCGTGCTGGCCGACACGGTCGGTGATCTGCTGCCCCGTCAGACCCGGTCGCTCTTCGGGCAGGTGGCGGCCGCGGCGGGGCCGGAGACGGTTCTGGTCTCGCACCTGCACAACGACCTGGGCCTGGGCCTGGCCAACACCCTCGCCGCGCTGGAGAGCGGAGCCAGAGTGGCGGCGTGCTCCTGGCTGGGCATGGCCGAGCGCAGTGGAATGGCGGCCACCGAGCAGTTGCTCTTCCTGCTCGCCCATGATCCGGCGAAGGCCGCGCAGGTCCTCGGCCCGGAGTGCGAGCCGTGGTGGACGGCGCCGGACCTGACCCGGCTGCCCGGCATCGCGCGGATGGTGTCCGCCGAGACCGGCGTCCCGCTCACCGTCACCACGCCGATCGTGGGCACCGGGGTCGCCACCATCTCCACCGGCACCCCCTTCACGCACCCCAGAACGTTTCAGCCCTACGACCCTGAGCAGCACCTGGGCCTTGCCCCGACCGTGGTGCTGACCCACCTCGCCAGCCGGCGCGTCCTGCGCGCCGTCGCCGAACGTCTCGGGCACCAGCTCACGCCGGCCCAGACGCGCACCGCCCTGGCCTGGGTCAAGGACCGCGCCTACCGGCAGGGCCGGGCCGTCGTCGCCGACGTGGACTTCGCGGCCTACCTCGACGGACTCACCGCCGACACCACCGCGCCCGCGCCCGCCTCCTGAACGGACTCCCGATGCCCTCCACCGCCCTGCCCGACACCAGCACCGCCGCCGACGCCCTGGCCGCCGGACGGGCCGCGATCCTGCCCAACCCCAGCCCGCTGACCTACGTCGTCGCCGCCACCGATCCCCAGGCCGTCAACAACGCCAAGGGCCGGCCCGCCGGCCAGGAAGTCGCCCTGTGGGTCCACGCCGACACCACCTGGGCGGACCTTTTCCCGGCACTCGACCTGACCCCAGCCGGCCTCGGCACGGCACTCGACCTGCTGCGCACCGAACGCGTCACCCTGCTGGTGCCCGTCCACAAGGACGCCACCCCACCGGCCTGGGCCCTACCCGCCCTGCGCGACCGCCACCTGCTCCTCTTCGGCGCCCGCTGGCGGCCCCTGGCCCCCCTGCTGGCACGCTTCCCCCGCCTGTACGTCAGCAGCGCCAATCGCACCGGACAGGCCCCCGCCCCCACCGCCGCCCTGGCCGCGGCGATGTTCGGCCCCGACATCCCTGTCACCGACGCCGACCGCCTGCGCGACACCGACGCCCCCCACCACGCCACCACCATGCTGCGCATCGCGCCCGACGGCACGTTGGCCCACGTCCGCCACGGCGCCCAGGACCGGGCCCACGGAGCGGACCCCGCCCTGTACCTGGACCACCTGCGCACGGCGGGAATCGGGCCACGGTCCGCCGCGAGCACTACGGAACGATCACCTGCCACCTGCGAAGAGTGAGCCCGGGAGAAGCCATCGGCGGACTCGTCGGCCCCGGCAGGAGTGGGAGGGTGATCGACTCGGCGCTCGGAGCGGCGCACGTCCTCGCACGCCGGCGCGGGTGGAAGGTTGGTACATGACCTTTCGACCGCGGCTGGAAGCGCAGCGTTCCTGGCGGCCGGGGCACGCACCCGCGCTGGTCGTGATCCCCGTGGGGCTGATCGTCGCGGTCTGTCTGGTGGATGCGCTGATTCCCGAGCACATCCACCTCGGTCCGCTGCTGGTGGCAGCTCCCGCGATCACGGTGGCGTTCGCCGGGGCCCGTGCGACGGCACTCATGGGAGGCCTCGCGGTGGCCGCCCAGGCGCTGATCGGCGCGATCAGAGGCGATCTGACCAGCGCCAACATTCAGTCCCAGATCGCCGCCCTGATCGTCGTCTCCGTCGTGTGCGTCTTCATCTGCGTGGTGCGCGACCGGAGCGAGCGGCAGCTGGAGCAGGTGCGGTCGGTGGCGGGGGTCGCCCAGGGTGTGCTGTTGCAGCCGCTCCCCACACGCGCCGGCCCGCTACGGATCGCGGGGATGTACATTCCCGCCGCGGAAGAGGCCGACCTGGGCGGCGACTTGTACGCCGCCGCTCGAACCGCCCACAGCAGTACCCGGCTCCTCATCGGCGACGTCCGCGGCAACGGCCTGGCCGCGATCAACAACTCCGCCCTGCTGCTCGGCGCCTTCCGCGCAGCCGCCCATCGGCAAGCCACGCTCCCTCACCTGGCCGTCCACCTGGACGCCGCGTTCCGCTGGGACGTCGACCAGTGGCGATCACACGAAGACCCCGACATCAACGAGGACTTCGCCACCGCCACGCTGCTCGACATCCCCGACCACGAACCCGTTGTCCACGTCATCACCTGCGGCCATCCACCCCCACTCGTCCTTCGCGGCGGACGCCTCACCCCACTCACCACCGAGGCGAGCCACCTCCCGATCGGATTCGGTGGGGCCTTCGGCGTCACCTCCTACCAGGTCCAGACGTTCTCCTTCGAGGTCGGCGACCTCCTGCTGCTCTACACGGACGGTGTCATCGAAGCCCGCGACACCGACGGACTCTTCTACCCCTTCGCCGAACGAGCACCGCAGTGGACCGGGGACGACCCGGACCAGTTGCTGCGTCATCTTCGAGACGATCTGCGGACCCACGTTCACGGGCACCTCAATGACGACGCGGCCGTCGTCGCGATCCGCCGTACGCCAGGCTGATCGGCGCTCCACGCGGGCCGAACGCGGTAACGCTCCGGCAGGGCCGGCTCTGAGGGTGCCGTTCCGTCGAGACGCCTTCAGGTGCTCAACTCCATGAGCCGGGGTACCCAGCCACCATGGCGAAATTCAGTCGTACCGGGGGAAAAGACCACAGGAACGGTGACGAGACGCCGAGCCCCGAGGAGGCGGGCCCTGGTCCCGAGGTGGAGGAGCGGGCTCCGGATACACCGACGGACCTGCCAAGACAGGCATGGGGCAAGGTCCTCTCCGGAAGCCTGCGGGAGTTCAAGAAGGACGAGCTGACCGATCGGGCCGCGGCCCTGACCTACTACGGGGTGCTCGCACTCTTCCCCGCCCTGCTGGCCCTGGTCTCCCTGCTGGGCATCACCGGGAGATCGACCACGGACAAGGTCCTGGACAATCTCAAGCAGCTCGCACCGGGTCCGGCCCGCGACATCCTCACCCGCGCCGTGGAACAGCTGCAGGGCAACGCCGGCATCGGATCCATCGTCGCCGTCGTCGGCCTCGTCGTGGCCGTCTGGTCCGCCTCCGGCTACGTCGCGGCGTTCATGCGTGCCGCCAACGCCGTCTACGACATGCCGGAGGGCCGCCCCATCTGGAAGATCCTGCCCGTCCGGGTCGGGGTCACCGTCGTCCTGATGGTACTGGCCGTCGCCAGTTCGCTGATCGTGGTCTTCACCGGTGGTCTGGCCCGCCAGGCCGGTACGGCGTTGGGTGTCGGGGACAGCGCGGTGACGGTGTGGTCGATCGCCAAATGGCCCGTCTTGGTCGTCCTGGTCACCATCATGATCGCGATCCTGTACTGGGCGTGCCCGAACGCGAAGGTGAAGGGCTTCAAGTGGATCACACCGGGCAGCTTCCTCGCCCTGGTCATCTGGATGATCGCCTCCGCCGGCTTCGCCTTCTACGTCGCGAACTTCGCCTCGTACAACAAGACCTACGGCACCATGGCCGGCGTCGTCGTCTTCCTCGTCTGGCTCTGGATCAGCAACCTGGCGATCCTCCTGGGCCTGGAGTTCGACGCCGAAGCCGTCCGCCAGCGCGCCGTCGCCGGGGGCCATCCGCCGGAGGCCGAGCCCTACACCCAGCCCCGCGACACCCGGAAGTGGGACGAGGACGACCTACGCCGCATGGAGAGGAACGACGACTGACCGGCACCGACCACCAGGTGCGTCCGGGAGGGTGCGGTCGGGAACCACCTTCCCCACCGACGTAGCCGCCGGAATCCTGATCGGCATCGCGAGCGCCTGGCTCACCCGGCGTGTTCCGCCCCTGCTGCGGCAAGGGCTATGGCGCCCTCTCAGCGCCCCACAGCTCCGGAGCACGGCTGCTCGTTTCTCTTCTGAACCGCACGGTTCGGGGTACTCGCTCCCTCACCAGAGCACGGGACCGACGGGGCGGCCCGGCCGACAGGAACAGAACATTGCAGGAGGTGATCGCATGTCGAGTACCCAACCGCACCATCCGAGTCCGGGCCCTCACCAGGACGACGTGGGGCACGCCCCGGTGGGCGAGCTGGTCCAGCGGGCCTCGCAGCAGCTGACCGAGCTGGTGCGTGGCGAGATGAAGCTGGCGCAGGCGGAGATGAAGGAGAAGGGCAAGCGCTACGGCAAGAGCGGTGGCCTGTTCGGTGGCGCCTCGCTGGCCGGTTTCCTGATGCTCCAGGCACTGGTCGCGACCGTGATCGCGGCCCTCGCCCTCGCGCTGCCGCTCTGGGCGGCGGCCCTCGTCGTCACCGCCGTCCTCGGCGTGATCGCCGCGGTTCTCGCCCTCAGCGGCAAGAAGCAGGCCGCCCAGGCATCCCCGCCCACCCCTGAAAGCACGATCGAGAACGTCAAGGCCGACGTGGCTGAGATCAAGAGGAGCGCACACCGATGACTCACCTGCCCGCCGACCAGCACAGCACGCCCACGCCTGCCGAACTCCGCGAACAGATCGAGCACACCCGCCACGAACTCGGCGTCCGGGATCTCGCGCAGGCGACCGACGTCAAGGCCCGCGTCCAGCACAGGGCCGGTCGGCTGAAGGAGCAGGCAGCCGTCACCGCCGGCGAGCTGAGGGCGCGGGCGGCGAAGGCCAACTCCCGGGTCCAGGACAGGCTGCCCGTCCCGGTCAAGGAGAAGGCCGTGCAGGCAGCCGGACAGGCGCGGGCCGTCGCAGCCCGGGCCGGGCGGATGTGGGAAGAGAAGGCACCCGCATCCCTGCAGCAAACGACGGCGCGGTCTGCGCGGTTGGCGCGCGACAACCGCACCGTGTTGGTGACGGCCGTCGCCGGCGTCACCGTGCTGTGGCTGGTCAGTCACGGCAGGAAGGGCTGACCCGGAAGAGAGCCGTCGAGCGGCCCAGGGCCCGCACCCGACGAGGATTCGGGCCCTTGGCCGCTTCTGTTCCGGAGGTACGGCCACTCGGACCCAGTGGCGCCCCCTCCCTGTCACGCGGGGCCATTGACGGCCCCCTGTGACGCACAGAGATCTGCACACGTGTGGAGGGTGACGTTTTACTGCCTTTTGTACGGATACTCGGTCTCTGATGCCTGGCATCCGCGCGGGCAGGGCTCTCAGCCTGCCGCGTGCGCTCGCGACCGCCCGTTCGGACGGCCGGTACAGCCCAGGGGTGCCACCCGGCAGCAAGTGAGGACGCGAGGCCCCCGCCATGACCAAGTCGAATCATGAGCCGCAGAAGTCCAAGGGGGAACGGGAGATGCGTTGGGGACCGTCCGTGAACGACGAGTCACAGCAGCCGAATCCCAGCGCCCACCGCTCCTTCCACGCCGACAAGTACGCTCCCCCGTCCGACGGGCCCCGCCGCACGCCGACGATGGAAGAGAAGGAAGCGGCGGGCGTCGGCACGAGCTCCGACAGCCTGACAACGAGCGCCGAGGATCAGAAGGGGAAATCCCGCGGCATGCACGACACGGGCCCCCGCGGAAAGTCACGTCGCCCCAGCGGCGAGAAGGACGCCTCCGCCTACACAGGCGTCCATCCTGATGACGCGCCGTCCGGGGACGGAAGCCGCTGACGAGCCTGCCCAAGCGGCCGCCCGGAGTCCGGGAGGCATGGGGAGCAGCTGACACCGCGATGGGACGGAATCGTCATGACGGGTACGTGTTCTTCATGAACTCACCCATCTCCACCATCTCCGGAGAATCCAGAAGCCCCTCCAGCCCGTCCGCGCCGTCGACGGCGTGGCTGACAGCGTTGGGCCGTATCGAGAGCTCGACCGTGGCGGACCCGGCCATCCGGGCCCTTCAGCGAGGAATCCGCTCACTTCCTCTGGGCGACGTACGCGATCTCCTGCGCGGCAGGCCGCTGGGGCACCCTGTGCATCCCGTCCTGGTGCAGGTACCGATCGGTTGCTGGCTGTCGGCCGCCGTGCTCGACGTCGTACCGAAGCCTGCCGTCCGGAGCGCGCCCACCATCCTCACGGCCGTCGGCCTGGCCGGCATCGCCCCCGCCGCCCTTACCGGCTGGACCGACTGGGCCGATCTGCCGCCCGAGCAGGCCCGGGTCGGGCTGGCCCACGCGGTCACGAACGTGGCGGCGGTGGCCTTCTTCACCGGATCGCTGGCCGCACGGCTCCGCGGCCGCTCCGCGAAGGGAAAGCTGTGGTCCCTGGCCGGCCTGACAGCGGTCGCGGTCAGTGGCGCCTTGGGCGGGCACGTGGCCTACCGGAGGGCCATCGGCGGGGCCTAGCGAAACGCGGTGGCTCCGGGCGCTCCGCGGCCGGAGTCGGGGTCACCTCGTCTACGCGCATCCGATGCGGGTACTCGAGGCTTCTTCGACGAGCGAGGTGAGAAGACGTGGCACACACTTCAAGCCGATCGGACCTGGACGGCCTGTCCGCGCTGGTCACAGGCGGGTCCAGAGGGCTGGGACTGCTGTTGTCCGCACGGCTGGCACAGCGCGGCTGCCAGGTCACCGTGGCAGCTCGCGACGAGGACGAACTGCGACGCGGCGCCGAATGGGTCGAAGTGAAGACCGGGAGAAGCGTCTCCACTGCGGTGTGCGACGTCCGTGACCGGAACGCGGTGGAGGCGATGGTCCGGCAGGCGGAGGCGCGGCGCGGCAGGCTGGACGTCGTCGTCGCCAATGCTGGTGTCATCCAGGTCGCTCCGGTCGAATCGCTCGACAGCGAGGCTTTCGAAGACGCCATGGCCACCATGTTCGGTGGCACCGTGAACACGGCCATGGCGGCCCTTCCGCACCTGCGCATGAGCGAGGCCGGGGGCCGTCTGTGCCTCATCGGTTCCGTCGGTGGGCTGCTCGCAGTTCCGCACCTGCTCCCCTACTCGTGTGCCAAGGCCGCAATCGGCGCACTGGGTGAGGGACTGCGTGCCGAGACGGCGGGCCAGGGTCTCAGCGTGACGACGGTCCATCCCGGCCTGATGCGCACCGGCTCGCATCTCCAGGCCGAATTCGGCGGCCGGTCGTCCAAGGAGTTCGCCTGGTTCTCCGCTCTGTCCGGAGCACCCGTGGTCTCCATGGACGCCGAACGTGCGGCGGAGCGCATTGTCCGGGCCCTGGAGAAGCGCCGGACCCGCCTGGTACTCACCCCGGCGGCACGGGCCGCGTCGGTGGCGCACGGCGTGGCGCCGACCGCGGTCACCCGGCTCAGCGGACTCGCTGCCCGGCTCCTCCCCCGGTCCCCGTCCGGGGACAGTGCCGTCAGCGGGTCGGCGGAGGACGGCATGGAGCAGGGCCACAGCATCGATCGTCCGGCCACGTCGTGGACGGAAAAGGCACGCCGGTTGGGCAGCGGTCTCAACGACCGGGCGGCACGCCACTACAACCAGCAGATTCCGGGGCCGCCCACCAGCGCCTGAGGACCTGTCGCCGTCGCCCGGTGAGGCGCGTCCTGGACGCGGAGAACTGAGCCTGCCGGGGCCCGGACCCAGCCCTGGCCACAGCAGAGGTCGGCGCTCACCTTGTGGCCGGCGCACTCACGTCGTCCCGGAGAGCCCTGCGAGGCTTGATCCGAGCCCCGCTCGCGAACGGGTGTCCGACACCCCGTTCTCAAACAGAGGCCGCGAGCGCCTGGGCGAGCGTGGGGTAGCAGCCGATCACCGTGTCGATACCGACGAGTTCGACGACGCGCTTGACCGGCGCGGTCAGCGCGGCCAGGCGGATCCAGCCGCCGGCCGACGTCGCCTCGCGGTGGGCGGCAACGAGAACGTTGATGGCGCTGGAGTCGATGAAGGTCACTCCGCCGAGGTCGAGCACCGACGTCCGCGACTCGCCGTCGTGGATCTGGAGGGCCTGGCGCAGGGCGTCGACATTGTCGGCGTCGACCTCGCCGCTCAGGACCAGCACGCGCATCCCGCGGGTGGTGGTCTGGGCGATCGACAGTCGGGTGGGCTGCTCGGCTGCCTCATGCATGTCTGCCACGTGTCCTTCAACAATCTGCTGCGCTACGACCGGCGCCTTCGGGAGGAAGGCTCAAGCGCCACATCCTACTGACGATGTGATTGTGTTGTGGTGACACAGGTAACCTGCCCTTTCCGGCGTGCACCGGCCCGGGACGGGTAGTCGGAAGCGCCAAGGGGGACAGGGAAGTAGGCAAAAGTGGGCGGACGTTCTACAGACGTTGACGGCGGCCGGGCCGGCGCGGGAAAAGAGCTGGAGGCGTCCCTCGCGCTGGACGGCGACGGCTCGCGCATCGCCCAGGCCCGTCACCTCGCCGCCGCTTTTCTGACCAAGGTCAAGGACCACTACGGGATCCCGGTGGCCACCGCCACGGTGGAGATCGTCCAGCTGATCGTCAGTGAACTGGTCACCAACGCCCGCAAGTACGCCCCCGGGCCGGCCCTTCTCCACCTCCGGGTCCGCGGGCCCGTGCTGCAGGTCGAACTGTGGGACAGCAACCCCGCGGTGCCGGCCGCGAAGGCGCCGGACCCCGAACGCGTCGGCCAGCACGGACTGGAGATCGTCGCCGCCCTCGCCGCCGCCGTCACCGTGGAGCGGACGCCGGTCGGCAAACGCATCACCGCCGACATCCCCCTCACCGCCGCCGGGTGAAGCAGGCTGCTGGGCCCCTGGCAGCAGACCGGCACCATGTCCGCCCACCAGGCCGTGACGTTCGACGACGTCGCCGCCCCGGCCTCCAAGATCACTGGTCGTGACGTCGAGCGCGCCACGTTGGACGACGAGGAGTGGATCGCGTCCAAGGTCGCAGCCGGCACACCGGAAGCGATGGTGCGGATGACGCTCACCACCTTCCGAGCCGTCCGCGAGGGCCGCTTCGCCGGCGTCGACCCGCTGGGGGTGCCAGATGTGCCGTCTTGGCGGGGTGCTCGTGTCAGTCCCCTCGAGGGAACAGCGAGACCCACACCGGGCCGCTCTCCCGTCTCCAGTCGCGCCCCGCTGACACGGCCACAAGCCCCTCGGAACGCATGTCTTCCGCCAGCGTCTCCGCCGCGTCCTGGTATGCCGGTGCCTCCCCCTGCGAGGCGCCGTACAGGGCCGCGCGCTCGACCGAGGCGCACAGCAGCTCAGCAGCCGCCTCCACATCCTGGAACTGGGACGAGGCCTGGGCGATGCTCCCGGCCCCCCACGACATGACGAACATCCCTCCAGCGTGCACCCCAGCACTTCAGTCCGCCATCGGGCGGCCGAGGAATGCGCCGCAGCTGCACCTCCGCCTCCCGAGCCGCCCTGCCGACGCCGAGGTCGGGCGAGTGGCACGGGGCGGCGAGATCGGCCGCCCCGGAGCGCGACGACTCCGACAGACACTGCCGGCGCCGGGCCAGGGCGCCCGCAGGGGCGGCTCCTCGGGACCGCCCCTGACCGCGTTGGGCCGCCCTCACTGTCGGGGCCTCCACGGCAGTCGGACAGACCCTGGAAGCCGTTCAGTCGCCGGGGAAGTACGACGGTGCGCGGACGCGCATGGAGCCGGCGAGCGACCGGAGAACGGTGTCGCTCACGGGAGGAGTTCGGGCTTGGATGACTGCGACCGTGTCGCCGACCCGAGTGAAGTAGTCGACGTACTCGTGGTTCGACGAGCGCCACACTCCAGGATCCACCGGTGTGCAGGCGGGCGACGGAGAAGGGTAGGTGCTGGTGAGCGCGGTGCAGTGGGAGGGTGGAGTGAAACCCGGCTGTACGGGGCCGACGGTCACCCGGATCTCCCGTTGGAGATCGTCCATGGTGTCCGCGCCACTCACGTTGTCGGGTGAGATCCGGTAGAAGAAGGTCGCTTCCTGTTCGGCTGCCCCTTTGATCGTGCCGACGCCGTTCAGGTGGTAGGCCGCGGGCACTCGCGGCCCGAGCAGGGGGACACCGGCAGCGGCCAGCTCGCTGTTCTGCTCGCTCCGCTCGTGCAGCGTGGTGGCGAGCGAGTCGAGTGGCATCAGGAGGACCAGGGCGAGCGCCACGGCCGCTCGCGGCCACAGCGGCCTGCGTGACTGGGTGAACCAGGCCGCGAGGGCGAACGCCGTCACCCACAAGGCGGGTTGGACGTACCGCGTGCCACCGGGGAGCCACTGGAACGTTTCGATGTTCCAGACCGGATACCAGCCGACACCGATGCCGAACAGAGCGGTGAGCCAGGCCGGCCTTATTTTGAGGACCCGCAGGACTGGCCAGGCGAGAAAGAAGTTCAGGATGGGCAAGAGATGGAACCACAGGACGGCGAAGCCCATGCAGCCGTAGTCCGGCGCGTTCCGGCACGTACTGGAGTCCAGCAGCAGCCATGTCGCGAGCATGGAGCCGACCACCGAGGCAAACCCGACCCCGGCAGCCCGTGCCGCACGCTTCACATGCCGCGACCGCTCCACCCCCGCCGGTTCGACCAGCGCAGTGCTCATTCCGTCCCCCGATCCGCAGCAGAACCTCGTGGATCAAGTAATCGCCACGGACGAGCGCGCCGCCTGAGTACGAGCACTCATCCGACCTGAGTACGCCGGCGACTACCGGCCTCAGGCAGCGCCGGAAGGGCAGGCGCACGCGCCAACTTCCGCTCTTCGCATCAGTGTTGCCAGTCATCATCGGCTGCGGAGTGGTGCGGCCCTCCGACGACCAGGCGACCGACGCCGCACGCGAGGTGGCCAGGCGTGCGGGCGAGCGGATGCCGGATCGGCAGCCGCGAACGCTCCACCGATGAGCGCCCATCCCCAGGCGAGGTCAGCAGCCGCTGTGCTTCGGGGTGAACTCCATGCGGACCGACCTGTCCGTGCCGACGGCAGCGTCGTAGGTCGACCTGCCGACCTGGTACCAGACGTCGTCCTTTTTCGCGTCGCCGCCGAGGTTGTCCAGGCTCACGCACCACCGTTCCGGCCGGACCACGCGTGTGTAGGTCTCGGTGCCGTTGCGGACCTGCCTGCAGCTCTTGGACTGCTCGGTGGAGTACCAGGTGCGGGTGCGCCGCTTGCTGCCCGACCCGGAACTCTTCGTGTGCTTGACCCGATGTGTGGCCGTGGTGCACTTCCTGGTCATGTGCGGCCGCGTGGCCCGGGTGGTCTTCGCGGCGAGATGGCGGACCTCGTCACGGAGGCCGAAGACGCTCGCGTCCGTCGTCGTGGCCGGGCCGGGCCGGGACTCTTCGGCACCGCTCCCGCTGTTCCGGTCGACACCGACCGACTGGTCCGTGCCCTCGTCGTGGACGTCGCTCCCCCGGCTGCACGCGCCGAGGCCGGCTATCAGAACCGCCGTCACCGCGGCCGTCACAAGTCGCTTGAACATGTCTTCCTTTTTGTGATCAACGGCCCGCAGTACAACGGCGGTCGGCCGTTGTCCCTCGGCTCGTACCGGGGCCCGGTCAGCCGATCGAGCGCATCCTCGGCCGTAGGGGAACAACGGCCTCGGGGCCGCAGTTGATCACAGTATGACTTCCGGGACACGCGAGGCATTCGGACGGATCGGCATCTGGAGTGGCGCTCTGCACGCGTCGCGGGTGGACGACGCGGGGAGAGCCGCGATCGTCGAAGCAGCCGCCGAGCTGGAAGAACTGGGGTACGGCACGCTCTGGATGGGAGGCAGCCCCTCCCCCGACGACGCGGCGGCCCTCGTCGCCGCCACCCGCACGGTCACGGTGGCCACCGGCATCCTGAGCATCTGGGAACACGGAGCCGACGAGGTGGCGGCCCGTGTCGCGGCGATCGACGAGAGCGCGCGGGGGCGTTTCGTCCTCGGCCTGGGCGTCAGCCACGACACGTTGGCAGCGCGGTACGCGAAGCCCTACAGCGCCATGGTGGAGTATCTCGACGCCCTCGACGAGGCCGTGCCGCCGCTCGGCGGCGGGCAGCGTGTTCTCGCGGCGCTCGGCCCGAAGATGCTGCGACTCGCCGCCGAGCGGTCGCTGGGAGCCCACCCCTATCTCGTCACCGCCGAGCACACGGCGGAGGCGCGCGAGGCGCTCGGCCCCGACGCGCTGCTCGCGCCCGAGTTGTCCGTCGTCCTCGACGACGACCTCGACCGGGCCCGCACGACCGCGCGGGGCATGCTGGAGCTGTACCTCCAACTGCCCAACTACACCAACAACCTGTTGCGTCTGGGCTTCACGGAGAGCGACTTCGAGAACGGCGGCAGCACACGCCTCCTCGACGCGCTCTTCGCCCTGGGCGACGCCGAGCGGGTGCGGGCCCGCGCCCAGGAGTACTTCGACGCCGGCGCCGACCACATCGCGTTCCAGGTCCTGACCGCGAGCGAGGGTCGGGCCGACCTGCCCCGGGCGGCCTGGCGCGAGTTGGCCTCGGTCTTCGCCGACCGGCTGTAGGGGGTCGTCCGGCGGACGCCGGCCCGATACCGGTCGGACGGGGAGAGTCGGGGCGGGCTCCCGCGAGGAGCGGTCCGTCGGTGACCCGCAGGCCGGTGGGCGGACAAGTCCCGTCACCTTTCCGGGGTCTCGTGGGTCGGGTGGAGTGCGCTCCGCCCGGTCCTTACTCTCTCCTCACGAAGTCCTGGTCAAGGCTTGACGCAGGCGCCGCGCCACCGCGCGCCACGCTTGGATCGGGGCGCCGGGTGCGCTGTACATTTGCGCCTCATGCTCTGTGTTCAGGTCCTGGGGCCGCTCGGTGCCGACATCGGCGGAACGCCCGTGCACCTGGGAAGTCCCCGGCAACGCGCGGTCCTCGCCCTCCTGATGGCGAACCGCGGCAACGTGGTACCCGTCG
Organism: Streptomyces sp. NPDC048643; assembly: GCF_040650615.1. NCBI lineage: Bacteria > Bacillati > Actinomycetota > Actinomycetes > Kitasatosporales > Streptomycetaceae > Streptomyces > Streptomyces sp. NPDC048643. The sequence continues at coordinate 195,142 of NZ_JBEZHO010000002.1, forward strand.
ACCGGCTCATCGACCGCCTGTGGTGCGGCCGTCCCCCGGACAAGGCGGCGGCCTCCCTGCACGCCTACGTCTCCAACCTGCGGCGGGTCCTCGAACCGAACCGGGCTCCCCGTACACCGGCCGGTGTCCTGGTCAGCGCGCCGCCCGGGTACGCGCTGCGGTTGCCCCAGGACGCGGTCGACGCCTGGCGTTTCGAGGAGGCCGTACGGCGTGCGCGCTCGGCCCCTCCGGCTCAGGCGCGGCGCATCCTGGAGGAGGCGCTCGGCTGGTGGCGGGGGGCGGCCTACGGGGAGTGGGCCGACGAGGAGTGGGCCGGGGCCGAGGCGGCCCGGCTGGGCGAACTGCACACGGTGGCACGGGAAATGGCCGTCGAGGCGACGCTCAGGTCCGGGGCGGCCACCGAGGCGGTGCCCTCGGCGGAGGCGCTCGTACGGGAGCACCCGTTGCGCGAGGAGGGCCGACGGCTGCTCGCGCTCGCGCTGTGGGCGAGCGGTCGGCGGGCCGACGCGCTGGCCGAACTGCGGCGGGCTACCGCCGTGCTGGCCGACGAACTGGGTCTCGGCCCGGGTGACGCCCTGGTCGAGTTGGAGACGGCGATGCTGACGGGCCGGACGGACGTGCTGCGTGCGGCCGTACCGGGAGCCGGTCCGTCCGAACCGGCCGTGTCCGTAGGACGTTCCGCGGAAGCGGTGACGTCTGCCGTCTCCCGCCCGTCGGCGGCGCACCGGATTGCGTCGCACGCACCCGTCGACCGACGGGTTCCGGCGCGCGCCTCGTCGGCGGCGCCGGTCCCGTCCGCCGAGGCGACCATGATGCCGGGGGCCTCCCACGAGCCGTTCGTGGGACGGGACACCGAGCTGCGGGCGCTGGACGACGCGGCCGCGCCCGCCCGGCGGCACGGTGGTGTCGTCCTGGTGACCGGGGAGCCCGGAGCGGGCAAGTCCGCGCTGCTCGGCCGGTTCCAGCGGCGGTTGCGGGCCGACGGCTGGACCGTGGTGATCGGGCGCTGCCCCGAGTTCGACGGCGCCCCGCCCGCGTGGGCCTGGACGGAGGCGCTCGGCGAACTCGCGCGGCGCACACCTCCCGCGGATCCGGACGCGCTCGGCGCTCTCCTCCACGACGGGGAGTACGGCGGGCACGCGGAGCACCACCGCTACGGGGGCGGACACCCGGCGGAGCAGGCTCCGGGACTCGGTGACGGCTGGGCGGTCGGACGGTTCCGGATGCACCGGGCGTTCAGCGCGTGGTTGCGCGCCGCCGCCGGGGAGTCGCCGCTCGCGGTCGTCATCGACGATCTGCACCGGGCGGACGGGGAGACGCTGGCCCTGCTGGAGCGGACCGCCGAGCTGACCGGTGTGCCGGTGCTGGTGATCGCCGCGTACCGCCCGGCCGATGCCGGCGACCGGCTGGCCAAGACCCTCGCCGAACTGGCCCACCGGTCACCGCACCGACTGGCGCTCGGCGGGCTGCCGCCGCACGACGTGGACACGGTGGTCAGGGCCGTGTGCGGAACCCCGGTCGACGCGGCCACGGTGACCGCGCTCACCGAGCGGACCGGCGGGAACCCGTTCTACGTACGCGAGAGTGCCCGGCTGCTCGCCAGCGAGGGTGCCCTGGTGGCGATCTCCGAGGTGCCCCAGGGTGTGCGCGACGTGCTCCGCCGCCGGCTGCGGCAGCTCCTCCCGGGGGCCCTCGGCGTCCTGCAACTCGCCTCGGTGGTCGGTTGCGAGTCCGAGGTGAGCGTGCTCATCGAGGCCGCGGATCCCGTACGGCACCCGGAGCACGAGGTGTTCGACAGTCTGGAGGAGTGCGTGCTGGCGGGGCTGCTGACCGAACCGGCGCCCGGCCTGGTCCGGTTCGCGCACGCCCTGGTCCGCGACACCGTGTACACCGACCTGGTGGGTGTGCGCCGCGCGCGCCTGCACGCACGGGTCGCGGACGTCGTACGCCGTCGTCGTCCGGACGATCTGGCGGCGCTGGCCCACCACTTCGCGCGGTCGGCGACGGCGGCGACGGCGGCGCTGGCCGTCGAGTACTCGCTGGGCGCGGCCGATCTCGCGGAGCGCCGCTACGCCCACGACACCGCGGCCGAACTGCTCGAGCAGGCCATCGAGTCCTTCGCCCTGATACCCGCCGACGGCGACAGCCCGGGCGACACGCGCGCGGCGCGGCTGGTGGCGCTGCTCGGACGGCTGCTGCGCGCGGAGATCCGCGCCGGGGCGGTGGTCTCCGCGCGGAACACCCGGCAGCGGGCCATCGAGGCGGCCTCGGGCGTCAGCCACGACGCCCTGGTCTCGGTGGCGCTCGGCGCGTCGATCGGCCCCGGCCTCGCCCTGAGCGGGCCTCAGGGGCTCGTCGCCCCAGCGGCGCTCGATCACTTCGCCGACCGGCTGGCGGCCCGCGCGGCCGCCGATCCGGTCGTCCTCGCTCTCGCGGCCCGGCCGTCCCGCGCCGAGGAGGCGGGTGCGTACGGGGAGGGCCGGGGCACCAGCACCCCCACCACCGCGCCGTGCGCCGTCGGGGAGCGGGCCGCCGCACATCGACTGGCCGTCGCTCGTGCGGTCGGCGACCCGCTGCTGATCTCCTGCGCCCTGACCGCCGCGTCCGCCGTCGCCCCGCACGGCTACCCCGACCACCGGGCGCTCCTGGCGGGCGAGCTGCGCATGCTCGGCTACGCCCACGACCTTCCCGCCAACACCTGGGTACGGGAACACATCGGCGGCATGGCGGCGGGTGCCCTCAACGACGTCGCCGGAGTCCGCCGGCACACCCGTGAGGGCCGTGCGGTGGCCCGGAGGCACCGGCTGGTTGAGGCGGAGGTCGTCAATCTGTCGACCCAGGCCATGCTGGCGCACGTCGAAGGGCGCTTCGCCGACGCCGAGGCCGGCTACACCGAGGTACGGAACCGGCTGCGGGCCAACCGATCCGCGCACGGCGACGTCGTCCACGCCCTCGGGCTGACGACCGTGCGGCTCAGCCAGGGACGCCCCGAGGACGCCGAGCCGCTCCTGCGGTCCGTTCACGACCGTGCCACAAGCGTCACCCGGCTCGCTCTGGGCGTGGTCGTCGCACGCCAGGGCCGGATCGACGAGGCCCACGCGCTCGGTCTCTCCCCCGCCGCGCCCGTACCCGACCACCTCTACAGCATCGCCCTGTCCTTCCGGGCCGAGCTGGCCTGCCTGCTGGAAGACCGCACCGCGGCACGGGAGTTGATGCCCCTCCTGCTGCCGGTCCGCGGCCAGCTGGCGGGCGCCGCCAGCATCTCCTTCGTCACCCGCCCCCTCGCCCAGTCCCTGGGCGAGATCCACCGGTTGCTCGGCGACGAGCCCGAGGCGCTGCGGCAGTTCTCGCACGCCGAGGAGGTCGCCCTGCGGTGGGGCTCCCCGCATCTGGCCGCGGCGGCCCGGACCGCCCTGGCCGGTCGGGGCGAACCGGCGGCTCGGGACCACGGGCGGGCAGGCCGCCACTGCCTCAGGTAGATCGGTCGAGGCCACCCGTGAGTGACCGGGCGACGTGCTCGAACGGCTCAGCCCAGGTGCCATTTCTGGTTGGACGTGCCGCCGCAGTCCCACAGTTGGAGCCGGGTCCCGGCGGCGGTGCCCGCGTTCTTGGCGTCGACGCACTTCCCGATCTCGGTGTTGACCAGGTCGTGCGAGCTGTTGAGGTTGAACTTCTGCGCCCAACCGCCGTTGCAGCGGGCCAGTTGGATGCCGGCACCGTCCGAGGCGGAGGCCGTGGCGATGTCCATGCACAGTCCCATGGAGCGGACGCTGCCGTCCGACGCGAACACCCACTTCTGCCACGCGTCGCCGCCGCATCCCTGAAGCGTCAGCGGCGAACCGTCCAATCCCTTGTGCGCGGAGATGCCCACGCACCGGGAGGACGCGTAGCCCACGATCGTGTCGCCGGCCGGCTTGACCGCGGTGTCGGCCGCCGGTTTGGAGTCCGACGGGTGCGTGTCCGCGGCCTTGGCGCCCGCCTTGTGGGTGGACGCGGCGTCGACGGCCTTGCCGTCGCCCGCGGCGGGCGCGTGCGCGGGGCCCGGGCCCTCGTCGGCCGACGGTGAACTCCCCTTCTTGCCGGTGCCCTTGCCCACGTGCGCCTTCGAGCCCGGCTTGTCGTCCTTGCGGTGCCCCCGCGCGGAGGGCGACGGGGACCCGGACCGGGACGGCAGGACCGAGCCGTCCGGGCCGACCGTGGGAACGGTGGCGTCCTCGACGTGTGCGGCACTCGGCTCCGATTCGGCGCCGCCGGGGACGGCCATGACCGCGACGGTGCCGAGGCCCAGTGCCAGCAGTACCGAGACGGCGGCCACCGCGCCGATGAGCCGCGCGTTGCGCTCCGGCTGGGCCTCGTCCGCGCCCGCACCGCCGGAATCCGCGACCGAGGGCGTGGCGCTGCTCGCCAACAGCCGCGACAGCCTGCCGGGTTCACCGTCGCCGGAGCCCGAGCGGGCACCGGTCGCGGGCGCGGCCCCCGACTCGGGTGCGGTCACAGCGGCGGGTGCGGGACCGGATACGGGTGGTTCCTCGGCCCTGATGGCGGAACCGGCCTCGGGCGCGGGCACGTTGTTGTTCGCGGACTGCGGTTCGGGGTCGGGCGACGGCTCCGCCGTCGGAGCTGCCTCGGGGATGATCTCGGGCTCGGAGGCGGAGACGGATGCTGACGCGGGCGCGAACTCGGGTGCGCCGGACCCGGTGCTCCCGGACTCCGCTTCAGGAACAGGGGCGTTCGCCGGCTCTTCCGCGGATACCGGGGTGTGCGCGGTCTCCGCATCAGGGGCGGGGGTGTTCCCGGTCTCCGGTTCGCCTGTCGGCTCCGGCGCGGCGTCGGGGTTCGACTCCTCCAGCCAGGGCAGCGGTTGCTCCCAGACAGCCGCGTCCCCGGCCGCCTCGCCGGTCGGTTCCGCCGGTCCGGTCCTGTGTTCCATGTGCGACTGCCCGCCTCCGCGTCTGGTGGTCTCCCGACGCTCGAACCTAGGAGTCCGTGACGCGGTGACACCGCGACGGGCGCGAACTCTGCCCGGCAGGACGGGAAACGCTTCCCCTGCGACCGTCCGGCCCGGCGGAAGGGTGGGAGAGGCCTGCTGGCTACAGGGTTCCCGAGCGCAGCGCGAAGGCGACCGCGTGGGTGCGGTTGCGCAGTCCGAGACGGTTCATCATGACGCTGACGATGTTCTTTATGGTCCGTTCCGAGTAGTTGAGCTTCTGGGCCACCTCGGTCGTGTCGAGACCGTCGGCCAGCAGACGGAGCACGTCGACCTCGCGGGCCTCCAGCCCGGAGGTCGTCAGCCCCAGTGGTCCGAGCACATCGCGTTGCAGCCGCCTGATGTGGTCGATGAGTTGGCCCTGCACCGGGGTCGGCAGCAGTGCGGCGCCCTCGGCGACCGCCCGTACGGCCTCGACGACGTTGTCGAACGTGCTGTCCTGACGCCACATCACACCGCGCAGGCCGAACTGGACGGCGCGCATGAGCTGGGCCTCGCCGATGCGTCCGGTCACGAGCACCATGCTCATGGCGGGGTTGGCCGCGCGGGCGGCGACCGACTCCATCAGCACCATCGTCTCCTCGGTCACCTCCGCGGTGAGCACGAGGACCACGTCCGCCTCCCGGTGGTCCTCCTGGGGCAGCACCTTCAGCCCCGGGTACCTGCACAGGGACCAGGCGGCCCCCTCGCCGGTGATGGGGTCACTGGCGAGGACTGCGATCGAGATCATCCCCAACGTCACTGATGTCCTTCCTGGTTCGGACCGTCGCCCTGATGGGGCCGGGGTACCGGCACGGCGTCGGGCGACCGTGGCGGCGGACGCGGGGACATCGTCGCCGGACCGCCTTGGCAATCACTTGGCGTGCACTTGGCGGGTTTGCCCGTCCGGCCACGCTTCGCTGTCCGCCGGGACAGACATCGGTCCGTGCGGCGGGGGGCCCGGAGGCGTCCTGCCTACGCTCGGGACGAAGACTCAGTGGCGCGAGCGCCGCGGAAAAGCCGCAGGAAAGCAGGAAGCACGTTGAGCACCGTGGTCGCCAAGCGCTCGCCGCGTGCCGAGGGTCCCCCGATGCCCGAGGGCCAGGTCGAACTCGCCGAGCCCCCCGTCCTCGGGGAGCCGGCCACCGCGGACTTCGGCTCGGTGATGATGTACCTGCCCATGGGCCTGGGTGCCGGTGCCATGGTGCTGATGTTCTCGGTCGGCAGCGGCGGCACGTCGATGTACATGATGACCGGGATGATGGGCGTCGCCATGGTCAGCATGACGCTGATGCAGGTCGGCCGACCCGGTGCGGAACGCCGTCGCCGCATGCGGGCGGAACGGCGCGACTACCTGCGCTACCTCGGGCAGAAGCGCACCCAGGCCCGGCAGGCGGCCGACGCCCAGCGCGAGGCGCTGCTCTGGGACAACCCGGACGCCGGGGATCTGTGGGCCCTCGCTCGGGGCCCCCGTCTGTGGGAACGCAGGCCCGGCCACGAGGACTTCGCGCGGGTACGCATCGGGCTCGGCACCCGGCGGGCCGCCCTGGAGTTCCTGCCGCCGCAGACCAAGCCGGTGGAGGACCTGGAGCCGTTGTGCGCGATCTCGCTGCGCCGGTTCACCCGGGCCCACCAGACCGTTCCGCTGCTGCCCGTGCCCGTGTCGCTGCGCCGCTTCACCAGCGTGGAGTTCACCGGCGAGACCGATGACGCGCTGGCCCTGGCGCGCGCGATGCTCGGGCAGCTCACGGTCCTCCACTCCCCCGACGAGCTGCGCGTCGCGGTGCTCGGGGACGACGAGGCGCTGGGCGCGTGGGACTGGCTCAAATGGCTTCCGCACAACGCGCATCCGCACGAGGAGGACGCCGCCGGTCCGGTCCGGCTCGCCGCCGGCGACCACGACGCCCTGCTGGACCTGCTCGGTCCCGAACTGCGCGACCGGCCCGATCACGACCCCGCGTCCGCCCCGAGCGTGGCGGAGCCGTTCACGGTGATCGTCGCGCACGGAGTACGGATCCCCGAGACCTCGCGCCTCCTCGGCGCCGGAGTGCGCGGAGTGGTGCTCCTCGACCTGACCGGTGCGGTGCCCGGCGGACCCAAGGTGCTGCGGCTCACCGTCCGCGACGGCCGGGTCGACTTCCCGAGCGGCACGGAGACGGTCTCCGGCCGGGCCGACCGGCTCGGCCCCGTGGAGGCGGAGACCCTCGCCCGTGTCCTGGCGCCGATGCGCACCGGCGGTGGCGTCGACCTGGTGGACCGGCCGCTGGAGTCCGACTTCGACCTGACGGCCATGCTCGGCATCCGTGACGTGCGTGGCTTCGACGTACCCGCCAAGTGGCGCCCCCGGCTCGCCCAGGACGCCCGCCTCAAGGTGCCGATCGGTGTCACCGAGGACGGCGAGATCGTCGAACTCGACCTGAAGGAGTCCGCGCAGGGCGGGATGGGCCCGCACGGTCTCCTGATCGGCGCCACCGGCTCCGGCAAGAGCGAGCTGCTGCGCACCCTGGTGATGGGCCTGGCGGCCACCCACTCCTCGGAGATCCTCAACCTGGTCCTGGTGGACTTCAAGGGTGGTGCCACCTTCCTCAACATGGACCGGCTGCCGCACACCTCGGCCGTCATCACCAACCTGGCCGACGAGCTGCACCTCGTCGACCGCATGCGCGACTCCATCAACGGCGAGATGATTCGCCGTCAGGAGCTGCTGCGGGAGGCCGGTTTCGCCTCGCTGTACGAGTACGAGAAGGCGCGCGGCGCCGGCGCGAGCACGCTGGCTCCGCTGCCGTCGCTGCTGATCATCGTGGACGAGTTCTCCGAACTGCTTGCGAACAAGCCGGAGTTCATCGAGCTGTTCGTGTCGATCGGCCGGTTGGGGCGCAGTCTCGGCGTGCATCTGCTGCTCGCCTCCCAGCGTCTGGACGAGTCGCGGATCCATCGCGTCGAGGGTCATCTGTCGTACCGGCTCGCGCTGCGCACCTTCTCGTCGATGGAGTCGCGCAGTGTGATCGGCACGTCGAGCGCGTACGAGCTGCCGTCGGCTCCCGGCAACGGCTATCTGAAGGTGGACACCACCAACCTCGTCCGGTTCAAGGCCGCTTACGTCTCCGGGCCCGTTCCCGCGGCGCCGGACCCGGAGGAGGCCGGCCGTCGCGAGGGGGCCGCGCTGGAGGTGACCGCCTTCGGTCTTCAGGCGCGCGGCGCCCTGGCGTCGGTCCGTGCCGAGGAGGAGGCCGCGGCACTCGTGTCGCTCGCCGAGGAGGCGCTGCGCGACCAGGGCGGCGAGGGGGACACGGCCGAGAGCGGCGGCGAGAGCGCCGAGGACAGTCTTCTCGACGTCCTCGTGGGCCGGCTGGAGGACAACGGTCCGCCCGCCCGGCAGGTGTGGCTGTCGCCCCTGTCGGAGTCGCCCGCACTGGACGCACTGCTGCCGGGCATCGTGCCCGACCCGGTGCGCGGCATGGGCGCGTCCGACCCTCGTGCGCAAGGTGCTCTGCGCGTGCCGCTGGGTCTGGTGGACCGGCCTTTCGAGCAGCTGCGCGAGCTGCTGGTCGCGGACCTGTCCGGGGCCGACGGGCACCTCGGCCTGGTGGGTGCGCCGCAGACCGGCAAGTCGACGCTGTTGCGGACCCTGATGCTGTCGCTCGCGCTGACCCACACGCCGGCCGAGGTCCAGTTCTACTGCCTGGACTTCGGGGGCGGCGGTCTGGTGTCCACCGCCGGTCTGCCGCACGTCGGCTCGGTGGCGACCCGGCTGGAGCGCGACCGGGTCCTGCGGACCGTCGAGGAGCTCTCCCAACTTCTGGAACGGCGTGAGCAGTTGTTCGCCGCCAGGGGGCTGGAGTCGATGGCCGCGTTCCGGGCGCTGCGCGCCGAGGGCGCGGTGGACGACCCGTACGGTGACGTCTTCCTGCTGGTCGACGGCTGGGCCACGCTCCGTCAGGACTACGACGACCTGGAGCAGCGGGTGATGGAACTCGCCGCTCGCGGGCTGTCGTTCGGCCTGCACGTGGTGGTCTCCGCGGTTCGCTGGTCCGAAGTGCGGCCCCGGCTGCGGGACATGCTCGGCACCAAGCTCGAACTGCGGCTCGGTGATTCGATGGAGTCCGAGGTCGGTTCCCGAGCGGCGGCCGGTGTGCCGCACCAGTCGGGGCGCGGCCTGACCGCGTCGGGACATCACTTCCTCTCCGCGCTGCCCCGGCTCGACAGTTCCTCGCGGACGGACGACCTGACGGCCGCCACCAAGGCCGCGGTCGCCGAGATCGACACGTTCTGGACCGGTGGGAGTGCCCCCGGGGTCCGCCTGCTGCCGACCAGCCTGGACGCACGGCGGCTGCCGACGCCGGCGGACACCCGCGACCTGCGGTTCTGTCTCGGCTGGGACGAGCAGCGGCTCGCCCCCGTCTGGCACGACTTCGGCACCACCCCGCACCTCCTCGTGTACGGAGACGGCGAGACCGGCAAGACCAACGCGCTGCGCCTCGCGATCCGGGCGATCACCGCCCGCTACCGCCCGGAGGAGGCCCGCATCCTGCTGGCCGACCCGGGCCGTGGACTCCTCAAGGACGTCCCGGAGGCGTACCGCGTCGGCTACGTCGTCGACAACGACGGCCTCGGCAAGCTCGCCGAGAGCGCCGCGGTGTCCGTGGCGAAGCGGCAGCCGGGCGCCGACGTCACGCCCGAACAGCTGGAGAAGCGGGACTGGTGGACCGGACCGCTGCTGTTCGTCCTCGTCGACGACTACGACCTGTTCGGCGGCGGCCCCGGATCCGTGTCCCCGATGGCCCCCCTGGTACCGCTGCTCGCGCAGGGCGCCCACATCGGGCTGCACCTCGTCGTCGCCCGCAGCACCTCGGGCGCGATGCGCTCCGTCATGGACCCGCTGGTCCGCCGCATGTGGGAGCTGGGCAACCCGGCGCTGCTGTTCTCCTACCCCAAGGAGGAGGGCAAGTTCATCGGCGAGGCCAAGCCCCGCACCCTGCCGGCCGGGCGTGCCCAGCTCGTCACCCGCCGCACCGTCAAGCTGGTCCAGACCGGACTGGTGTCGGCGTCCCCCGTCCCCACAGGAGCATGATGACCACCGCAGTACCGCTGACGGGACGGGCCACCGAGGTCTGCCGCGTCACCGTCGAGACACCGGACGGCCGGACCGATCTGTCCGTCCCGGTCACCACCCCGGTGTCCGCGCTGCTGCCGGTCCTGCTCCGGCGGTTGCCCACCGGGTCCGCCACGGACGGCACCCCGTGGGTGCTGCAACGACTCGGCGAGGAACCGCTCGGCGCCGAGGCCACCCCGGAGAGCGCGGGGCTGCGCCAGGGCGACGTCCTCCATCTGCGGCCCGCCGACGCCCCGTTGCCCGCGCTGCACTTCGACGACGTCGCGGACGGGGTCGCGCACACCGTGGGCGAGGGGCCCGGCAGGTGGCGGCCCGAACTCACCCGGGGCCTCGCCGCCGGCCTGGCCTGCCTCGCCCTCGTCGGGCTCGCCGCCGCGCTGCTCGGCGCGGGGACCGGTCCCCGTACGTCCGCCGTCGCCGCGGCGGTGGGCCTGGTGCTGGCCGTCGCCTGCGCGACGGCCGCCCGGATGGGCGCTGACCGGACCAGCGTCCTGGTCGCCGGACTCGGCGCGTTCGGTTTCGCCGGACTCGCCGGCGCGACGCTGCGCGTGAGCCACTCCGGCGGCCACACGCCGGGCCTGACCGGAGTGCTCCTCGGCGCCGGGTGTGTGATCGCGCTGGCCGGTGCGCTGTTCGCGCTGGGAGCCCTGCCGCTGGTCGTCCCCGGCACCGTCCTGCTGACCGCGATCGCCGCGGCGGCCGGCGCGGGGCTGGCCGAGGGCGCAGGACTGCGCGGCGACCAGGCCGCCGCCGTGGTCGCCGTGGCCCTGTTCGTGCTCGGTCATCTCGCGCCCCGGCTGGCCCTGCGCACGGCCCGGCTGCGGGTCCCCCAACTGCCGCACGACGCACGGGAACTCCAGCTCGACATCGAACCCGAGCCGGACGCGCGGGTGGCGCTCCGCGTCTCCGTCGCCACCGCCTGCCTCGACATGATCGGCGTCGCCTCCGCCCTGGTCTGGGCGGTCGCCCTGTGGCTGCTGACGGCCGCCGAACACGGCTGGACCGGCTGGCTGCTGCCCCTCGCCCTGAGCCTCGCCGTGCTGCTCCGCGCGCGCGGCACGAACGGCACCCTCCAGCGGGTGCCGGCCGTTCTCGCGGGCGCGTACGGGCTGGCCCTCGTCCTCGTCGTGCGCACCGCCGCGAGCGGCCCGGCGGGACGTGTCGTCGCCCTCGTGGTGCTGCTGGCCGCGGCCGTCCTGCTGCTCGTCGGCGCCTGGCGGCTGCCGCGCGCCCGGCTGTTGCCCATCTGGGGGCACCTCGGCGACCTGCTGGAGATCGTCACGGCGATCGCCCTGCTGCCGCTGCTGCTCCAGGTCCTCGACGCGTACGCGTACTTCCGCGGGCTCGCGGGCTAGGGCGGGCGGACGTGCAGACTCGACGCGATCACGTACAGGCGTACCAGTTCGCCATGGGCCGGCTGGCCTCGGCCCTCGTCAGCGGTGACCCGGGTCGCGGCGACAGCCCGACCCGTCGGTCGGCCCTCGGTTCCGTGTTCGGCGTGGGCGTGGTGGTGCTGCTGTGCGCCGGGTTCGGCGTGTACGGGCTGATCTCGCCCGTCGCGAAGGACGACTGGCGCAAGGACGGGGCCGTCGTCCTGGAGGAGGACACCGGCAACCGCTACGTCTACGCGGGCGGCGTCCTGCGCCCGACCCGCAACTACGCCTCCGCGCTGCTCATCGCGGGCAAGCGGTCGGCACCCGAGACGCTCTCCGCGAAGTCCCTCGCCGGGGTTCCGCACGGCGGGCCGGTCGGTATCCCCGGCGCTCCGGACACGGTGCCGGACGCGTCCGCGCTGACGGCCGGCCCGTGGGCGCGCTGCCTGCCGGGTATCGGGTCGCGCGTCGTCGGGCAGACCCTCGCCTTCGGCCCGTCCGCCGCCGCGCTGCGCCCGTTGCCGTCCGACCGTCAGGTGCTGCTCAAGGGCCCCAAGAACGCCCGCTATCTGCTCGTCCGCGGGGTCAAGCACCCGGTGCCCGACGACTCCGCCCTCATCGCCCTAGGACTGGACGACCGGACGCCGCTCAGGGCCGCCGCCGACTGGCTCGCCGCGGTCCCGACCGGCGCTGCGCTCGACGCACCCGTGCCGCCGGACGCCGGAAAGCCGGGCGGGAAGGTCGCCGGACAGGCCGCCCCGGTCGGGCAGCTCTTCCGCACCAGCTCGGGCGGGACCGAACACCGTTACCTGCTGCGCTCCGACGGGCTCGTCCCGGTCAACGCGACCGCGTACGCCCTGCTCGCCGCCCGCTCCGGCGCGCCCGAGCCCCGGCGGGTCACCCAGGCGGACATCGCGGTGGCCGAGGTCTCGGCGGACCGCGGCCCCACCGACCGGATCCCGGACGTCGTCGGCGTCCACCCGCTCGACGGCGGAACGGTCTGCCTGGAGCAACTCCACGACGGGAAGTACCGGTTGACCGTGGCCGCCGTGGCCGGGCGGCGGGTCGCCCTTCCCGCCGGTGCCGGTGTCCTCGCCGTCCCCGCCGACGGTGGGGGCCAGTACCTCGTCACCGAGCAGGGCGTGAAGTACCGGATCGCCGACGACGCGGCCGCGCGGGCCCTCGGGCTCGCCGACACCAAGCACCGGCTCACCCTGCCCGCGAGCGCCCTCGCCCTCCTGCCCGACGGCCCGGTGCTCAGCCGCTCCGCCGCCGGAAAGGGCTGAGCCGGATGGGCAAGCTCCGCCTGCGCGCGACACCGGTCGGCGACGCGCTCCTGGTCCATCCCAAGGACCGGTTCGACGAGCGGGCGGCCGTTTTCGCGCGCGGCCTCGCGCACGACCCGCAGCACACCCTCGCCGTCGTGGACCTGCCGGCCGAGATGCTCGCCGACGAGTGGGCGGCGGTGGCCAAGGTGCTGTCCTCCTCCCGGTACGGCAGCCTGCGGCTGGTCTTCGGCCGCGGCAGGGGCGACGACGTGCGGACGGCCGCCGGGCGCATCGCCGACCGGCTCGGCCGCGAGGTCCTCGCCCCCGACGGCGCCCTCGTCCCGACCGTCGCGGGCGGCCTGTTCGTACCCGGCGACGAAGGTGCCGCCTGGCTGCGGTTCCGGCCGGGGCGCGCCGTCGAACCCGACTCCCAGCGGTTTCCGAAGCCGCACTGGGAGTTCTCCGTGCCGACCCGGCCGCGTCGGGCGGGCGACCGCACGACCGTCCGACCGGTCCCGTCCGGCGTCTGGTTGCGGCCCGTCGGAGAGCCGCTGTCCGCGGCCGACCGTCGGGCGGTCGAGACCCTCCCCACGGACACCCGGCATCTCCTCGTCGTCCTCGGCAGCCCCGGCGGTGGGCCGCTGCCCGTCGACGACGTGGCCGGCTACTGGGACACCGTCCTGCCCAACGCCCGCTCCGCGGTGCGGTTCGTCCTCCACGGCACGCTCGACACTCCTGCCTCCCTGCCTCCCGGCCAGGGCCTGGCGAACGCCCTGGACCACGAGGTGGTCCTGTACGCGGACCTGCCCTCGGGCCCACCCGACCAGGGCAGCAGCCTGCCGGACCACACCACGTACACACCGGCACACGGCACCGCCGGGCCCGATCACCGGGTATCGGCCGGGGGTCCGGGCGAGGTGACGGCTTCCGAAGGGGAGGCCCCGCGGGCCGGCGCGAGGGCGGAGCCCGGTTCCGGGACGCCGTCGGGTCCGACGGCTCTCCCGGGCGCGGAGGCACCGCGGGGCGCGGCACCGGAATCCGGCACGCGTCCGGCGCCGACCGCGACCACCTCCCGCGACGGGGTCGTTTCGACGCGCACGGCAGCGGGATCCGGCCCGCAGACACCGTCGACCGCCGCTGCCCAGGCGGGCGTTGGCGAGACGCTCCTGTCCGGCGAGGAGACATCGGACGGCGCGGCCACCACGGTCACCGTGTCGGCCGACCGCCCGTCCGAGGCGGGTCCCGGCCCTTCGCTACCCGCGCCGGTACCGGACGGAGAGGCGCCGCCGAGCGCGGCACCGGAACCCGGCGAGCGGGCTCCGGATGGCGCCGCCACCACGGTCACGGCGTCAGCCGACGGCCGATCCGGGGCCCGTACAGATCGTTCGGGTGCCGCACCGGTGCCGGACGGCGCGGCTCTGCGGGGCGCGGCATCAAACTCCGACGCGCGCACGTCGGCGACCGCGACCGGCTCGCCCGACGGGATGGACCCGACGCCCGCGACAGCGGAGTCCGGGTCCGAGATGTCGTCGACTGCCCCTGCTCAAGCGGGCGTTGACGAGCCACGGCTGCTCGGCGAGCAGGCTCCGGACGGTGTGGTCGTCGCGGTCACCGGGTCGGCCGACCGTCGATCCGAGGAGCGTACGGACCGTTCGAACCCCGCACCGGCGCTGGACGGCGCGGTCCGTGCGGGGGGATCCGGCATGCCCGAGACCACTCCGGTCGTGGCGGCGAGAGCCGCGTCCCGGGGGGCCGTGCCCCGTATCCGGACGGAGTCCGTGGGCTCGGAAACCTCTCGCGGTGCCCCCGGCCCTCAGGTCCCGCGCACCACGCCGTGGCCCGACTCCCCCGCCCGGACGGTCACTTCGACAGGGCGCGCCCTCGCAGGTCCCGAGACGGCGCCCGTGGTCGAGCCGGGAGCGGCGTCGGGGCACGCGGCTCGGGAGCGGGACCCCGGCGCGCCCGGCACCGGACCCGAGCCGACTCCTGTGACACCGGGCCCCACTGCCGAAGGCCACGATCCGGATCGGGTCACCGTGCCCACGCCGGATCGCCCGGAGGCGACGGCACCGGAAGCGGTCCCGGACGTCGGCACAGCGCCAGTGCCGGTGCGCGGCCCCGAGGGCGACCCGGCTCTGACACCTGTCCGCGCGGACGGCGTCGGCCCGAGCCACGAGTCCCGGGCGGAGCCCGGGGCCGCCCCGCGCCCCGTCCGGCCCGCCGCCCCCCGCTTCCGGCTGGAGTCGGGCGCTCCGGCACCGGAGCCGGAGACTCGGACGGATCCGGATCCGGATCCGGATCCGGAACCCGCGGACGGCGCCGGGGCCTTTGTCGCGGCGCCCGCCCGCCCGGAGCTAAATACCCCGACCGGTGCGGCGGCGGGCGTGCGCGTGCAGCCCGTGCCCAGGACCGCCGCGTGTGCGCTGCCACCCGAGCGGGGTGTCGCGCAGGAACGGGACTGGGTGCGGCGGACGTTCAGCGAGCAGTACAACGCGACGGCCGGTTCCGTGTCGCGGATGATGTCCGAGTCGCCGGGGCTGCGCGGCGGATCACGGACGGAGGCGGCGGACGCGCTGACCGAACTCGTCGCCGTGCGGCTGTACTTGTCGGGCGACAGCCGGGCGGCCGACACGGCCGTGCGCACGGCGACCGCGGGACCGCACGTGCCGCTCGCCCGGTGTGTGACGGCCGGTCTGCGCAGGCTGCCGTCCTACCGGGGACCCGCCCTGCTGCGCACCCGTCTCCAGGACGCCGAACGGGCCTGGTACCGGGCCGACAGGCTGGTCACCGAGTGGGCGTTCTGTCACGCCCGGACGTCGTTGCACGCGGGTCCGCGAGGGAGCGGGGCCACCGACGTCCTGATCTGGTCGATGACCGCCCGCAGGACCGGCTCGCTGGACCCGGCGGCGCCGGACCGGGTGGTGTTCCTGCCCGGAACGTCCTTCAAGGTGCTGCGGACGGTGGGCGACGCCGTGCTGATGCGGGAGGTGTCGCCGTCGGAGATCGCCGAGGACGGCCGGGTCGACCTCCAGCGGGTGAAGCTCGACGAGATCGCCCTCAAGGGCCTGGGGAACATCCTCGACGCCCTGGAGAAGGCCGGCACCGATGCCAAGGCGGAGAGCGCCGACCCGCCCGGACTGATCCTCACCCCCGACACCGGGCGTGCAGGTCGTACAGAAGGAGACAAGCCGTGAGCAGGCAGGTCCTGTTGGTGTCCCCGGACCGGCCGGGCGCCCACCGTACGATCGCCCGCGCGCTGGCCGAGGCCGCGGAGGGGGCGCTGGTCACGGTGGCCCCGGGCCGCTACGAGGAGGCACTGGACATCACACGTGCGGTGACCCTGGCCGCCGAGGGAGGCGCCGGGTCCGTCCGGGTGCACGCGCCGTCGGGGAGCACCGTCGTCGTGGACGCGGAGGCGGTGCGGCTCTCCGGTCTGGTGCTGTCCGGCGCGGACCCGGAAGCGCCGGTCCTGGACCTGCGGCGCGGGCAGGCGGCGCTGGACGGCTGTGTGATCGAGGGAACCGCCTGGACGGCGGTGCTGGCGTGGAACGAGGGCGTCCTGGCCGCCCGCGGCTGCCGGGTCACCAATCCGAACGGCGCGGGCGTCGTCGTCACCTCGCGCGGCGGGAACGTACTGGAGGACACGGAGATCACCGAGGCCGGCTCGTCGGCCGTCGTGGTCGCCGAGCAGGGCCGTCTGGACGTACGGGACTGCCGTCTGGACCGTGCACGCGGCAACGGCGTCTGTGTCAACGGCACCGCGTCCGCGACCGTGGAGTCCACCCGGATCACGGGGAGCGGCAAGCCCGCGGTGGCCGTCGAGCAGGAGGCGCGGGCCACCCTGCTCCGGGTGACCGTCACCGGCAGCGCGGTGCTGGACGCCTATCTCACGAGCCGGGGCGAGACCACGCTCACGGAGTGCGCCTTCTCGGGCTCGGGCGGACAGTCCGTGCACGTCGCCGAAGGGGCCGCGCCCCATCTGCGGAGCTGCACGATGACGGGCGCGGCGCGCACCGGTCTCCAGGCCGCCGGGGGCGCACGGCCCCGCCTTGAGGACTGCGAGATCACCGGCGCCCCGGTCGGCCTGCACGTCACCGGGGCGGCAACCACGGTCACGGCGACCGGACTTGTGGTCCGGGACGCGGCGACGGCCGCCGTGCAGGCAGCCGACTCGGGCACCGTGGAACTGGAACGGCTCAGCGTCGTCGGGACGTCGGGCGCCGGTGTCCGTGCCCAGGGCGGCGCGCGGCTGACCCTGCGGGACGCCACGATCACCCTGAGCAGCGGCCAAGGACTGGCGCTCGCCGGGGAGTCGAGCGCGTACCTGGCGGCCTGCGCACTGCGCGACTGCGGTGCCGTCGTCGGCGAGGGTGCGGAACTGACCGCGCACGACAGCGAGTTCACAGGCTCCGCGACAGACGCCGTGCGGGTGCTGGCGGGCGGCTCCCTCATCGCCGTCGGCTGCCGGATGACCGGCGCGAACGGGCACGGCGTCAACGCCCACGCCGACGCCCGTACCGACCTGAGCAACTGCGCCGTCTCGGACAACGCCCGGGACCGCGCGGTGGACGCGACGCCGGACCCCGCCCCGGCGTCCTTCCAGCAGGACCCCGAGGCCCCTCGTTCCGGCACCGGGCCGCTGGCCGAACTGGAGGCGCTGGTCGGTCTGGAGAGCGTGAAGCACGAGGTCACCGGGCTGATCAACCTCAACAAGATGACCAAGCGGCGGACCGAGATGGGTCTGCCCATGCCTCCGATGAGCCGCCACCTGGTCTTCGCGGGGCCGCCCGGCACCGGCAAGACGACGGTGGCCCGGCTGTACGGGGCGGTCCTCGCGGAGCTGGGCATCCTCAGCCAGGGCCACATCGTCGAGGTGGCCCGGGCCGACCTGGTCGCCCAGATCATCGGCGGCACCGCCATCAAGACGACCGAGGTCTTCAACCGGGCCCTGGGCGGGGTGCTGTTCATCGACGAGGCGTACACCCTCACCAACCAGTCGCGCGGTACGGGTCCCGACTTCGGCCAGGAGGCCGTCGAGTCCCTGATGAAACTGATGGAGGACCACCGCGACGAGATCGTGGTGATCGCCGCCGGCTACTCCGAGCACATGGACCGCTTCCTCGCCTCCAACCCGGGGATGGCCTCGCGGTTCGCCCGCACGGTCGAGTTCCCGAACTACGCGCCGGAGGAACTGGTCACCATCGTCCGGGGGTTGTGCGCCAAGCACTACTACGAGTTGGCCGACGACGCCCTGGAGGCGTTGTCGCGCTACTTCGAGGACGTCCCCAAGGGCCCGACGTTCGGCAACGGCCGCGTCGCCCGGCAGGTCTTCGAGTCGATGATCAGTACGCAGGCCTCCCGGCTGGCCGCGCGAC
The DNA here is from genome assembly GCF_040650615.1 of Streptomyces sp. NPDC048643. NCBI lineage: Bacteria > Bacillati > Actinomycetota > Actinomycetes > Kitasatosporales > Streptomycetaceae > Streptomyces > Streptomyces sp. NPDC048643. The sequence goes on from NZ_JBEZHO010000002.1 coordinate 213,237, forward strand.
CGCCGGAGCACGACAGCGACCTGAGCCTGCTGACCGCCGCCGACGTCACCCCGGTCCCGCAGGCGCCCACGCCCGCGGGGCGGGCACGCCCGGAGACACGGGCCCAGGGCCAAGAGCAGCCGTTGGAAGAAGAGTTGGCGCCCACGCCGACCCCGGCTCCGGCCGCCGGCCCGCAGCCGGTGGCCGCTGCTCCCTCTCCCGCCAACGCGCCGAGCACCCCCGCCGACACACCGGCGGCTCCCCCGGCCTCACCCCGTACGCGGGCACAGCCCGCCCCCGGGCCGGCCGACCGCCATCTGGCCGCCCTCACGGGACTCGACCCGGTGACAGAGGCGCTGGCCGCCCGAGTCGAGACCCTCGTGGGGCTGGGCCAGGGCACCGCCGGACTGGCCGACATCGTCCTGGAGGGCGCCCCCGGCAGCGGACGCCGTGCCGTGGCCGCCGCCTACGCGCGGGCGCTCGCCGAACACGGCGTGATGGCGTCCGGCGCGTTCGGCCATGTGCCGCTGTCCGCCGTCCCGGCCCGGTGGCCCGAGCAGCCGCGCGCGTATCTGGCCCACACGTTCCGGGAGGCCGCCGGCGGCCTGCTGGTCGCCGAGGCCGACGCCGCCTTCGAGCGCCGCCCGGCCGCCGAACGGGACGCCGTCGTCGACGCGTTGGCCGCCCAGGCCGCGTCCCGCGACGCGTACGGCGCCGTGCTGGTGCTCTCCGGCGGCGCGCCGTACCTGATGGACCTGCTCCGCGACCGTACGGACCTCGCGGCGTCGTTCGCCGAGTACCTGCGGCTGCCCTCCTGGACCGGTGCCGGACTCGCCGACCTCACCCGGCGGCGGCTGGCCGTGCTGGGGTTCGAGATGAACGACGAGGTGGCCGCGGCACTGGCGGGGCAGGACCCGGCGCACGGCGCCCACGGCGCGCACCGGCTGGCGGACCGTGTCGCCGCGCGCGCCCGCGCCCGCCGGCTGGTCCTCGACGACCTGCCCGAGGAGCTCCCGCTGCCCGCGACGACGCTGGTGGGCCCCTGACGGGACGAACGGGCAGAGATCGGCGGTCGGTCGGGCAGCGTGCCCGGAATCCGGTCAACGACCGCCACCGGCCCCGACGACGATCGTGACGACCGACGACTCCACGGACGAGAGGAACGGCCATGGCCGGCAACACAGAAGCATCGGTGAGCATCGCGGGCATGAAGTCCGCCCAGGGCAGCTTCCAGGCAGCGGTGGACGAGGCCAACAGCAGCTACACGCAGATGCAGAGCCAGATCGACGCCCTGCGGGGGAGCTGGACCGGCGACGCGGCCAGCACCTACCAGGGCGCGATGGACACCTGGCTCCAGGACTTCGCCACGGTGCGCAGTCAGCTCAACCTGATGCTGGAGAAGCTCGAGGCCAACACGGGCGGCTACACCGTCACGCATCAGACCACCACGGACACGGCGAGCACGCTCCACAAGTCCATGACGCAGCCCCTGCCGGGCTTCTAGACAATTCGCCGTCCCCACCAGGCCGTTCACTTCAAGGAGCCCCACGATGCCCACCTACACGGTTCAGATGGACCAGATCGAGTACGTCGTCGGTGAGATGGCCGCGATCAGCAAGAAGATCCAGGAGACGCTGACCGACCTGGACGACAGCACGAAGATCCACCTCAGCGAGTGGACCAGCGACGCGCGCAGCACGTACGACGTGGTCAAGCTGAAGTGGGACACGGCGGCCGCCGACATGGTGACCCAGGCTCAGAACGCCACGAACTCGCTGGGCCACATCAACGAGGCCTACCACGCGGGTGAGCGGCACGGTGTGAGCCTCTGGGACCAGTGACATGGCGATCACCGACGACAGCGCCGACCGGGGCCACAGCGACCCGAACGACAACCCCAACGACCACGGTGACAACAACAGCAGCTCCACACAGGGCAGCGGCGACCACCACTACCACGGTGGCACGGACGTCCTGCACGCGCCGGGCATCCTCAGTGATCTGCACCCCTTCGTGCCGCCGCCGGTGCCGGGCGGCAACGGCTCGAACGGGACCTCGGTCAGCACCCCGTCGATGGACCTGTTCGCCACCAACATCGACCTGTTGATCCAGCCGGTGCGTGACGTCGCCACCGCTCTCGCGGACGTATCCATCGCTCCGGGCGCCTTCTACCACGCCAACGTGATGCGGACGAAGGTCAACGGCCCCAACGCGGACGCGGGGCTCAAGAAGAGTTACGGCGACGCCCTGTCCGCGCTGGTGACAGGGCTCACCGACCTGCGGGACGGGGTCAAGCAGCTCAGCCACGACTACGGCACGACGGAGGAGGCCAACAACATGACGGCCACCGACCTCGCGGACGCCCTCGGCAACACCGCCAACGACTTCAACACGATGATGACGTCGAACGGCGGCACCGGGATGACCGGCACCGGCAATCCCTCGACGAACACACCGGCCCCCGCCTGAGCCGTGACCGGCTTTCGAGGGCCCGTTCGCGTCGCCCTCACGGGGGCCGGCGCGGGCGGGACGACAGACACGGCACAGGTGCGTACAGGAGAGCGAAAGTGGCGGACTACAACAGCGGCGGCTTCCACCAGGGCGACGACGGCACGATCTTCGGCAGCCCCGACGGCTCGTCCAGCGGCAGCATCAACGACTACGACAACTGGGACTGGAAGCAGATCAAGGCCGCCATCACCGGTATGTCCGCCGGGGTCGAGACCGACGCCAACGAGTCCCATGCCCGTGCCGTCGCGGACCCCCAGTCGCTCCTGGACGCCGCCAACGCCTTCTTCCACGTGCAGCGGACCCTGGAGGGCGTCACCAAGAGCCTGGTCGACCAGGCCAAGGCGCTCGCCGGCGACAACGGGCCGTGGAACGGCGCCGCCGCCGACGCGTTCCTCGACATGATGACCAACTTCTCCCGGCAGGTGAAGGCCAACGCCGATGTCCTGGCCGGGGGTTCGACCGGTGACCGGTCGGTCCCCCACCAGTTGGCCAACAACGCGATCACCCTCCAGAGCGCGCAGAACAAGCTCGGCGAGATCGACAGCTGGTACGCCGACCAGGCGATCGCGATGGGCGTCACGCCGATGTCCAACGGCCTGATCCCGGTCAGTCAGAAGCCCGAACTCGTCCAGATGATGAACGAGGACATGCGGAGCGTCCTCAAGAGTCTGGCGCACACCTACCAGGTGACGACGGACAACATCGTCAACCCCGTACCGGTCACCTCCCCGGCCAACAACCCCAACGGTCCGGGCACCGGCGACGGCCCACCGGACGAGGGCCCCGACCTCGGCGGACCCGACGGCGGGATCGGCGACACGGGCAGTCTCTCGGACCTGTCGGGCATGCCGGACACCGGCCTGGACAAGGGGCTCGACACGGGCGGCGGCATCGGTGGGCTGGACGGGTCGGGCGGTCTGGACCCGTCCGGCGACGTGGCGGGGTTCCCCGGCGACGCGTCCTCGCTGGACGGCACCGGCCTGGGCGGAACAGGGCTGGACGGAACGGGCCTCGACCCCACCGGACTCGACGACCTCGGTCTCGACGGCCTCGACCCCTCGGCCCTCGACAACGCGCTCAACCCGCTCTCCTTCCCGGGCCTCGGTGGTCTCGGCGGCCTCGGCGGGCTGGGGACCGGACGGCTGGGCGCCGGCAAGGGGGCCTTCGACGGTCTGTCGACGGCCGACCCCGAGGCGTTCGGGGACACGGGGCTCGCCGACGGACTCTCCGACGGGCTCACCGGTGGTCTGGACAGCGGCCTCGCCGACGGGGCGGCCGCCGAGTCGGGCATGCCGTCGCAGCTCGCGACATCCTCGGGGATGCCCTACATGCCGGGCATGGGCGGTACGGGCTCGGGCGGCGGTCTGTCCTCGGAACCGACGGACGCCTCGGGGCTGCTCGACGCGAGCGCGGAGCCCTGGGAGGGCGAGGCGCTGACCGGCGGCGACGACGTCGGCTCGGAGCTGGGCGCGGCGGCGGGCGGCGAGGGCCTGGCCGCCGGCGGCATGCCGTACCTGCCCGGGATGGGCGGCGCGGGCGCTGCGGGCGGTGGGCGGGACGCCACGAGCGAACGCACCGACGCCTCGGGGCTGTTGGACGAGACCACCGAACCCTGGGCGGCCGACGAGGACTCCGAGGCGGACGAGGTCGGCTCGGCGGAGGGCACCCTCCCCGGAGTGCCGTACCTGCCCGGATTCGGCACGGTCGGCACGTCGGGCACGACGGTTCGCGGGTCTCGCACGGGCGCCGGGGAAGACGGCGGCACCGCATCCGGCGGCGAGGAGGGCGAGCGCGCGGGGGAGTCCACGGCGGCGGAACCGGCCGTCGCGCCGGGGGCCCGTTCCGTGGCACCCGCGACGGCTCCGGCACCGGTCGCGGTCGGCTCCGACGGTCTGCCCCTGCCCGGTGACGACGGGAGCGCCCTCGTCCCGCGTCCGGTGGCCGACGACGGCGAGGAGGACTTCTCCGCCTGGGAGGCCGGGGCGGGAGCGGGCGCCTTTGTCCCGCTGCTCTGGGCGGTCCGCGGAGAGCGGGAGTCGCGGGAGACCCCCGAGGAGGAGCAACAGGGCGCTTCGAGCGAGCCGTTGAGTACCTGGCAGCCGGAACGGCAGGCCCCGGGGGCGCAGTCCGCGGCACAGGTCGTCCGGGGTGCGTCGGGGTGCGGCGACGGCGGGCCCGAACCGGAGGCACCCGACGGCGAGTCCGAGGAGCCCGAGGAGGAGACCGAGGAGACCGGCCGGGGCATCGCGGACCTGCTCGTCCAGGAGGAGAGCACCTGGGGCACCGTCCCCGACGGTCCCGCGGCGACGTACTGAGTCCGCGCAAAAACCAGGATCCGCAGCCGTCGACACCGCTCACAGGGAGAAGAGTTCACGTGTCCAGCCCGTACGACCAGCAGATCGAGGACCTGCTGGAGCAGTACCGCCGGCAGCGCGAGGAGGCCGCCGAGACCAGGCGCCGGATCAACGCGACGACCTCGACGGCGACCGCCCCGCGCCAGACGGTGAAGGTGACCGTCGGCGCGCAGGGGGAGGTCACCGCCATCGAGTTCCCGACCGGTGCCTACCGCCGCATGGCACCCAAGGAGCTGGCGGACGTCCTGCTCGCCACCATCCAGCAGGCACGCTCCGAGGCGCTGGACGGCGTCGCCGGCGTGCTCGCCGGCGAGCTGCCACCCGGGGTGACGGTGGCCGACCTGCTCCAGGGCCACGTCGACCCCGCCGCCCTGCTGCCCGAGGACCCGGCGATGCCGGACTCCGTACGCGACTACGTCGACCACGGCTTCCAGGGGGAGACCCATGAGTGACGGCACGTTCTCCGTCGACACCGAGCGACTGGAACAGGCCGCTCCACAGGTCCAGGAGCTGGCCGGACGGATCCGGTCCATCGCGACCAAACTGGACGGCCGGCTGTCCGCTCTCGGCGAGTGCTGGGGCGACGACGAGAGCGGCCGGCAGTTCCTGGAGCAGTACGCCGAGCCCAAGCGCCAGCTCGGGCACGGCATCACCGGGGTCGGTGACGTCCTGGACAGCACCGTCGAGGGCATCCGCACCATGGCCAAGGGCTTCGAGCGCACCGAGGAGCAGAACGTCGAGGCGCTGCGCGCGATCACGCCCTCCGACTCCGTGTCGGTGAGCGACTCGTCGCCGCACCGCACCCGCCGCTAGAGCACGCCCGACAGAGGAACACGGCAGCACATGAGCGTCGACATGCCCCCCGAGCTCGCCTGGGTCGCCCGGCTGGCGGTCGGCCAGGCCTGGCCCAAGGGCAACGAGGACAACCTGCACGCCCTCGGCCAGGCCTGGAACGAGGCCGCGCAGGAACTCAAGGGGATCAGCGAGCAGATCGGCGCGTCCGGCAACGGTGTCCTGGAGAGCGTGGGCGGTCAGGTCGCGGACGAGTTCCGCGGCTTCGTCACCCAACTGGAGTCCACGCTGCCGGAGATGGCGCAGTCGGCGGACCAACTGGGCAAGCTCGGCAAGCACACCGCCGTCCAGGTCGAGTACTCCAAGTACATGATTCTCGGTCAGCTCATCCTGCTGGCCGCGCAGATCGCCCAGTGGGCCTTCTTCGCGCCCGAGGTGATCCCGCTGGCCGTCACCGCGGCGAGGGTCGCGGTGAAGATGATCCTGCGGCGGCTGCTCATCTCCGTGGCGACCGGTGTGGCCATGAACGTCGGCCTCGACGTCGCCGTCCAGACCATCCAGTTCCTCAAGGGCGACCGCACCGAGTGGAGCACCGACAACACGGTCTCCGCCGTCGTCTCCGGTGCCATCGGCGGGGCCATGGGCGGCCTGTTCTTCGGCGCGGGCAGCGTGCTGGCCCCGAAGTTCGCGCACTCCCTGCTCGGCAAGGGCGTCCTGGGCGCGGCGACCGGCCTGAGCACCGCCGGGATCATGTACGGGATCTACAAGAGCGGCCAGGACGAGTTCGGTACGTCGATCTCCGCGGGCGCACTCGGAGCGCTGGGCGGTGGAGGGAAGCGGCGCTTCGGGGGCAAGGGAGGCACCACCGAGGTCGACCCGATCCATGTGAACGTCCCCGGCCCGCTCACCTTCGATCTGCCCGGCCTGGAGACGGCGGAGAAGGCGGCCTTTTCGGACCCGCCACCGCCCCCGGGCAAGTCCGCTCCCTCGACCGGCGCGGCCACGAACTCCGACAGCGTGAACGGGAACGGTCCCGCGACCAGGACCGGCGAGGAAACCGGCGGAGCCGACGCGCACGCGGGGCGCACCGACAGCTCCCCCGTCGTCCACTCCACGACCGACGGTCCGCACACCCCGGCCGCCGCCACCCACGACGGCGGCCTGCCCGGCTTCGCGACCACCCTGACGACGACACCCGGCGCCACCTCGTCCGTCTCCTCCTCGTCCGGCGCGAGCGGCCCCGCGGCAGCCCGTACGGCATCACCCGGCCCGGCCTCGACCGTCCGGGCCGGTACGGGTACCGGCGTCGCCTCCGGGACGGGCGCGGGCGGCAACGCCACGTCCGCGCCACGCCCCGCGACGACCTCGACCGGTTCGGGTCCGGCCACCTCCCCTGCGGAGTCGACCCGTTCGTCCACGACGTCCGAGGGGCCCGCCCGGTCCACCGAACCGCGGCCGTCGGTGCGCACCGAGACGACCACACCGTCGACCGGCAACAGCACGGCCACACCCACGGCCGCCCGACCGGAGACCGCGGCGGCCGCCACCGCCCCGGCCACGCACCAGGCCCCGAGCACGGAGGTCCCGGAGAGGGTGGCGGCCGCCGGCCCCGCGACGCCCACGACGACCGAGACCGCCACCACGGCTCAGGACGCCGACGGAGGGGACGGCCGGACCTCCCGGGTCACGGACCCGGACACCACAACCGCGCGGGCTGCCGCGCCACCCACGCCCGACCCGGGGCCCACCCCCGCCCCGCCACCGGTTCCCGGTCATGGCGAGCGGGCGCCCGCGCCCCGCATGCGGCTCGACCGCACCCCGCGCTTCGTCGTCCGGTCCTCTTTCGAGGCGCGCCGGTTCACCTATCAGGGCGGCCCGGTCACCGATCTCACGGTCAGGGTCGCGTTCCGCGGTAATGGCGGGGGCCATGACATCGGGGCCGTCTGGGACCGGATGGCCGACGGTGTCCGCCAGTTCCTCAACGAGCCCGGCTACCACCTGCCGAACGGCGACCGTCTGCACATCACCGTGGTGCGGGCACGGCCCGGCGACACCCCCCATCTGACCGTCGACCTGGTCGGCCGGGACCGGGGCATGGACCAGCGGTCGTGGTGGCCGGACGCCGAACCCGTCGACTACGCGCACGAATTGGCCCACCAGATCGGTCTGCGCGACGAGTACCGCGACGCGAGCACCCCGCACCGCCCCGCCGTCGAGGGCAGCCTCCAGGGCGACTACCGGGCGGCGGCCCCCGAGAACCTGAGCCAGGCGGGCCTGCGGGACCGTCATCTGCGGCTGATCGGCGCGCTGGTCGGCGACCTCGACGAGACGGCCGGTACCCCGCGCCCCGATGACCTGACGTCGGTGGGTCTCCCGCACGACCAGGAGTGGGCACGCGCCTGGCAGGGGGCCTCGGCCACCGACCGGAGCCATGTGTGGGTGGACCCGGTGTCCGACCCCCTGCGTCACGGTCAGGACAGCGCGGCGGTCCAGAACGCGGAGTCCCGGGAGACCCCGGCGGAGAACGCGCCGGGCGACCGGGGCCAGGACCGGTCGGAGGCCGGGAGCGGGAACCGTCCGGCGAGCCGGAACACGGCGAACCAGCAGGAGAACCGGGCCGGCGACCCGGAGCGGGGCCCCGAGGTCGTCCCCCGGATGTTCGGGACGCCGAAGCACTCGCCCGACAACTCGCTGATCATGCAGCCCGGTTACGCCTCCGGCGACCAGTTCGGCATCCTCACCTCGCTGCTGAGCGACCCGAACCGACACGTCCTCATCGCCCGCGGACCGGCCGCCGGCCTCCCCGGACACGACCCGGTCCGCGACAAGTCCCGGGCCATCGCGGCGTTCTACGGCGAGAGCGGGATCCCGCAGTCCCGCATCCACTTCGTGGACGTCCCCAGCATGGAGACGGGCAACAACGTCTGGCCGGCGCTGAACCACGAAGCGACCCGCATCGCGCAGCACCAGTGGCTGATCCCCAAGTCCTTCGACGACATGTTCCAGGTCAAGGAGTTGTGGGGCGTCACCGACGGCACCGATCACGTCGCCCGGGAGTTCTCCCCGGCGTTGCGCGACCGGATACGCGGCGCCTGGAACCTGGGCCCGCACCACGACCCGGCGGTCGAGGCGTGGCTGGCCGGCCAGGGCATACGGATCCCGGAGGGCAAGAAGCCCGTCCTGGTCCTGTGGTCCCGTTTCTCGGGCAAGGCCACGCAGTGGTCCGACCTCAGAAGCCGGATGGAGCACGACACCAGCTTCCAGGGCGTCCGCCAGCTCCTGCGCAACGTGGGGGACGGCTACAAGGCGGTGATCATCACCGGCGACCCGCACCCCGACGGTGCCAAGGGCGGCAAGTGGGACGAGCTGGTCCACGACATGCGGGGCGAGCTGGGCACCGACGCCATCCATCACGTCACCGGCTTCTGGCGCGGCGCCGACCCGGGGCTCACCGCGTGGGGCGGCAACACCCGCACCGGCCAGTTCCGGCTCTACGACCACCTCGCACGGCAGCACGGCGTGCAGCACCTCGGCTTCCGCTCGGGGAACCTGGAGGCCGTCGCGCTGATCGGCCACGACGTGCACTATCTGGAGGAGTCGGACGCGACCGGCGCCCGCCGTATGGAGGCCTGGCACGACCACAACGGCACCGGCAACACCCGTAAGGGCGGCCTCGCTCCGGGGTACGAGCGGGTCGTCGTCGGGGACCCGCCGACCGCGTCGGGCCGGTACGCGAAACAGTTCGAGACGGACACACCGCCGTACAGCTCGTACCGGCCCGCCGACCCGTCCGCGGGATGGCGCAAACCGGTCGCCGTGTACGGCGGGGAACGGGGCTTCGCCCACACGGACCTGGAGTCGATCCGCGAGGAGCTGGGGATCGACGGGCGCGGCCAGGACCATGACGCCTTCGACGCGGACCGACTCCAGCACGCCCGGCGCCGGTACGAGGCGGTACGCGACTACATCCGCACCAACAGGAACTTCGCCGGATTCGAGGTCGAGCCGTACCTGACGCCGATCGACCAGTTCTTCCACACCGCCCCGGAGAACTACCCCGACGGCCCCTCGCAGATGTACGCGGACTTCGTCGAGACGTACCTGCCACACTTGCCGGACGTCTGGGAGACCCAGCGCCGGATCCAGCAGAACATGGCCTGGCAGGCCTACTACCAGCAGCAGGCGCAGGCGGGCCACCAGCAGCAGACGGGCGGGGGTGAGGTCGCGCCGCGCGCCCCGCAGACGAAGACCTCGGACGACACCGGGACAGGCGGTTCGGTCGCGCAGTCCGACGGCACCGCCATGATGACGCGCCCCGCACCGGCCTCCTCCGACGCCCGCCCCTCGGCGGAAGCGGCGGCGGAGTCCTCCGCCCAGGGACGGGCCCGCGCCGACGCCGCCCAGCAGCACCCCTCGTTGTCGGCCGTGCCGACCACGGACGGCTTCGCCGAGCTGCGCCATCTGTCGTCGACCGGAGTCACCCCGGCCGACGCCCGGGCCCGTTACGGAATGCCCGAGGCCAACTTCACCAAGTTCAAGGAGATGTCGGCCAAGCACCAGCTGCGGATCGACGTACGGCCTACCAACCCGACCGCTCCCGACTGGCTCGACCAGGGCAAGCTGCCCAAACCGAAGGACATCAAGGCCAAGTCGATCAACGACGTGGACGTCCATCTGGGCGCCCGGGCCGAACACCGCGGCCTGATCGGGTACTTCCGGCCCAGGATGCCGGAGCGCGGGGACCTCGACGACCGGACCTGGAGCCGTGTCGAGGCTCGGTTCGCCCAGCGGAACGAGGAGTTCGAGACCCTGGCCCCGGTCATGGAGAACCTGACGGCCCAGGGGAAGTTCAAGGTCGAGGACGGGCTCGTGTTCGGCCGGGACCGGGAGGGCGGCTGGCGGGAGATCACCGGCGACCACGACGTGTTCGACATCAGCACGCCGGGCAGTACGCGCCTGAAGGGCAGCCCGTACGACCGGGTGGTCGGCGAGATGATGGCGAACGACATGGCCGTCATGCACGGCGCCCACATGGACTGGGAACCGTCGTCGCCGTTCAGCAAGGGCATCTTCACCAAGATCGTGGAGTCGCACCAGGAGGGCGGTGAGCCCCTGCTCCGCTTCCGCCCCGGGATGAACGAGGCTGAACTCGTCCACGCCCGGCCCGGCGTGCTCCCGTCGCGGCCCTCGTCCGACGTGCGGATCGACGCCCCCGAGCCGGAGTCGCGGACCGTGGACCGGTCGGCGGAACCCACCGAACCGACGGAGCCTCAGCCGTCCCCCGCGTCGGAGACCGACGGACTGCCGCCGAGGGAGGGCGAGTCGGCGGCGAGGGGAGGCGAACCACTGCTCCAGGAGCCGGAATCGCCCGTCGCCTCGCGCGAACTCCCGTTCGTCGCGCCCGAGTCGCACCACTCATCGGTCGTCCGGGAGACCGTGGTCGAGCCGGAGCCGATGGTCGTCGAGCCCGAGGGCGACCCCATGAGCCCGCCCACGCCGACCGGTGATCCCGGCCGCGCGGGCGGACCTCCCGAGCCTGTGGTGGACCGGCCCGCGTCGCCGGAGCCGCACGGCGATCCGCCGGCGCGGCTGGGCGGCCGGTACCAGCGGTCGTTGGCCGGGGTCAGGATCACGGACGCGCCGGGGCCGGAGGCGCTGCGCGCCCGGGTCCTGGCGACACTGCCGCGCGAGCACCGGAGCGACCGGCAGGTCGTGCAGAAGCTCGACGCCGAGTTCGATCCGGCCAACTTCCGTGAGAGGCACGACCAGATGGTCAACGGCGGCTGGCGTTTCCAGCTCCGGGTGGGCGGCGCCCCGCACGACGTGCTGCTCACAGCCCACCCGGCGGGCTGGCGCCACCGGGCCGACGCGCCCCGGGCCGACGCGAACGACGGCAAGGGGTTCGAGCGGACGGCCGAGGCAAAGCGGCAGGACGAGCCGAAGAAGACCTCTCTCACCACTTCCGAGGCGGGCCTGGAGCTGGCGCCGGTCGTGATCCGTCCGGTGCCGGGCCACGCCGACCAGCTCGGCCTGGTCACACCGTCGGTGAAGGCGGGCGGCGTGTCGCACGCCGCCGACACCTCGGTGACCAACGGCTCCGAGTCCGCGGCGAAGACCGCCCTCACCGGTCCGACCGACACCTACGTCTCCAGTTTCCGTTACGAGGCGGACGTCATCGGTCCGGACGGCAACCCGCTCCCCCGGCCGAGCACCGTGCACATCGCCGCCGACGTCACCGCGGAGATCGCCCGCCCCACCACGGAGCCGGGCGCCCCGCGGGCGGCGCGGGCAGGCGGCTGGCAGCACGACAGGGCAGGAGCCGTCGAGGGACGACCGCTCGACATCACCGGACTCGACACCGCCCGCACGGACGTCTTTCGTCAACTCCCGCTGGAGGAACGGCCCGACGGTATCGCCCACCACGACATCCTGGACTTCCTGTCCCCGAAGAACGTCGTCGACGGCTTCGAGCACGCCGCCGGCTGGGGCCTGACCTCGAAGCGGCTCGACCTCTCCGACGGCGGACACGCCTGGCTCCGGCTCACCCTGGAACCGGAGACCTCCGTCCACGAGGGCACCGTCTCCGACAGACGCACCGTCAGCAGCAAGGCGACCGGCGAGCACGGGACCGGCAGGACGGACAGCTCGACCTGGTCGGTCGGCCTGAACGGTGGCGGTTCGCGGCGGTTGTGGGAGAGTCGGCAGACCAACGAGTCCACCTGGCTGACGCTCACCGGCGGCTACACCTACGCCCACAGCCAGGCGCACCAGGAGAAGGGCAAGCAGACCTTCTCCCTGGAGCACAGCGTCGAGCACGCGGGCACCGGCGACCTGATCGGCACCCGGGTGCGGTTCCGGGTCGAGGTGCTGCGCGACCACTTCTCACCGGGAACGGACGGCCTGCGCGCGGTCCGCCACGAGCCCGCTCCGCCTCGCACCGGCCGGGACGAGGAGAGCGCGCCCGCCACCCCGGCGGGCGAGGTCCTCCGGATCCGGCCCCGCCCCGCCGAGACCCCCGACATCCAGGACGGCGACGCGGGGCAGAGCCACCCCGACGGCCCGGGCACCCGCACCGCACCGCGGAACCTGCGCACGCCGCTGACCGCCCACCGCACCGCGTTCGTCGACGTCCCCGGCTCGGTGGAGCTGGAAGCGCACATCACGCGGCACCTGCACACGCTGGCCCCCGGCATCCTCCCGCCGCCCGGCACCGGGGCGGGGCGGGTCACCCCGCAGGCCATGGAGAACCAGCGCCTGCTGCGCGAACGCGTGTCCGGCTCCGGTCTGCGCGCCGAGGGCGACCACCTCCTCGACGGCAGCTTCCGGGTCACCCTGGACGCCTCCCACCTGCCGGGACTACCAGGCCGGAGCTACGAGGTCGTGATCCGGGCCAACACCGGGGCGGGCGCCCACGACGGGGCCGTGCACTCGACGGCCAAGAGCACCGTGACCCGCGGCCACGCCGCCGACAAGGGCGTCACCCGGGGCAGCAAGCACACCGGCGGTGTCAGCGGCAACGTACGCAGCGCGCTCAACCCGGCGGACACGGTCCGGGCCTTCGGGCTCGGCGGCGCCGACGGTTCGTACGGTCCCTCGCGGCAGACCGTCGCCGGTACGGAGACGCAGGTCAAGCGCGGGTTCCAGCACAAGGGGCAGGCCGACGCGTTCAGTTATCCGGTCACGTACAGCGTCATGATCGGCCCGCACCGGGAGGGTGAGCCGCCGGGTGCCCTCTCGGCGGACCGGTCCGCCGACGGGCGGGCCCGGCACCCGGTGCGCGGGGTCGCCCCCGCGGGCGGCGAGCCGCTGCGCGTGGAGGTGCGACGCCCGGAGGTGACCGCGGCGCCGCCGCGCTTCCTGCGGCCCGCGCGGCTGCCGCAGCTGCACGCGGTGGCGCACGTCGCCGACGAGGCGGCGTTCCGGCGACAGGCGGAGACGGCTCTGCGCGGGGCGTACGGATCCCGTACGACGGACAGCGAGCCACCCGCGGTCCCCGACCTCGGCGAAGCGGTGCACGCCCTCTCCGGGCAGGCGCAGTTGCGCGGCCTGGTCTCGGCCTCGCACGCCGGCTGGGCCAACACCCTCGACCAGCACGTCGGCGACGGCCGCGACCCCGACACCGTCGGTCTGTCCGTCCGTACCCGGCTCGGCGACCTCACCTACCAGGAGACCCTGGCCGGGGACGCCACTCTCGATCTGGAGGTGAAGGCGACCGGGTCCACCACGCTCACGGACCAGACGTCCTGGGCCCTCAAGGGCGGCATCGGCCCGGACTTCGGCTCGTTCCCGGAGACGGCGGCGGGCGAGCTGACCACCGGGTACCAGGTGCGCGGGGGCTTCAAGGGGAAGCTCGGCGGTCAGTGGGACGGCGCCGACACGCTCAAGCAGCAGACCGGCACGACGCGCAAGGTGAGCCACACCGGCACCTGGCACGTCTACCGTGCCACCGCCGAGATGAGCGTCGCGGGGCGGGTCACCGACGCGGCGGGAGTGCCGCACGTCGGGCGTCCGGTCCGGCGCGACCACGAGGTGCTCGTGCTGCTGTCCGACGAGGACGTGGCCCGGCTGCACGCCGGGCCGCCGGTCCCGGACGCCGCCGACCGGACGCAGGGATCGCCCGCGCCGCTGCGGGCCACCCTGCTCGACCAGGGGGTCTCGGGCGGCGCCCTGGTGGAGATCCCGGACACCGACCCCGTCCTGCGGGCGATCGACCACCAGCTGCGCGGCGCCGCCGAGGACGCCGTCCCGGTGGCGGCCCTGCCCTTCGCGGACACCTTCTCGCCGGACGGCCTCGCCGCCCGCTACGACGAACTCGTCGGTCCCGGCGTCCTGGACCGGCACGTCGAGGAGACCCGTGCCGGACGCGTCGTCACGGAGGTGCTGGTACGCGGGATCACGGACGGCTGGCGCGACGACGGCTCGCGTTCGGACCGGCCGCTGACCCGCGACGTGAGCGCGGCCCACACGGTCAAGGGGAAGGCCGCGGGCAAGTGGTCGCTCGGCGCGGAGGCGAACTTCCGTGGCTCCGTGCGGCCCCCGGTCCCGCACATGAACGCGGCCTCGCTGGCTCCCGCCGGTGCCGTCGAGGGTGGTCGGGGCACCGGCGCCGAGTCCGGCGTGACCACGACGGTCGGCCACAAGACCTCGGGCTACGGCGACGCGAACGCCCGCTTCGGTACGCGCATGTCGTTCGAGGTGACGGTCACCCGGCGCACGGAGTGGGGACGCTTCGTCCACCTGGACCGGGGCCCGGAGACCGTCGGCCCGTTCGCGACCACGGCCTGGGTGCCGGAGTCGCTCACCGAGAGCGCGACGGCGGCCCCGCACCCCCGTCTCCCGGACACCCCCGACCCCGCCGTGGCCGCCCGGCCGGACGACCTCGAACTCGGCCTGCTCCCGCGCCGGACCGACGCGACCGACCACGCGGCCTGGCAGGCCGGTCTGGGCGAGGCCCACGACCTGGTCGGCTTCGACAACGCGAAGGCCCTGCACGACACCGCTGTCCGGGCCCAGGCCACCCCCCGGCCGTGGGGCGACGGACTGCTCGGGCAGACCGGCGCGTACTACTCGTGGGCGCTCTCGCGCGGCGCCGACGTGGCCGGGTGGGCGGCACGGTCGACTCTGCCCGAGCCGCTGGTGTCCAGGGGGACGCGGTTGCTCAACACCTTCGTGGCCGACGCGCGCCTCGGCCGGGACCACGACCTGAGCCAGGAGCAACGCCTCAGTCTGGAGGAGCAGTTCGCGATCCGTCAGACGCTCTCCGGGCAGTCCCTGCCGGCGCTGTTCCACCGACTGCAGACGGCCGACGCCCCCTACCGGGTGCCCGGCACGTCCGTCGCCCTGTCCATGGAGGCCACCGGACCCGCGGTGGAGCTGAGCCGCCGTGAATCCGCCGACGACGAACTCACCGTCGCCGTCAAGGGCGAGGACGCCACCACCGCCACCGACACCTACAACTGGACCGTCTCGCCGCTGGACTTCTCCGTCCTCACCAGCGATCCGGTGGTCGCGGTCCCGCTGAACACGGGGCGGATCGCCCGCGACCAGTCGTACGACGCGGCCCGACCGGTCACCCGGATCCCGGGCACCCCCAGCCGTCCGACCCCCGACGCGGCGCTGCCGCACGGCAGGGCGGCCACCGAACCCGGGAAGGCCAAGATCAACGGTCCGGCCGCGCTGATGCGTCAGCCCGTGCGGATCAGCGTGCACAGCCAGGACGAGCAGGGCCGTTACGGCACGCCCCGGACCGTGGCCGGTCACGTCTTCCACTGGTCCACGGTGGCGGCACCGGCCGCACCCGAACATCCCGGCACACCCACCACATCCAGCGCGGCCCCCTCCGTGCACGAGCGGCCGTTCATCTCCCCTCTCCGTGCCCCAGCGCCCGCTCCCCGGAGTCGCGTCGCGGACCTGCGCGCCGACGAACTCAGCCCCCGTGCCCCGCGCACGGCACATCCGTCACCGTCGGCCGTCCCGGAGCACGCGGCTCCCCCGGCCGAGCCGGCACCGGCTGTCATCCGCTCCGTGGGGTTCGCCTCGCAGGACGTGACCGCGCTCGGCCCCGACGAGGTCGCCCATGTGGACACCCTGGCCGCCGAGGTGGCGAAGGGCGCGGCACGGAGCGCCGCCGCCGGGCTGCGGCTGCCGGACGTGACGATCACCGGCCACGGCATCGCGTCCGTGGCGGGCCGGCCCCACTTCGGCAGGTCCGTGCAGATGGGCGCCGAACGCGCCGACGCCGTGGGCGAGTTGTTCGCCCGGCGGCTCGACGCCCATCTGCGGGGCCTCGGATCACCGCTGACGTCCGGCTCGTTGACGATCGTGCGCGAGTCACGGGGCCCCGAGCTGCCGCACGGCACCGACCCGGCGCAGGACACCCCGGCGGCCCGGAGCCGTGCCCTGGTCACCGTGACCCGCCTGCCTGGCGAACAGTCCTCCGTAGCGGCCGACATGGCGCCGGGCGACGACGGCCGGTCGCGCGAGGCCGGGCACGAGAGCCCCTCCGTGCGCGACGAGTTGCCGCCCGCCGGTGGTGAACGGCCTGCCGTGCCGGCCGAGGAGTCAGTGGTAGCGGCCGAGCGGCCCGCCGTGACGGCGGAGCGGATGTCCGTACCGGCTGAGCAGTCGGCCGAACCGGACGCGGCGCCGCCCGCATCGCGCGAGTCCTCGTCCGACCCGCGCGAACCCTCGCCCGTACCCGCGCCGTCGTCCGCCGCCGAGACCGGACGGGCTCCCGTCCGCCCCGGGCAGTGGCGTGGCCGCCGGGAACGGGCGGCGTGGGCCGTGCTGCGCACCGAGCGGTACGACCCGGCCCGCCGCCCCTGGGCGGACCGGCCGGCTCCGGGGATGCTGGCCGGACGGGACGTCGTGGTCCGGACGGCGATCGCCCGTGTCCAGGCCGACGACGGCCGCTGGGTCCGCAACCTGTCACTGCATCTGCCGGTCCGGTTCGGCGCGGGCTTCGGCGCCGACGACCTGGGCTCCTACCGGAACCGGCTCCAGTCGCTGCTCGACACCCATGTCAACGGCGGGCTGCGGCTGCCCGGTTCGGGCGACCACTTGCACATCGACGTGGAGGTGGAGCACCGCCCGGACCACCCGGAGGCCATCGAGATCAGCCGAAGCGACCGACCCGGCCGGGACTGGGACCAGTTCACCTTCCCGCTGGGCACCCGCGAGGGGATCGCCGACGACGCGAGGGCCCTCCACGAGATGCTCCACTACGCGGGGCTGCCGGACCGCTACCACGACCCGTCGACGCTCTTCCGCCGACTGGAGCGGCAGAGCGACCGGCACGGCGTCATGGCGGACATCGACACGATCGAGGTGCCCGAGGCGTACGCGCGGGCCATCGAGGCGGTCACCGACTCCGGTCCCGTCCTGCGCGACCTCCCGAACACCGGGGACGGCGCGCCCGGCCTGAGCCATGACGCCGCCCGCGAGGTGCTGCTCTCCCCGGACGCGGACCGGACAGGCACGGAACGGGCCCCGGGCGCCGCGCCGTTCGCCGGCCGCGACGACGCGTACGTGGAGAACCTGTTCCGCCAGGTACTGCACGAGAACACCCGGACGGACCACGGCCGCAACTGGTCGGGCGCGGGACGGCCCCGGCTGGACGCCACCCGCTACGCGGTGGTCCGCGACGGCGGGGCGAGGGAGACGGCGGCGCTGCCCGCGCACGCGTATGTCGTGACGGCCCGGGCGTCCGAGAGCCACATCATCCTGGATACACCGGGCGGCAAGTTCAGGTTCTCCGATCCCGAGGAGTTCGCCGCGCTGCTGGCGAACGACCCGCACCGGCCCTCCCACGCCGACATCGTGCTCGCCGTGCGCGACCTCCCGGAGGGCGCCCTGGGTCTGCCGCGGGCCCTTCACCAGGTGACCGGGAGCCGGGTCTGGACTCCGGTCGGCGGCACCCTCCAGTTGCGGCACTTCCGGACGACGACCATGAGGGGGGAGCGCATCACCCTGTTCGGGGCGAACCCCCGGTGGGAAGCGACGGGAGAGCCCGACCCGTTCGCCGCGCTGCGGGCGAACCGCCTGGTCACGGACGCGTACACGACCGACGCCTCGGACGGGACGGTGCTGTTCCAGCGGCTTCCCGAGACCCGTTTCGCGACCTTCCACGCCGCCGACCCGGCCCGGAACGACAGCCCCGCCCTGGTGCTGCCCGTCCAGCAGTTCGAGGAGGTACGCGTGGGCGACGCGTCCCGGATCGAGGTGTCGCAGGACCGCACCCTGGCCGTGGACGACAGCGGCAACCTGAGCCGGCACGCGTATGCCACCCAGCGGGCCGTCGACGACGCGAACGCCCGGCTGGCCGCCGCCGGAAGCAAGGTCCGGCTCACCGCCGATCCCGAGGTCACCCTCGTCCCGCGGCACGAGGACGGAACGCCCGGGGAGCCGCTGCTGCGGATCAGCCCGGAGTTCCTCACCCGCTCGGGCCGCTCCGACGAGGAGGCCTGCCGCGACTTCGCGCAGATGGTGTCCGGCGAGGTCCGGGCCTCCCACGCGGTGTTCCGCGTTCCCGGTTCCCGTGTCTCGACCGGCAGGATCAGCGCCCTGGACACGGCGGAGGTCACCGGCACACACCACCTCGCCGAGTCCCTCGTCCAGGTCGCCGACGGGCAGCTGGACCCCGCCCGCACCGGACCGGCGTGGGCCACGGCCCAGCTCGGCCGGGACGACCGGGACGTCGGCGGCCAGGGCGGGGCACCGCTGCCCGGCGAGGAGTACGGGCGGGCGCTGAGCTACGAGCACGTGGACGACCCGCGGCGCGACGCGCTGTCGGCGGCGGCACTGCGGATCGGGGTCAACGAGGGCGCCTGGGCCGAGGTGGGCGAGGGCTACCTCGTCCAGTCCGTCGGTGCGGCCGGTCCCGAGGGGCAGCCGTCCCTCGACGTCAACTACGCGAAGCCGGGCAGCGAGGGCGGCTCGCACTTCGGGTACCACTTCGCCTCCGTCGTGCTGTCCAGCGAGGACGGCCGGTCCCAGCTCACCCTGGAGAACCATGCCCGGGTCAGCAGGACCCGCGCCGAGATGGCGCGGGCGGTCGAGTACAACCTGAGACAGTCGGCCGACGAACTGCGCTCGGTGGGCGAGGCGTTGGGCCGCCGGGCGCGCCGTGCGGAGCAGCGCGGGGCGACCGAGGAGGCGGAGCGGCTCTCGGCGCTGGTCCGACTGGCCGACGCGCTGGTGACGGCGAAGGAGACCCGCGACCGGGGGGCGCCCGAGGAGGAGCAGGACCGCACCCTGCGCCAGGCGGCCACGCGCATGCTGAAGACGGCCCCCATGATCGAGGGCAGGGCACAGTGGTACTTCCGCTCCTACAGCCGCCGCCCCGGCGAGTCCCTGCACGAGACGCACGGCGCGCTGCTGTCCGACCACGCCTCGGCCGAGGCGAACCCGCTGACCCTCGTGGTCCTGCACGGCCACAGCCCGCCGCTGCACCGCTTCATCACCTTCGAGGCGTCGGGAGCGATGGCCGACGGCGGCCAGTTCAAGCTCGGCCAGCTCGCCGAGCACCTGGTCCGGGTCGGGCTGTGGAACCGCGACCACGGCCTGTCGCTGCCCTCGGTGCGGCTGACCGGTCACGGCGACGGTCACGCCCCGCACCGGGACGTACGGCTCACCGGCGAGATGGCGGCCCTCATCCGCGAGGACCTGCGGGGCCGGATCGCCGACCTCCTGCGGGAGCGCGGTTCCGACGCCGACCCGGACGGCTTCCCCATCTCGGTGGCGTCCGGTCTGCGCCGCGACGACGGGGTGACCCGCGGCCCCGAGGTCACCTTCGAGATCGACCACTGGGACAGCACGGACGCCTCGGTGGACGCGGGTGCGCCGTGACCGTACGACGGGCGGGCGCCATCGGCGTCCGCCCGGGTAGTGCGCGAGGACGATAGGGCCCGTTCGCACTTACCTGCGGGCTCCTCGCCGGTCACCATGAGAGAGGCAGTTTGGCCACTTTTGGCTGGATTCAGCCAATTTCCCAGGAGGGCTCATGGACGCCCCGACCGCGACGACGACCGACCCCGTCGCACAGGACGACGCGCAGGACCCGACCGACGACCCCACCGTTCACATCCTCTGGATCAACGCCGGGCTGAGCTGCGACGGCGACTCCGTGTCACTGACCGCCGCGACCCAGCCGAGCATCGAGGAGCTGGCACTCGGCGCTCTGCCCGGGCTGCCCAAGGTCGCGGTGCACTGGCCACTGATCGACTTCGAGTGCGGCCCCGTGGAGGGCGCCGACAATTTCGTCGAGTGGTTCTTCAAGGCCGACCGCGGAGAGCTGGAGCCCTTCGTACTGGTCGTCGAGGGGTCCATTCCGAACGAACGGGTCAAGCCCGAGGGCTACTGGTGCGGCTTCGGCGACGACCCGGAGACGGGTCAGCCGATCACCACCAGTGAGTGGCTGGACCGGCTCACGCCGAAGGCGCTCGCCGTGGTGGCCATCGGGACCTGCGCGACGTACGGCGGTATCCACGCGATGGCCGGCAACCCGACCGGGGCGATGGGCGTGCCGGACTACCTGGGCTGGGAGTGGAAGTCGAAGGCGGGCATCCCCATCGTCTGCATCCCGGGCTGCCCGGTGCACCCGGACAACGCCTCGGAGACCCTGCTCTACCTGCTCTACCAGGCGGCGGGCGCGGCGCCCATGATCCCGCTGGACGAGGAGCTGCGCCCGACCTGGCTCTTCGGCGCCACGGTGCACGAGGGCTGCGACCGGGCCGGGTACTACGAGCAGGGACAGTTCGCGACCGAGTACGGATCCCCGGAGTGCCTGGTCAAGCTCGGCTGCTGGGGTCCGGTGGTCAAGTGCAACGTGCCCAAGCGCGGCTGGATCAACGGCGTGGGCGGCTGCCCGAACGTCGGCGGGATCTGCATCGCCTGCACCATGCCGGGCTTCCCCGACAAGTTCATGCCGTTCATGGACGAGCCGCCGGGCGGCCATGTGTCCGCGACGGCGAGCGGTATCTACGGCTCGGTCGTGCGGCGGTTGCGGCACATCACCGAGAAGACCGTCGAGAAGGAACCCAAGTGGCGCGGGAAGGGCGAGAAGCTCACGACCGGCTACAAGGCCCCGTGGTGACCGCGGTCATCCGCTGAGCAGCACACCCGACAGGAAGGCGGCGCGGCACCATGGCGACGGCGACGAACAAGCCGGCCGGTGACGGCCTCACGGAGATGTCGTGGGACCCGATCACCCGCATCGTGGGCAGTCTCGGCATCCACACCAAGATCGACTTCAAGGCGAAGCGCGTCGCGGAGTGCTACAGCACCTCGTCCGTCTTCCGTGGGTACAGCGTGTTCATGCGCGGCAAGGACCCGCGTGACGCGCACTTCATCACCAGCCGGATCTGCGGCATCTGCGGCGACAACCACGCCACCTGCTCGGTGTACGCGCAGAACATGGCGTACGGGGTCGCGCCCCCGGCTCTCGGCGAGTGGATCATCAACCTCGGCGAGGCCGCGGAGTACATGTTCGACCACAACATCTTCCAGGAGAACCTGGTCGGCGTGGACTACTGCGAACGGATGGTCCGCGAGACCAACCCCGGCGTGCTCGAACTCGCCGAGCGCACCGAGGCCCCGCACGCCGCCGACCACGGCTACCGGACGATCGCCGACATCATGCGCTCGCTGAACCCGCTGGAGGGCGAGTTCTACCGCGAGGCCCTTCAAGTCAGCCGCTACACAAGGGAGATGTTCTGCCTGATGGAGGGCCGCCACGTGCACCCCTCCACGCTCTACCCGGGTGGGGTCGGCACGGTCGCGACCATCCAGCTCTTCACCGACTACCTGACGCGCCTCACCCGCTACGTGGAGTTCATGAAGCGCGTGGTCCCCCTCCACGACGACCTCTTCGACTTCTTCTACGAGGCGCTGCCCGGCTACGAGGAGGTCGGCCGGCGCCGGGTGCTGCTGGGCTGCTGGGGCGCCCTCAACGACCCGGAGTACTGCGACTTCCAGTACGCGCACATGGAGGACTGGGGCCGGCGGATGTTCGTCACCCCGGGAGTCGTCGTCGACGGCAAGCTCGTCACCAACAGCCTGGTGGACATCAACCTCGGCATCCGCATCCTGCTCGGCAGCTCGTACTACGAGGACTGGGCCGGCATGGGGAAGTTCGTCGAGCGGGACCCGCTGGGCAACCCCGTCGACGAGCGGCACCCGTGGAACCAGCACACCATCCCGGCGCCCCAGAAGCGCGACTTCGACGACAAGTACAGCTGGGTGATGTCACCGCGCTGGTTCGACGGCAAGGACCACCTCGCCCTGGACACCGGCGGCGGCCCGATCGCCAGGCTGTGGTCCACGGCCCTGTCCGGACTCGTCGACATCGGCTACATCAAGGCCACCGGGCACAGCGTGCAGATCAACCTGCCGCGCACCATGACCAAGCCGGAGATGGCCCTGGAGTGGAAGATCCCGCAGTGGAGCAACGCCCTCGAACGCAACAGGGCCCGCACCTACTTCCAGGCGTACGCCGCCGCGGCCGCCCTCTACTTCGCCGAGCAGGCGATGGAGGAGATCCGCGCCGGACGCACCCAGACCTGGGAGAAGTTCGACGTGCCGGACGAGTCGATCGGCTGCGGCTTCACCGAGGCGGTCCGGGGCGTGCTGTCCCACCACATGGTGATCAGGGACGGCAAGATCGCCAACTACCACCCGTATCCGCCGACGCCGTGGAACGGCAGCGTGCGCGACAGCTACGGCACACCGGGCCCGTACGAGGACGCGGTGCAGAACACCCCCATCTTCGAGGAGAACCCGCCCGAGACCTTCAAGGGCATCGACATCATGCGGGCCGTCCGCAGCTTCGACCCGTGTCTGCCGTGCGGCGTGCACATGTACGTCGGCGGCGGGCGGACCGTCGAGGAGACGCACATGCCGACCGGGCTGAGCGGACTGGCGGTCTGACCTTCCTCAGGAGAGGTGCTTGCCGATGGCCGGACAGGAGACGGGCGAGCGGATCGAGACGCTGCTCGACGAACTGGCACAGCAGGCGGGACCGGAGGCACGCGACACCGCGGACGAACTGGTGCGCTCTCTGGTGGAGTTCTACGGCGAGGGCCTGGAACGTGCGGTACGGCTGCTGGGCGCCGCACCGCACGGCGCGGACCCGCTGGCCGTGCTCACCGCCGACGAACTGGTCAGCGATCTGCTGATCCTGCACGACCTGCATCCCGAGGACACCGCGACCCGGGTGGGCCGGGCCCTCGACAAGGTCCGGCCCTATCTCGGCTCGCACGCGGGCGATGTCGAGGTGGCCGGGCTCGACCTGGAGGCGGAGGACGGCCCCACGCTGCGGCTGAGACTGCGCGGCAGCTGCGACGGCTGCCCCTCCTCCACCCAGACCGTGCGCTGGACGATCGAGGAGGCGGTCGCCCGGATCGCCCCCGAGGTCGCGCACATCGAGGTCGAGGGCGTGACCGACGAGGAGGCGCAGCCGAACCTGCTCCAGATCCTCCCGCACCGCCCGGACGACGCGCCGGGCGCCGCGGGGCCGCCGCGCAACGCGGACGACCCGGCCGGCTGGTACGTCGTGGGCCCCGGCGCTCTGCCCTCGGGGGAGCCGTCCACCGGCGTCACCGAGGTGTCCGGCCGTGCTCTGCTCCTCGTCCGGCTGCCGGGCCAGTTGTACGCCTACCGCGACCGCTGCCCGGTGTGTGCCACGAGCCTCGCCCCCGCGGTGCTCGACGGCGAGTCGCTGCGCTGCGCGGAGTGCGCGGCCACCTTCGACGTGCACCGGGCGGGACGGGGCGACCGGGCCCATCTGGAACCCGTGCCGCTGCTGGAGGAGAACGGCGAGGTGCGGGTGGCGCTGCCCGGCGAGCTGCTGGGGGCGGGACCGTGACCGCCGACGTGCTGAAGCAGTTCACCCGCCGGCCGCCCCCGGCCGGTGAGCGCTGCGACCTGTGCGGTGAGCCGCTGCCGGCCGAGCACCGGCATCTCGTCGACACCACCCGGCGATCCCTGAAGTGCGCCTGTCCGCCCTGCCACCTGCTGTTCACCCGGCCCGGCGCGGGACAGGGCCGCTTCCGGGCCGTCCCCGCCCGGTACCTCACCGATCCCGGGTTCGAGCTGGAGGAGGCGGACTGGAACCGGTTGCAGATCCCCGTCGCGCTCGCCTTCTTCTTCCGCAATTCCGACCTCGACCGGCTGGCGGCCTTCTACCCGAGTCCGGCGGGCGCTACCGAGAGCGAACTCGACCCGCAGACCTGGGACGCGGTCCTCGGGCGCAGCCGGCTCGCCGACGTCCTCGAACCGGACGTGGAGGCACTGCTGCTGCACCACGAGCGAGGCACCCCGGTCACGTGCACGCTCGTTCCGGTCGACGTCTGCTACGAACTCGTGGGGCGGATGCGGCTGCACTGGAAGGGCTTCGACGGCGGCGCGGAGGCACGGGCGGACATCGCGGAGTTCTTCGAGCGGATCACGGCGGCCGCGCGGCCGTTGGAGCCGGACCGCTCGACAGCCGCCGGCTCCGGGTCGCCCGCCACGGCGGAGTCCGGGACCACGGCCACGCACTCCGGGGGCACGCCGTGACCGATCTCCGCTTCACCTGCACCGGGGTGCGCCCCGAACCCTTCGGCGCCGGACCCACGCTGCTGTTCGGGCTCCGCATCGAGGAGGCCGACCACCAGCCGGTACACGCCGTCGCGCTGCGCTGCCAGATCCGTATCGAGCCGGCGGGACGCGCCTACGACCCGGACGAGGTCGGCATGCTGGGCGACCTGTTCGGCGAACCGGACCGCTGGAGCAGCACGCTCAAGCCGCTCCAGTTCGCCCACGCCTCCATCACCGTGCCGGGGTTCACCGGCGCGACGGAGGTCGACCTCCCGGTGCCGTGCACCTACGACACCGAGGTGGCCTCGGCCTCGTACTTCCGGGCACTGTCCCGCGGCGAGATCCCGTTGCTGCTGCTCTTCTCCGGCACGGTGTTCACCGGCCGGGACGGCTTCCGGGCCGAGCCGGTGCCCTGGCACAAGGAGACCGCGTACCGGATGCCGGTGGACGTGTGGCGGAACATGATCGAGCAGTACTTCCCCAACTCGGGCTGGCTGCGCGTCCGGCTCGACGTGCTGGACGCGCTGCGCCGCTACCGGTCCTCGCGCGCGCTGCCGTCCTGGGAAAGGGTCTTCGAGGAACTCCTCGCGAGCACCGAGGCGAAGGGGGTCGAGTGAGATGAGGAACCCCCTGGAGTACGGCTTCGAACAGGCCCGCGCGGTGGCGGACGCGGTGCTCTTCGAGGGGTACGTCCTCTACCCGTACCGCGCGTCGGCGGCGAAGAACCAACTGCGCTGGCAGTTCGGCGTCCTGGTGCCGCCGGCCTGGACCGCCACCACCGGGGAGCACGCCGTGCAGCGCACCGAGTGCCTGCTGGAGCCCCGCGACGGCGACCGGCTGCACGCCGAACTGCGCTTCCTGCACGTCCGGCGGCGTACGGTCGAGCGGCTCGACCCGGACGGCGGCTACACCGAGGTCCCCGAACTGGAGCTGCCCGACCGGGTGTTGGTGCCCTGGGACGAAGGGCACGAGGAGCGCGTCCTGGTCCACGAGACCTTCGCCGAACTGACGGGTGATCAGGCTGCCCTGCACGCGGTGCGGTTCGACCTGCCGGCCGCTGTCGAGCACGAACCGGTGACCGACGCCGAGGGCCGGACGGTGGGCCGACTGGTGCGGCACAGACAGCGGCTGACCGGTGAACTGCGGCCACGCACCGAGGAGTTGCCCGGACCTTACCGGGTGCTTCGGCTGACGGTGAGCGTGCACAACACCACCGCGGCGGAGGAGGGCGCCGGGACCGACCGGGAGACGGCCCTCGCGCACAGCATGATCGGCGCCCATCTGCTGCTCGGTGTGCCCGGCGGACGGTTCCTCTCGCTGACCGACCCGCCCGAGTGGGCCCGGCTCCTCGTCGCGGCCTGCTCGAACGACCACACGTGGCCGGTGCTCGCGGGACCGCCCGGCACCGAGGACGTCATCCTGTCCTCGCCGATCATCCTGGAGGACCATCCCGCCGTCGCCGACGAGAGCCCCGGCCCCCTCTACGACGCCACCGAGATCGACGAGATCCTCTCCCTGCGCACGGCCGCGCTCACCGAGCGGGAGAAGCGCGAGGCCCGCGGCACGGACGCACGGGCCGCGGAGGTCATCGATCTCGTCGACGACATGCCGGAAGCCGTCCGGGAACGCCTGCACGGGGCGATCCGGGGCCTGCGCGACATCACCGGACAGGACACTCCGGGCGAGCCGCCGGACGGTCCGGAGAGCGGGCTGAGCCTGCCGGAGGGCCCCGGGCACCCCTGGTGGGACCCCGCGCGGGACCCCGACGGCCCGGAGGTGCCGGACGGCGTGGTCATCGACGGCGAGACCGTACGGGCCGGCAGCAGGGTCCTGCTCACGCCCGGCGCCCGCCGCTCCGACGCCCAGGACTCCTTCCTCGTCGGCCGGCACGCCACGGTCGAGGCCGTGGTCGGCGACCTCGACGGCGAGACCCACCTCGCCGTCGTCGTGGACGACGACCCCGGAACCGACCTGCGGCGCGCCCAGGGCCGCTTCCTCTACTTCAAGCCCGACGAGGTGGCTCCTCTCGGGGACGAGCTCCAGGACGGGAAGGAGGCGGCGCCATGACCGGAAGCGACCACACGGAACCGGCCGGCGCGGCCGAGCCCGACGGCACCGGGCGGGTGCTCGTGGCCGGGGTCGGCAACGTGTTCCTCCAGGACGACGGATTCGGCGTCGAGACCGTACGGCGCCTCTCCGCGCGCATGCCCGAACTGCCTCCCGGCGTCGAGCTGATGGACGTCGGCATCCGCGGGGTGCACCTCGCCTACCGGCTGCTGGAGGGCTACCGGACCCTCGTCCTGGTGGACCTCGTCGGCCGGGGCGGCACGCCGGGCACCCTCTACACGATCGACGTCGGCCCGCAGGCCCCGTCGGAGCGTCCCGGACCGGGCCCGCTGGACACCCACGCGATGGACCCGGCCACCGTGCTGGCGCTGCTGCACGACCTGCACGCCGGAGCGGGCGGCACCCTTCCCGACGAGGTGTACGTCATCGGCTGCGAGCCCGGCGCGACGGACGAGGGCATGGGTCTGACGCCCCCGGTCGCCGCGGTCGTGGACGCCGCCGCCGACCTGGTGCTGAACCTGGTGCGCCGCGACAGCGCCGTACCGCAGAGGAGCTGACGACGATGGAGGCAGCCATGGAATGGACATGGATCGGCGTGGCCGCGGGACTCGTGGTGGCCTACGGGGTCGCCCGGAACCTGTCGGACATCCGCCGCTACTTGCGCATGCGGCGCATGTGATCCGGCGTGCGCGCGTGATCGGGCGAACCACCGCCTGCGGCACCCGGGGCCCCGCCCTCGCGGCCCGGGCGGCCGGCGACGCCGTCGAGCTGCACGTACCGCTCCAGGAAGAGGTGCAGGGTGCCGTGGAGGTCGCCGAGGCGGACGAACCACAGGGCGAGGTTCATGGCGCCCTGCTGGGTGATCGCGTAGACCCTGCGGGCGGGACCGCTCTCCGAGGCGTGCCAGTGCGAGGTGACCTCACCGCTGCTCTCCATGCCCCGCAGCAGCCGGTACACGTGGGCCGGGTCGGCCTCGGCGCAGCCGAACGCGCCCAGGCGCTGAACGAGCTCGTAACCGTGGCCTTGGCGTTCGGCCAGCAGCAGGAGCAGCACCGGGGTCAGCAGCGCGCGTCGCTCGACCTCGTGGCCAGTCATCGTCTTCTCAGAGTAGCCAGCGACGCGCTCGCCACCCACCCGGGAGCGACGCCGGGCCGGACGGCGGTCACAGGGGGTGACGGCCGTGCATGAACTGTCGATCGCCGTGGCCGTCGCCGAGCAGGTCGAGGAGGCCGTGCGGGACCAGGGCCGCGCGGTGGCGTCCCTGACCCTGCGGATCGGTGAACTCGCGGGGGTGGTGCCCGAGGCGCTGGACTTCGCGTTCGCCCTGGCGACGGAGGGGACCGCGCTGGCGGGGGCCCGGCTGCTGATCGACACTGTCGAGGGGCGCGGGCGCTGCGAGGGCTGCGGCCGCGAGGCGCCGACCGGGATGCCTCCGGTGCTCTGGTGCACCGTGTGCGGGGCGACGCTGACCCTGCTCTGCGGCCGGGAACTGGAGATCGTCCGGGTGGTGCTCGCCGACGGGCCGCCGGGCGCGGAGAGCGCGGAGGACGGGCCACGGCCCGCGGCGGCCGGGCTGCCGACACGCAACGAGGAGGCGGGCCATGTGCCGCACCGTTGATCTGCATCAGGCCGTGCTGGCGAGGAACGACGAGAACGCGCTGGCCCTGCGGGGCTATCTGGGTGACCGGGGCACGGTGGCGGTCAATCTGCTCTCCAGCCCGGGCAGCGGCAAGACGGCCCTGCTCGAACAGCTGCTCGCCCGGGCGGTGGCGGGCGGCATCACGGCCGCGGCGGTGACCGCCGACCTGGCGACGGAGAACGACGCGACCCGGCTGGCCCGCTCGGGCGCCCCGGTCCAGCAGATCCTCACCGACGGGCTGTGCCACCTGGAGGCGGGCATGCTCCGGCGCAGGCTGGAGGGCTGGATGCCCGAGGGCACCCGACTGCTGTTCGTCGAGAACGTCGGCAACCTCGTCTGCCCCGCCTCGTACGACCTGGGCGAGACGCTGCGCATCGCGCTCGCGTCGGTGACCGAGGGCGAGGACAAGCCGGTGAAGTACCCGACGGCCTTCGGCCTCGCGCAGCTGGTCGTGATCACCAAGACGGACATCGCTGACGCCGTCGGCTTCGACCGGGAGGCGTTCCTGCGCGGTGTCGAGCAGGTCAACCCCGGAGTGCCGGTCCTGGAGACCTCGGCCCGCACCGGCGAGGGGGTGGACGCGCTGCTGGCCCACGTCCTGCGCGCCGCGGACGGCGAGGAGGCGCACGTCCCCGTCCTGGCCCGGCAGCACGAGCGGTACCTGCACAGCCACGAGCACGGCGACGGGACCGGCCCGCACGTTCACGGCGGCGACGGCGGCCACGATCACGGCGACGGGCGGGGACCCGCGTCGGGCGGGGAACGCCGGCACGACGGGGTGCCCGGAGCCGCCCCGGTCCCCGCCGAGGTACGGGGCAACGCGCCGTGAGCGGGATTCCGGGACGCGAGCGCCGGCACGTCACCGTCACGGGGGTCGTGCAGGGGGTGGGCTTCAGGCCGTTCGTCTACACCCTCGCCGAGGAACACGGCCTGTCCGGCTGGGTCACCAACAACGCGGGCGGTGTCGAGGCCGAGGTGGAGGGCACGGCGGCCGCCGTGGCCGCGTTCTGCGACCGGATCGGGACCCGGCCGCCGCCGCTCGCGGTGGTCGAGTCCGTCGAGGAACGTGCCGTGCCCCCGAAGAACGACGGCTCGGTGTTCACCATCCGCCCCTCCTCCGGCGGACCGGGTCGCACGCTGGTCTCCCCCGACACCGCCACCTGCGACGCCTGCATGAGCGAGCTGGCCGACCCCGCCGACCGGCGCCACCGGCACCCGTTCATCACCTGCACGCACTGCGGTCCCCGCTTCACCGTCGTCACGGCGCTGCCCTACGACCGCGCCAACACCACCATGGCGGGCTTCCCGATGTGCGCGGACTGCGCCCGTGAGTACGCCGACCCGGCCGACCGGCGCTTCCACGCCCAGCCGATCGCCTGCCGCGCCTGCGGTCCCCGGCTCACGCTGCGCACCGGGCCCGGCGACCTCCGCGCGCCGCGCGACGACGAGGCGCTGGCCGAGGCCCGGCGGCTGCTCGCCGACGGTGCCGTGGTGGCGGTCAAGGGGATCGGCGGCTACCACCTGGCCTGCGACGCGGGCGATCCCGCGGCCGTCCGCGCCCTGCGCAAGCGCAAGAACCGGGGCGGCAAGCCCTTCGCGGTACTCGCCGACTCCCCGGAGACCGTGCGGCGCCTCGCCCACCTCGGCCCCGCCGAGGAGGAACTGTTGCTCGGACCGCGCAGGCCCGTGGTCCTGCTGCGGCGCCGGGACACCACCCTCGACGCCATCGCGCCGGGGGTCGCGCCCGGCAGCCCCGACCTCGGCCTCCTGCTCCCGTACACGCCGCTGCACCGGCTGCTGCTGGGTCTGCCGGGCGATCCGCCGGGCCCCACCATCCTCGTCATGACCAGCGGGAACCGCTCGGGCGAGCCCATCGTGACCGACGACGAGGAGGCGCTGACCCGGCTGGCGGGACTCGCCGACGCCTGGCTCACGCACGACCGCCCCATCCACGTGCCCTGCGACGACTCGGTGGTCCGGGTCTGCGCCGGCGCCGAACTGCCGGTGCGCCGATCGCGCGGCTACGCCCCCTTCCCGGTCGCGCTGCCGGTCCCGGTGCTGCCGGCGCTGGCCGTGGGCGGCGACCTGAAGAACACCTTCTGCGCCGGTGACGGCCGCTACGCCTGGCTGTCCGCGCACGTCGGGGACATGGACGACCTCGCCACGCTGACCGCGTTCGAACGAGCCACCGGACACCTCACGGACCTCACCGCCGTCGCGCCGCGCCTGCTGGTCGCCGACCGGCACCCCGGCTACCGCTCAGCCCAGTGGGCGGTACGCGCCGCCGCGGCACGCGGGCTGCCGCTGCGCCGGGTGCAGCACCACCACGCCCATGTCGCCTCCTGCATGGCCGAGCACGGTCTCGACGGCTCGGCACCGGTGATCGGCCTGGCCTTCGACGGGACGGGATACGGCGACGACGGCGCGGTGTGGGGCGGTGAGGTGCTGCTCGCCGACTACGACGGATACCGGCGGTTCGCCCATCTGCGCTACGTGCCGCTGCCGGGCGGCGACGCGGCCGTGCGCAACCCGTACCGGATGGCGCTGTCCCATCTGCGGGCGGCGGACCTGCCCTGGACGGTCGAGCTGCCGTGCGCCGCCGCCGCGACGCCCGAGGAGCGCCGGCTGCTCGCACGTCAGCTGGAGCGGGACCTCAACTGTGTGCCCACTTCCAGCATGGGCCGCCTGTTCGACGCGGTGTCCTCGCTCGCGGGGGTCTGCCACCGGGTCGAGTACGAGGCACAGGCGGCGATGGAGCTGGAGAACGCCGCCCTGGGCGACCTGACCGGCCCGCTCGCCGACGACGAGCGCGACGACGCGTACCGGTTCATCCTGAGAACGGACCGCCAGGACCCCGCGGCGCCCTTGATCGCCGATCCGGGGCCGGTCCTGGCCGCCGCCGCGGCGGACGTCCGGGACGGCGTCGCGGCCGGGCCGGTGGCCCGCCGGTTCCACCGGGCGGTGGTCGCCCTGGTCCAGGAGGTGTGCGCGGTGGCACGAGACCGCACCGGAATCCGCACGGTGGCCCTCAGCGGCGGAGTGTTCTGCAACGCCCTGCTCACCGAGGGCTGCGCAGCCGTCCTCGAACGGGACGCCTTCACCGTACTGCGGCACCGCAGGGTTCCCCCCAACGACGGCGGTCTTGCCCTCGGGCAGCTGATCGTCGCCGCCCGAGCACAGGACTAGCGAGGAGCGCGTCATGTGTCTGGCCGTACCCGGCCGAGTGCTGGAGATCGAGGAACGCGACGCGACGCGGATGGCCAAGGTGGACTTCGGCGGAGTCGTCAAGGACGTGTGTCTGGAGTACGTGCCGGACATGCAGGTCGGGGACTACGCCATCGTCCACGTCGGGTTCGCCCTGCAACGGCTGGACGAGGAGTCGGCGAAACAGACCCTGGAGCTGTTCGAGAACCTCGGGGTGCTGGAGGAGGAGTTCGGCGACGCCTGGGGCAAGGCGGCCCGGGACGCCGGCGCCGAACGCCCCGCCGGAACCGGACGGCCGCCCACGGGCGGCGTCGAGAAGGAGGCGCGGCCATGAAGTACCTGGACGAGTTCAGCGACCCGGTCCTCGCCAAACGGCTCTTCGACGACATCAGGGCCATCACCACACGGCCCTGGGCGCTCATGGAGGTCTGCGGCGGCCAGACGCACTCGATCATCCGGCACGGTATCGACCAGCTCCTGCCCGAGGAGATCCAGCTGATCCACGGACCGGGCTGCCCGGTCTGCGTGACCCCGCTGGAGATCATCGACAAGGCGCTGGAGATCGCCTCCCGGCCCGACGTGATCTTCTGCTCGTTCGGCGACATGCTGCGGGTGCCGGGCAGCGGACGCGACCTGTTCAAGGTCAAGAGCGAGGGCGCGGACGTACGCGTCGTCTACTCGCCGCTGGACGCGCTGAAGATCGCCCAGGAGAACCCCGACCGGCAGGTCGTGTTCTTCGGCATCGGCTTCGAGACGACCGCCCCGCCCAACGCGATGACCGTCTACCAGGCCAAGAAGCTGGGCATCGCCAACTTCAGCCTGCTCGTCTCGCACGTCCGGGTACCGCCGGCCATCGACGCGATCATGCGCTCGCCGGACTGCCGGGTCCAGGGCTTCCTCGCCGCCGGACACGTCTGCACGGTGATGGGCATGGCCGAGTACCCCGAACTCGCCGAGGAGCACCGGGTGCCGATCGTGGTGACCGGGTTCGAGCCGCTCGACATCCTGGAGGGCATCCGGCGCGCGGTACGGCAGCTGGAGGCGGGTGAGCACACCGTGGAGAACGCCTATCCGCGCGCGGTGACGGCCGAGGGCAGTCCCGCGGCCAAGGCCATGCTGGCCGACGTGTTCGAGGTGACCGACCGGGCCTGGCGCGGGATCGGCATGATCCCGGCGAGCGGCTGGCGGCTCTCGCCCAAGTACCGCGAGTACGACGCCGAGCACCGCTTCTCGGTCACCGGCATCGACACACAGGAGTCGACCGTCTGCCGCAGCGGCGAGGTGCTCCAGGGGCTCATCAAGCCGCACGAGTGCGCCGCGTTCGGCAAGGAGTGCACCCCGCGCAACCCGCTGGGCGCGACCATGGTCTCCAGTGAGGGCGCGTGTGCCGCGTACTACCTGTACCGGCGGCTGGAGACCCCGGACAAGGAGGCGAGTTCCGTTGGCTGACTCCGCGTCGGCTCCGGTCGACTTCTCGTCCTGGACCTGTCCCGCGCCGCTGCGCGACCACGACAGGATCGTCATGGGGCACGGTGGGGGCGGCACGCTCTCCGCCGAGCTGGTGGAGCACCTGTTCGCCCCCGCCTTCGGCGGGGACGTGCTCGCCGAGCTGGGCGACTCCGCGCACCTGACCATGGGCGGCGCCCGGCTCGCCTTCTCCACCGACTCCTTCGTCGTGCGGCCGTTGTTCTTCCCCGGCGGCAGCATCGGCGACCTGGCCGTGAACGGCACGGTCAACGACCTGGCCATGGCGGGCGCCGTACCCGCCTACCTGTCCTGCGGGTTCATCCTCGAAGAGGGCATCGAACTGTCCGTCGTGGGCCGGGTGGCCGAGGCCCTGGGCGAGGCGGCCCGCACCGCCGGCGTGGTCGTCGCCACCGGCGACACCAAGGTGGTCGACGCCGGACACGGCGACGGCATCTTCATCAACACCGCCGGGATCGGCCTGATCCCGGACGGCGTCGACATCCGCCCGCAGCGCGCGGCACCCGGCGACGTGGTCCTGGTCAGCGGGCCGATCGGGGTGCACGGCGTGGCCATCATGAGCGTGCGGGAGGGGCTGGAGTTCGGTGTCGAGATCCAGAGCGACACCGCCTCGCTGGCCGGACTCGTGGCGGACATGCTGGCCGCCTGCCGTGACCTCCACGTGCTGCGCGACCCGACCCGGGGCGGCCTCGCCACCTCGCTGAACGAGATCGCCGCGGCGTCGGGCGTCGGCATCACGCTCGACGAACGGTCGCTGCCGATCCCGGAAACGGTCGCCAACGCCTGCGCCTTCCTCGGTCTCGACCCGCTGTACGTGGCCAACGAGGGCAAGCTGGTGGCGTTCGTGCCGCCCGAGCACGCCGACGCCGTCCTCGCGGCGATGCGCGCGCATCCGCTGGGCAAGGAGTCCGTGGTGATCGGCCACTGCGTACCCGACCACCCCGGCATGGTGGTCGCGGCAACCGGCCTGGGCGGCACCCGCGTGGTCGACATGCCGCTCGGCGAACAGCTGCCGCGCATCTGCTGACCGGACACGCCCACTCCCCCGTCGCCCGCCCCGCCCGGACCCGACCACCCGCAACCGCGCACACCCGGGCCGGCCCCGGTGACGCCCCGCATCCCGCGGGCGTCACCGGGGCCGGTTCTTCGCGCCCCGCGGGTGCAACCCCGTCGCAACGTCCCGGGTGGTGTGCTGGTCCACGCCCCGCGCCGGCTCTCGCCCGGCACGCGGTCCCGCCACCCGCGGGAGAGCCGTGAGACCCGAGCCGTGACACCGACGGGAAGTACCGATGGACGACGACCACGACGTCGCGCGCGTGGGGCTGACCCCCGCGGCAGCCGACCTGCTGCGACGGCTGCACGACCTGCACGGGCCCCTGATGTTCCACCAGTCGGGCGGCTGCTGCGACGGCAGCGCGCCCATGTGCTACCCGGCGGGCGAGTTCCGCACCGGAGGCTCCGACGTGCTGCTGGCCGAGCTGGAGGTCGAGGGCGTCGAGGAACCGGTGACGTTCTGGATGTCGAAGAGCCAGTACGAGCTGTGGTCCCACACACGCCTCACCGTCGACGTCGTGCCGGGCCGGGGCAGCGGCTTCTCCCTCGAAGCACCCGAAGGAGTGCGTTTTCTGATCCGTTCCCGGGTCGTCGGCCGCTAGCCACCGGCCCGGGCACCGTCCTCTGGTGCAATCCCCCCGAGTCCTGGGAAAGTTGACGAGACATCAGGGGGCACAGTGACGCGTCGCGACGGACGGTTCAGATCGGCACTGGCGGTCTTCACGGCATGCGGAGCGCTGGCCGGCGCCGCCCTGGTGGGGGCGGCACCGGCCAGCGGCGCGGAGGACACCGGGACCATCGCGCCCGGGGTCGAGTACAGACAGCTGGACATCCCCGCCGCGAAGGGTGTGGCCCACGCGCACGTCCTGACCGTCGACCTGCGCAATCCCCACGTGCGCGTCGACCTGCTGCACCCCGGAGCCGTGGCGTCACGCGAGCCCGTGTCCCTGCTGGCCGGCGGGCAGGGAGCCGTGGCCGGCGTCAACGGCGACTTCTTCAACATCGAGGAGTCCCAGCATCCGGGTGTCGAGGCCACGGGTGCGACCGTGGGGCCCGCGATCGCGAGCGGTCACGCGCTCAAGGCCGCGGTTCCGGACGGCCAGCGGTTCGGGCCCGCGCTGCCGACGGGCACGCACACCGACGACGTGTTCGGGGTGGGTGTCGACCGCCGGGCGCGGCTGGACGGCCTGGACCTCGACGGATCCGTCCGCAGCGAGGACGGCACCTGGCCGCTCGGCGGCTTCAACCAGTACGCGCTCCCGGTCGGCTCCGTCGGCGCGTTCACCTCGGACTGGGGCGCCGCGTCCCGGCTGCGCGCCACCTGCGGCACGGACACCGAGCGTGCCGCGCCGTGCAGCGCCGACACCTACGAGGTGACGGTCCGGGGCGGCCGGGTCGCGTCCGTCGCCGACACCCCGGGCGGTGGCGGCATCGCGCCGGGCACGACCGTCCTGGTGGGCCGGGAGGCGGGCGCCGGGCTGTTGCGGACGCTGTCGGTCGGCGAGCGCGTCCTCGTGCGGCACAGGCTGGTGGCCGGGTCGTCCCGGGTGCCGTACCGCTTCGCGGTGGGCGGCTATCCGATGATGTCCGGCGGGGTGCCCCTGCCGGGCCTGGACGACAGGACCTCGGCCGTACGGACCGCCGTGGGCTTCTCCGACCACGGGCACCGGCTGCAGCTCCTCGCCCTGGACGGTGCCCCGGAGTTCCGCAGCGGACTCACCATCGCCGAAGTGGCATCCGCGATGCGGCAGTTGGGATCGCAGGACGCTTTCAGTCTGGACGGCGGCGGGTCCACCACGATGGTCGCCCGGCAGCCGGGCTCCGACACCGTCAGCGTCCTCAACCATCCGACCGGCGGCGCGGAGCGCCCCGTGCCGAACGGCATCGGGGTGTTCTCCCGCCCGTGACGCACCGGCACGTCGATGGCTCCGGGGCGGGTCCCGACGGACCGCCCCGGAGCGTCACGGCGTGAGGCTGCCGACGATGTCCGCCGTGGCGGTGAGTCCGCTGTGGATCGTCGGCGCCATGCTCGTGCTGGCCAGCAGGAACCCCAGCAGGGCGCAGACCAGTGCGTGGGAGAACTTCAGCCCGTTGCGCAGGAAGATCACCGCCAGCACCAGGAGCAGCAGCACCGCAGAGATGGAAATGGCCATCGTCAACCTCCTCCGCCACGTCCGCTTCGCGGCGTTCGGCCGCAAGTGTGGCCCAGCGGGGAGTGCGTCCGGGCGGCTGACGTGTCCGCCGAACGAGTGGTGTTCTAGGTGCGGTCGTGGGCGTCCAGGAACTCCTGGAGACCGCCCAGGTCATCGGTGTTGAGGTAGTCGACGTCGGCCGCGAGGAGTTCGCGCCACAGGGCCTCGCGTGTCGGGCCCGCCACGTCGGGCGTCGCCCAGAACCTGACCTTCTGCCGGTTCCGGTGCACGGTTGCCGTGATGGCGCGCAGCTTGGCCCGTTCGGCGTCCGGGAAGGGTCCCGCGCCCAGCCAGCTGAAGTTGAGCGTCCAGTTGTCGCTGATCAGCGGGACGAAGGAGGCGGGCGCGGCGCTGCCGAGGTCGGTGAGCCGGCCGTCGTAGAAGGCGTGCCGGACGGTCTGCGCCTCCATGGGGGCCCGGGCCGCGCGGTCCCCGGAGATCACGACGGTGACGGGCCCGGGGCGCACCCGACCGTGCGCGTAGGTCGTGAACAGGTGGCGGTGGCGGCGCAGCCGGCGGTCGAGTTCGAGGTAGGTCGAGGAGCCCTCGGTCTTGATGTCGACGAGGAGTTGCAGCGGGGCGCGGTGTCCCCGGTAGACCGAGCCGTGCTGGGCGCGGACGCGGGCGGCGAGCGGGGCGAGGTAGAGGGATTCGAGGGTGCGGGTGGGGTCGAGGTCCACGGGGTCGTGGGCGACGAGGAGTTGGTCGCCGACGAGGTAGATGTCGGCCTCGACGCTGCCGAAACGGTGGTCGAGGGCGTCGAGAAG
Source organism: Streptomyces sp. NPDC048643 (assembly GCF_040650615.1). NCBI lineage: Bacteria > Bacillati > Actinomycetota > Actinomycetes > Kitasatosporales > Streptomycetaceae > Streptomyces > Streptomyces sp. NPDC048643. The sequence goes on from NZ_JBEZHO010000002.1 coordinate 250,354, forward strand.
GGGGCGCGGGTGGTCGTAGTCGTTGTGGGCGTGGGCGCGCCACAGCGGACGGGTGCGGGGCTTCGCGTCGGCGGCCAGGGCCTGCGACGCGAGCGGCGCGACCGAGGTCGCGAGGGCGGCGCCGAGGGCGCCGAGTGCTCTGCGGCGGGTGGTGAGGGCCATGCTCTGCCTCCCTTGGGGGTGCCGTACGGGACCTCAGGGAGTATGCGGTCCGGCAGCGGCCAGGAAACCCTGCCGTTGCGGGAGTTGGCCGGACCGCCGTGGCACGTTCACCTCACCGGATCCGGGCATTCCGCGGTGAATCGCGCGGTCGGTGACGCCCCGTCATCCGCCCGGCCGGTTCCCTCGGACGGGAGGACGGGCTCACGGGAAAGGCCCGCCCCGAGCGGGGCGGACCTTTCCGGACTGCTCTCGGGTTCCTCTCGGAACCGGTACTCGGGTCGGTCAGGTCAGCTCAGGTCAGGGCGCCTGGAGGTCCACCAGTTCCGCCAGTGCGGCGCGATGCGCGCCCGCCGTGCCGTACGCGATCGAGTCGGCCTTGGCGCGCTTCAGGTACAGGTGCGCCGGGTGCTCCCACGTCATGCCGATACCACCGTGCAGCTGGAGGGCCTCCTCGGCCGCGTGGACGGCGGCGGGTGCCGCGTAGGCCTGGGCGACGGCCACGGCGATGTCGCCGTCGGAGCTTCCGGTGGCCAGCGCGTCGGCCGCGTTCCTGGCTGCGGCACGGGTGTTGACGACCTCCAGCCACACCTGGGCCAGCCGGTGCTTGAGTGCCTGGAAGCCGCCCACCGGCCGGTTGAACTGCTTGCGCTCCTTGAGGTAGCGGACGGTCTCCGTCAACGACCAGTCGGCGAGGCCGAGTTGCTCGGAGGCGAGCAGTCCGGCACCGGCCCGCAGCGCGCGCCGGACCGCGCTCGGCGCGTCGTCGGTGAGCAGTCGGGCCGGCGCTCCGTCGAAAGTGACCCGGGCGAGCGGCCTGGTCGGGTCGAGGCAGACCTGGGGGGTGACCGTGACGGCGTCCGCGTCGACGGCGTACAGCCCGCCGTCGTCGGCCGGCACGAGCAGGACGTGGGCGGCCGCCGCGTCCGCGATGCCCGTCAACTCCCCCTGCAGGGTGCCGTCTTCCTGCCGGACGGTCCGATGGGCGGCGCCGGGCCCGACGCTGAGCGGGACGGCGAGGGCGCCCACCGTACGACCGGAGGCGAGCGCGGCGAGCAGCTCGGCGGTGTTCGCTCCCGTGCAGGCCAGCAGGGCCTCGGTGGCGACGACGGCGCTCGTCAGATAGGGCACGGGCGCGACCGCGCGGCCCAGCTCCTCCAGGACCACGGCGGCCTCACGGTGGGTGGCACCCTGGCCCCCCTGGTCCTCGGGCACCAGGAGTCCGGCGAGGCCCATGCCGTCGGCGAGGGCCTTCCACAGTTCGGGGTCGTGCGGGGTGGCGGACTCGCTGCGGGTGATGACGTCGGCGGCGGCGCAGCGGTCGGTGAGGAGGTCGCGGACGGCGGCGCGCAGCGCCTCTTCCTCCTCCGTGTAGAGCAGATCGGGCTCGGTGCTCACCTGGCTCATCGGGCGAGGTCCTTCCATGCGACGTCCTTGTCGGTGCGCGGCTCGGACGGCAGGCCGAGGACGCGTTCGGCGACGATGTTCAGCAGGACCTCGCTGGTCCCGCCCTCGATGCTGTTGCCCTTGGAGCGGAGGTAGCGGTATCCGGCGTCCCGGCCGGTGAAGTCGACCAGTTCCGGTCGGCGCATCGTCCAGTCCTCGTACAAGAGGCCTTCCTCGCCGAGGAGTTCGACCTCCAGGCCGCTGATCTCCTGGTTGAGGCGTGCGAAGCCCAGCTTCATGCCGGAGCCCTCGTGGCCGGGCTGCCCCTGGGCGAGCTGCTGACGCAGACGTTCGCCGGAGAGCCGCGCGACCTCGGCCTCGACCCACAGCTTCAGGAGGCGCTGGTGCGTGTCGTGGGTGCGCAGTTCGGGCCGCTCGCGCCAGGTCTTCGAGACGGGGCCGATCATGCCGCCCTCGCGCGGGATGCGCATGCCGCCGATGGACACGCGCTCGTTCATCAGCGTGGTCTGGGCGACCCGCCAGCCGTCGCCGACCTCGCCGAGGCGGTGCGCGTCGGGGATACGGACGTCGGTGAGGAAGACCTCGTTGAACTCCGCCTCGCCGGTGATCTGGCGCAGCGGCCGCACCTCGACGCCGGGGTCGCTCATGTCGCAGATGAAGTACGTGATGCCCCGGTGCTTGGGCACGTCCGGGTCGGTGCGGGCGATGAGGATGGCCCAGCGGGCGAGGTGGGCGCTGGACGTCCACACCTTCTGCCCGTTGATCACCCAGTCGCCGCCGCCCTCGGCTGCGTCGGCGTCGGTGCGGACGGCGCGGGTGCCGAGCGCGGCGAGGTCCGAGCCGGCGCCGGGCTCGCTGAAGAGCTGGCACCACACCTCCTCGCCGACCCACAGGGGCCGCAGGAAGCGCCGCTTCTGCTCCTCGGTGCCGAAGCCGAGGATCGTCGGCGCGGCCATGCCGAGGCCGATGCCGATGCGCCGGGGGTCGTTGTCGGGCGCGCCCGCGGCGGCCAGTTCGGCGTCCACCACGGCCTGGAGGCGGCGCGGTGCGCCGAGTCCGCCGAGGCCCTCCGGGTAGTGCACCCAGGCGAGTCCGGCGTCGAAGCGGGCCTTGAGGAAGTCCAGACGGTCGGTTTCCCCGGGCGGGTGCGCGGCCAGCAACTCCTGGGTGCGGCGGCGCAGTTCGGCTGCGTCAGTCATGCGGCGGCTCCGTTCTCCAGTGCGGGCACCACGGCGATCCGCCCGGTGGTGACCCCGTCGGCGACCCGCTGCACGGCGGCGGCGGCCCCGCTCAGCGGTACCCGCTCGCTCACCAGCGGCTTGATCGCGCCGCGCGTGGCCAGCTCGGTGAGCTGTTCGTGGCAGTGCTGGACGAGCTTCGGGTTCTTGGTGTTGTACAGGCCCCAGTGCAGGCCGAGGATCGCGTAGTTCTTCACGAGGGCGTGGTTGAGGGCCGGGCTCGGGATGCTGCCGCTCGCGAAGCCGACGACCACGATCCTGCCCTCGAAGGCGACGACCTTGGTGGACTGGGTGTAGGCGTCGCCGCCGACCGGGTCGTAGATCACGTCCGCGCCGCGTCCGCCGGTCGCCTCCTTGACCGCGCCGATGACGTCCTCGGCGCGCCGGTCGATGACGACGTCACAGCCCAGTTCCCGTGCCACGGCGACCTTGTCGGCGCCGCCGACGACGCCGATGACGGTCGCGCCGGCCGCCTTGCCGAGCTGTACGGCGGCGCTGCCGACCCCGCCGGCCGCGGCGTGCACGAGCAGCGTCTCGCCGGCTTCCAGCCGGGCGCGGCGGTGCAGGCCGAACCAGCCCGTCTGGTAGCCGATGTGCAGGGCGGCGGCCTCGGCGTCGTCGAGGGCTTCGGGGGCCGGCAGCAGGGCCGCGGCATCCGCGACCGCGTACTCGGCGAATCCGCCGTACGGCAGGACGGGGTTGGCGATCACCCGGCGTCCGTCCTCGGTCTCGCCGCAGATCTCCACGCCGGGCGTGAAGGGCAGCGGCGGCCTGACCTGGTACTGGCCGCGGCACAGCAGCGCGTCCGGGAAGTTGATGTTGGCGGCGCGGACCGTGAGCAGGACCTGGCCGTCACCGGGCGTCGGCCGGTCCACCTCCTGGAGGCGCATCGCCTCCGCGGGCTCGCCGTTCTGGTGCACTTGCCATGCCTGCATGCGGGGCCTCCAGGGGACTGCGTCGTCTGACCGGGGTCGATCGCATACTAAGCGGTCGCTTGCCCACCTGGGAACAGGGGACGCCCGTCGTCTTCACCACTCCCTGGTGGAGCCGTCCCGGCGGTCAGATCTCCTGGCCGCGCACCTTCGGCCGGGCCCGCACGTGCATCCGCTCCCCCTGCGGCCCGAACAGGCTCAGGAACTCGACGGGCCCCTCCCCCGTCGACCCGAACCAGTGCGGCACCCGCGTGTCGAACTCTGCCGCCTCCCCGGGCCCGAGCACCACGTCGTGCTCGCCGAGCACCAGGCGCAGCCGCCCGGACATCACGTACAGCCACTCGTAGCCCTCGTGGGTCCGCGGGTCCGGGGCCAGGGACCGCTGGGGTTCGAGCACCTTGTAGGCCTGGAGGCCGCCGGGCTGGCGGGTCAGCGGCCAATGCGTGCGGCCGCCCCGCACGATGGGCTCGGCCCGGACCCGGGGGTCGCCGACCGGCGGGGCGCCGACCAGCTCGTCGAGCGGCACCTGGTGCGCCCGCGCGATGGGCAGCAGCAGCTCCAGGCTGGGCTTGCGCAGTCCCGACTCCAGCCGTGACAGCGTGCTCACCGAGATGCCGGTCGCCTCGGACAGTCCGGCCAGCGTCGCGCCGCGGTCCTTGCGGATCCGGCGCAGCCGGGGACCCACCTCGGCCAGCACCTCGTCCGTCCCGGCGTCCCCGGTCGCTCCCGGCCGGTTCGCTTCGTTCGCCCCCACGGGTGTCTCCTCGCTCATCCCCACATTGCAGAATCGGCAAGGCCATTTGTCAATCCGGTGGGCATCGGCGACGTTCGGGGAGGAGGTGGTCACCATGACCGAGACATACGAAGTGGTCGTCGTCGGCGGCGGCACGGCCGGGCTGTCAGCCGCGCTGGTCCTCGGCCGGGCGCGGCGCCGCACCCTCGTCGTCGACGCGGGCGAACCGCGCAACGCGCCCGCCGCGCACCTGCAGGGCTATCTGACCCGGGACGGCATGCCGCCCGCCGCGTTCCTCGCGGAGGGCCGCCGGGAGGTCGAGGGCTACGGGGTGGAGATCGTCCGTGACCACGCGGTGGACGTGGTCCGCGACGGCGCCGGGGAGTTCGCCGTCACGTTCGGAACCGGGCGCACGGTGCACGCTCGTCGGCTGATCGTCACCACGGGCCTGGCCGACGAGCTGCCCGCGGTGCCCGGCGTCGCCGAGCGCTTCGGACGCGATGTGCTGCACTGCCCGTACTGCCACGGCTGGGAGGTCCGCGACGAGGCCTTCGGCGTGCTGGCCGCGACGCCGATGAGCGTGCACCAGGCGCTGATGGTGACCCAGTGGTCGAAGGACGTCACGCTGTTCCTGCACACGGTCGCCGAGGACGAGCTCGCCGACGAGGATCTGCGCCGCCTCGCCGCCGCAGGGGTCGCCGTGGTGCCCGGCGAGGTCGCGGATCTGATGGTGGACGCCGACCGGCTCACCGGCGTCCGTCTCACCGACGGGTCCACGCACGCGCGCTCGGTGCTGTTCGTGGCCCCCCGGCCCGTGCCGCGGACCGGCCTGCTCGAACGGCTGGGCGCCGAGCTGGCCGAGACCCCGTTCGGCTCCTACCCGGTGATCGACCCGACCGGGCTGACGAGCGTGCCCGGCGTCTGGGCCGCGGGCAACGCGGCCGGCTTCGCCGAGCAGGTCGTGAACGCGGCGAGCGGCGGCTACCGCGCGGCGGCCACCCTCAACGGCGAACTGCTCTTCACCGACCTGGACGCGGCCGTGGCACGGGGCCGGCGGTAGGCGCCCCGGCCACCCGGACAGCTCCTGGCCACCGCACCGCGGGATCACCGTCCCGCGCCCGTACGGGTGTGAACCCGGCGTCCGCGTAGCACCATGGCTGCATGCTGCTGAGCCGGCTCGCCCATGTGTCCCAGGAGGTCGCCGCCACCTCGGCGCGGTCCCGGAAGACAGCTCTGCTCGCCGAGCTGTTCCGGGACGCCGAGCCGGACGACGTGCCGATCGTGATCCCGTATCTGGCGGGCCGGCTGCCGCAGGGGCGGCTCGGTATCGGCTGGAAGGTGCTGAGCAACCGGGTCCCGCCCGCCGCCGAGCCCTCCCTCACGGTGCGCGAGGTGGATGCCCGCCTCACCGCCCTCGGCCAGGTGTCCGGCACCGGATCGCAGGCCGAACGGGCCCGACTGGTCGGCGAGTTGATGGGGGCGGCCACCGAGGAGGAACAGCGCTTCCTGTTCGGGCTGCTCACCGGGGAGGTGCGCCAAGGCGCCCTGGACGCGGTCGCCGTGGAGGGGCTCGCCCAGGCGACCGGCGCACCCGCCGGGGACGTACGGCGGGCGGTGATGCTCGCCGGTTCGCTCCGGACGGTGGCGCGGGCCCTGCTCGCCGACGGTCCGGAGGCGCTGTCCGGGTTCCGGCTCACGGTCGGCCGGCCCGTGCTCCCGATGCTGGCGCACAGCGCCGCGTCGGTGTCCGAGGCGGTCGGCAAGCTCGGCGCCTGCGCGGTGGAGGAGAAACTCGACGGCATCCGGGTGCAGGTGCACCGCGACGGCGAGGAGGTGCGCGTCTACACCCGCACGCTCGACGACATCACCGACCGCCTTCCCGAACTGACCACCGCCGCAAGGGAGTTGCCTGGCGAGCGGTTCATCCTGGACGGTGAGGTGATCGCGCTGGACGAGCGGGGCCGACCGCGTTCCTTCCAGGAGACGGCAGGGCGCGTGGGCTCCCGCGTGGACGTGACGACGGCCGCGAAGGCGGTGCCCGTCTCCCCCGTCTTCTTCGACGCCCTCTCGGTGGACGGCCAGGACCTGCTGGACCTGCCGTTCACGGAACGGCACACGGAGCTGGCCCGTCTCGTGCCCGAACCGATGCGGGTCCGGCGGACGCTGGTGGCGGGACCGGAGGACGCCGACGACGCCGAGCGTTTCCTCGCCGACTCACTGGCGCGCGGCCACGAGGGTGTCGTGGTGAAGGCGCTCGACGCCCCCTACAGCGCGGGCCGGCGCGGTGCCTCCTGGCTGAAGGTCAAGCCCGTGCACACCCTCGACCTGGTGGTCCTCGCGGCGGAGTGGGGGCACGGCCGTCGCACCGGCAGACTCTCCAACCTGCACCTGGGGGCCCGCACCGGCGACGGCTCCTTCGCGATGCTCGGCAAGACGTTCAAGGGCATGACCGACGTGATGCTCGCCTGGCAGACTGAACGGCTCCGGGAACTGGCGGTCGAGGACGACGGACACGTGGTGACCGTACGGCCCGAACTGGTCGTGGAGATCGCCTACGACGGTCTGCAGCGGTCCACGCGCTATCCGGCCGGCGTCACCCTCCGCTTCGCGCGGGTGGTCCGCTACCGCGAGGACAAGCGCCCGGCCGAGGCCGACACGGTCGACACCCTGTTCGCCGCCCACCCGGAGGTGACGGCGTGAGCGGCAAGAGGGTCAGGCGGAGCGCGGGCCTGCTGCTGTTCCGGCGCACCGATCACGGCCTCGAGGTCCTCCTCGGCCACATGGGCGGCCCCTTCTTCGCCCGGCGGGACGCCGGGGCCTGGACGGTCCCGAAGGGTGAGTACGAGCCCGACGAGACCGCCTGGGACGCGGCCCGCCGCGAGTTCCGTGAGGAGCTCGGGCTGCCGCCGCCCGACGGAGAGGCCGTCACGCTCGGTGAGGTCACCCAGACGAACGGCAAGGTCGTCACGGCCTGGGCGATCGAGGCCGACCTCGATCCGGCGGCGATCGTCCCCGGCGCCTTCACGATGGAATGGCCGCCGAAATCGGGCCGCCACCAGGAGTTTCCCGAACTGGACCGGGTGGAGTGGATGACCCCGGACCGGGCCCGGACGCTCATCGTGTCCGCCCAGGCGACGTTTCTCGACCGGCTGGTGGAGCACTCGGCCTGAGAGCCGGCGTTCGGCCACGTGCGCCGGCTCCCACAGCAGCCTTCCGCGTTGCGGCGGACTCCGTCGCGCGGGAGGGTCGAGGAACAGTCCGCTTCCAGGAGGTCGGCCCATGGCCATCGCGACGGTGAACCCGGCGAACGGCGAGACGCTCAAGACGTACGACGCGCTCGGCGCCGAGGAGATCGAGCGCAGGCTCGCTGCCGCAGAGGCCACGTTCCGCACGTATCGCACGACCTCGTTCGCCGAGCGGGCGCGGCTGATGCACCGGGCCGCCGATCTCCTGGAGCAGGACCAGGACGAGATCGGCCGGGTGATGACGGTCGAGATGGGCAAGCCCGTCAAGCAGGCCCGCGCGGAGGCCGCGAAGTGCGCCAAGGCGATGCGCTGGTACGCCGACCGCGCCGAGGGGCTGCTCGCCGACGAGCACCCGGACGCGGCGGACGCGAAGGACTCCGGCGCCTCCCGCGTCCTCGTGCGCTACCGGCCGCTCGGCCCGGTGCTCGCCGTGATGCCGTGGAACTTCCCGCTCTGGCAGGTGGTCCGGTTCGCCGCGCCCGCCCTGATGGCCGGCAACGTGGGCCTGCTCAAGCACGCCTCGAACGTGCCGCAGACGGCGCTCTATCTGGAGGACCTGTTCCGTAGGGCGGGCTTCCCCGAGGGCTGCTTCCAGACGCTGCTGATCGGCTCGGGGGCGGTCGAGGACATCCTGCGCGACCCGCGCGTCAAGGCGGCCACGCTCACCGGCAGCGAACCGGCGGGCCGGGCGGTCGCCTCGGTGGCCGGTGACGAGGTGAAGAAGACCGTGCTGGAGCTGGGCGGCAGCGACCCGTACGTCGTGATGCCCTCCGCGGACGTCGAGCGTGCCGCACGGACCGCCGTGACCGCGCGGGTGCAGAACAACGGACAGTCCTGCATCGCCGCCAAGCGGTTCATCGTGCACACCGACGTGTTCGACACCTTCGCGGAGCACTTCGCCGAGGGGATGCGGGCCCTGAAGGTCGGCGATCCGCTCGACGAGGACACCGAGGTGGGACCGCTCTCGACCGAGCAGGGCCGCAGCGACCTGGAGGAGCTCGTCGACGACGCCGTGGAGAACGGGGCGACCGTCCTGTGCGGCGGCGAACGCCCCGACGGGTTCTCGGACGGGTGGTACTACGCGCCGACGGTGCTGACCGACATCACCCCGGAGATGCGCGTCCACCAGGAGGAGACGTTCGGCCCGGTCGCCACGCTCTACCGGGCGGCCGACCTGGACGAGGCGGTCGCCATCGCCAACGACACCCCGTTCGGGCTGAGCTCGAACGTGTGGACGCGTGACGAGGCCGAGGTGGAGCGGTTCGTGCGGGACATGGAGGCCGGCGGCGTCTTCTTCAACGGGATGACGGCCTCGCACCCGGCGTTCCCCTTCGGCGGGGAGAAGCGGTCCGGCTACGGACGTGAGCTGTCGGAGCACGGAATCCGCGAGTTCTGCAACATCACCACCGTATGGCACGGAGCGTGAGCGTTCCGCAGCTACGATCCCCTCTGTGAACCGCGAAGTGACCCTCCCCCTGATCGTCGACGACCGCGGCACGTTGCAGGTGGCGGCCGCCGACGTCAGCAAGCTGCTGCGCACGGTGGGCGGCCGGTGGCTGCATCTGGTGGAGGCCGGCCAGGACGGGCTCGACGAGGACACGGTGGCCGCGCTCACCATCGAGTTGGCCAAGCTGGCCGACCGGATCGACGTCGCCTGCATCGCGCACAGCAGCGGGACGACCGGCGACTGAACGCCCGGACGGCGCGAGCACCGCTCCGGGCCGGACCGGCCCCGGGCGGGCCGTCCCACGGACCGGCCGCCGGCCCCCTCGCCTCCGCCTAGCGGATCGCCATGCCCGACAGCGTCCGGGCGATCACCAGACGCTGGATCTCGCTGGTGCCCTCGAAGATCGTGTAGATCGCGGCGTCACGGTGCATGCGCTCCACCGGGTACTCGCGGGTGTAGCCGTTGCCCCCGAGGATCTGGATCGCCTGGCCGGTGACCTTCTTCGCCGTCTCGCTGGCGAACAGCTTCGACATCGAGCCCTCGGCGGCGGTGAACCGCTTGCCGTTGATCGCCATCCAGGACGCCCGCCACACCAGCAGCCGCGCGGCGTCGATCGACGTGCGCATGTCGGCGAGCTGGAAGGCGACGCCCTGGTTGTCGATGATCGGGCGGCCGAACTGCTCGCGCGTCTTGGCGTAGTCGAGGGCGACCTCATACGCCGCCCGGGCGGTGCCGACGGCCATCGCGCCGACGGCGGGACGGCTGGCCTCGAAGGTGGCCATGGCCGCGTTCTTCACGCGCTCACCGCCGGTCCTGGCCCGCTCCCGGGAGCGGGCGAGACGCTCGTCGAGCTTGTCCTTGCCGCCGAGCAGGCAGGAGCCGGGGATCCGCACGTTCTCCAGGACGACCTCGGCGGTGTGCGAGGCGCGGATGCCGTGCTTCTTGAACTTCTGGCCCTGGGAGAGACCGGGGGTGCCGGGCGGCACGATGAAGGAGGCGTGGCCCTTGGAACCGAGCTCGGGGTCGACAGCCGCGACCACGACGTGGACGTTGGCGATACCGCCGTTGGTCGCCCAGGTCTTCGTGCCGTTCAGGACCCACTCGTCCTTGGCCTCGTCGTAGACGGCGCGCGTGCGCAGCGAGGCGACGTCGGAGCCGGCGTCGGGCTCGGAGGAGCAGAAGGCCGCGACCTTGACGTCGTTGGCGTCGCCGTACATCTGGGGGATCCAGGTGCCGATCTGTTCCTCGGTGCCGTTGGCGAGGACGCCCACGGCGGCGAGGCCGGTGCCGACGATGGACAGGGCGATGCCCGCGTCGCCCCAGAACAGCTCCTCCATGGCCATGGGGATGCCGAGGCCGGTGGGGTCGAAGTACTGCTGGGCGTAGAAGTCCAGGGAGTAGATGCCGACCTTGGCGGCTTCCTGGATGACCGGCCAGGGAGTCTCTTCGCGCTCGTCCCATTCGGCGGCCGCGGGGCGGATGACATCGGCGGCGAAGCCGTGCAGCCAGTCCCGGACCTCCTTCTGTTCGTCGTTGAGCTCCATGGTGAACTCGGCCATGTCCCCTCCAGCGCTGCACTGATATGTTACTTGCGGTAACTGGAGTCTGTTACCGCCCAGTAGGAAAAGTCAACTCCCGGGTCCCGCCCGGCAGCCCGTTCGATCCCCGTGCGCCGAACAGTGTTAGTTTGCGCAGGCGTCACCGAATCACCACGGGTGGGGAGAGCACATGGACACCACACAGCGGACCGACCAGCAGAGGTCCGCGGACCGCCGCCGGCGCGAGCTGCTGGAGGCCGCGGACAGAGTGGTGCTCCGCGACGGCCCCGGGGCCTCCATGAACGCCATCGCCGCCGAGGCCGGTATCACCAAGCCCATCCTGTACCGCCACTTCGGCGACAAGGGCGGCCTGTACGCCGCGCTCGCCAAGCGGCACACGGACGCACTCCTCGGAGCGCTGCGGGCGGCACTGGACGCTCCGGCCGGCCGGCGTGAGCGCGTCGAGGCGACGCTCGACACCTATCTGGCCGCCATCGAGGCCCGCCCCCAGGTGTACCGCTTCCTCATGCATCCGTCGGAGGGCGGTCAGCCGGGCGACCCGGGCTTCGACGTCGGCAAGTACTCCGCGCCGGTGCTGCGCCGCATGGGCGAGGAACTGGCCGAGGTCATCGAGGAGCGGGTGGACCTCGGTCCGGGCAGCCAGCAGCTCGCGCGGGTCTGGGGTCACGGGATCGTCGGCATGATGCACGCGGCCGGCGACTGGTGGCTCGGCGAACGGCCCTGCACACGCGCCGAGTTGGTGCGCAGCCTGGCCGACCTGCTGTGGGGCCGGCTCGCCGCGGCGGGCGACCGCGTCGGCGGCCCCGGCTTCTGACCCCGCCTCATCCGCTCCAGGACGCCCGGCCCACCTGACGCAGGATCCTCTTCCTGCGCCATCCGGTGAGCCGGTCGGCGTACACCAGGCCGTCGAGGTGGTCGCACTCGTGCTGGAGGCAGCGGGCGAACCAGCCCGTGCCCTCGACGGTCACGGGATCGCCGGTGACGGTGACCCCCTCGACGACGGCACGGTCGAAGCGCTCGGTGCCCGCCTCCAGCCCCGGCAGCGAGAGACAGCCCTCGGGCCCGCGCAGGACCACACCGTCCGCCGCGACGAGCCGAGGGTTCACCACATACCCGACATGGCGGACATCATCGTCGTCGGGACAGTCGTATACGAAGACCCGGCGTCCCACGCCGATCTGGTTCGCGGCGAGACCGACGCCCTCGGCCGCGTACATCGTCGCGAACATGTCCTCGACGAGAGAAGCGAGTTGGGGACCGAAGTCGGTGACCTCCGCGCACGCCGTGCGCAGCACGGGGTCGCCGAGCAGAGTGAGGGGCCGAACGCGCCCGTGGGTGCCCGGGATGGAGCTCTGTCGCATGGCGGCAAGGGTACGGTCCTGGGAGGCGCGCGCATGTCGCGCGGGCACCCAGGTGGTGCCGCGATTCGGGCACGTGAGTGGATCTCGATAGGCTGAGGCCCACACGGTGCCGGGGGCAGGGGCGCGGCGCGTACGCAAGGAGGATCGAGAAACGATGTCAGGCAACTCGGACCCGCTGACGCCGCGGGCCAAGCTGGCCGTGACGGCGGGCAAGGCGGCGGCGGCCGTCTCGCGAGCCGCCGGACGCGGCAGCGGATCGGTGATCGGCGGCCGGGTGGCTCTCAAGCTCGACCCCGACCTGCTGGCGAGGCTGGCCACACACCTGGACGTGATCCTGGTGTCGGCGACCAACGGCAAGACCACGACGACCCGACTGATCGCGGAGGCACTGGGCGCCGCGGGCCCGGTCGTGTCCAACGCGCTCGGCGCCAACATGCCAGCGGGCATCACCTCGGCGCTCGCCGGGGGTTCGGACGCCAAGTTCGCGGTCATCGAGGTCGACGAGAAGTACCTCTCGGGTGTGGCCCGGGACACGGACCCGAAGTGCATCGCGCTGCTGAACCTCTCGCGCGACCAGCTCGACCGGGCCGCCGAGACCCGGATGATGGCCGAGCACTGGCGCGAGGGGCTCGCCGGTTCCAAGGCCGTCGTGGTCGCCAACGCCGACGACCCGCTGGTCGTCTGGGCCGCGTCCTCCTCCCCGAACGTCATGTGGGTGGCGGCCGGTCAGATGTGGAAGGACGACGCCTGGTCCTGCCCGTCCTGCGGCGGTGTGATGCAGCGTCCCGGCGACGACTGGTTCTGCGGGGACTGCGGTTTCCGCCGGCCGACGCCGACCTGGGCCCTGTCCGGGGACCACGTGCTCGACCCGCACGGCTCCGCCTGGCCGATCCACCTCCAGCTGCCGGGCCGCGCCAACAAGGCGAACGCCGCCTCGTCGGCCGCCGTCGCCGCCGTCTTCGGGGTGCCGCCGCAGGTCGCCCTGGAGCGCATGTACAAGGTGCAGGCCGTCGCCGGACGCTACGACGTGGTGCAGTTCATGCAGCGCGACCTGCGTCTGCTGCTCGCCAAGAACCCGGCGGGCTGGCTGGAGACGTTCTCGCTGATCGACCCGCCGCCGACCCCGGTCATCCTGTCGGTGAACGCGCGCGGTGCCGACGGCACGGACACGTCCTGGCTGTGGGACGTCGACTACACCCGCCTGACCGGGCACCCGATCTTCGTCCTCGGCGACCGCAAGCTGGACCTCGCCGTACGCCTCGAAGTCGCCAACCAGCAGTTCCAGGTATGCGAGAACCTCGACCAGGCCGTGCAGATGGCTCCGCCCGGACGCATCGAGGTCATCGCCAACTACACCGCTTTCCAGGACTTGAGGCGTCGTGTCGGCAACTGAGCCACGGAGGACGAAGAGAATGAGTGACAACAGCCTGCGTCTGGTGTGGATCTATCCGGACCTGCTGAGCACCTACGGCGACCAGGGCAACGCCCTCGTCGTGGAGCGCAGGGCCCGCCAGCGCGGCCTCGACGTGGCCCGTCTCGACGTGCGCAGCGACCAGCCGATCCCCACCTCAGGTGACATCTACCTCATCGGTGGCGGCGAGGACCGGCCGCAGCGGCTCGCTGCCGAGCGGCTGCGCCGCGACGGCGGTCTGCACCGCGCGGTGGGCAACGGCGCGATCGTCTTCTCGGTGTGCGCCGGCTACCAGATCCTCGGGCACGAGTTCATCAACGACCTCGGCCAGCGCGAGCCGGGACTCGGCCTGCTCGACGTGGTCTCCACGCGGGGCGAGGGCGAGCGGTGCGTCGGCGACGTCCTCGCGGACATCGACCCGCGGCTCGGCCTGCCCCAGCTGACCGGCTTCGAGAACCACCAGGGCGTCACCCACCTCGGCCCCACCGCCCGCCCGTTCGCGAACGTGCGGCTCGGCAAGGGCAACGGCACGGGTGACGGCACGGAGGGCGCGTACAACGACACCGTGTTCGGTACGTACATGCACGGGCCCGTCCTCGCGCGCAACCCGCTGATCGCCGACCTGCTGCTGAAGCTGGCGCTCGACGTGAACGCGCTGCCGCCGATCGACGACCGCTGGTACGAGGCGCTGCGCTCCGAGCGCATCGCGGCGGCCACCCAGCCCGCCTAGGCGCACCGGCCCGCCGGACGGCGGGCCGGCCGAGAGGAACCGTTCCGGGGAGGAACGGTTCCTCTCGGCGTTTGCGGGGGTACGGAGCCGGCGCGGCCCCGGGGCCCGTCTGACACCGCTTCCGCACAGGTGAGCGGGCACGTCCAGCTGGCGGACGCACGGTGCGGTTCCGCCCCCTCCCGCCGGTAGGGTGGCGGGGATCCTGCCGGACAACGTGGTCCGGTCCCCGGCCCACGTTGAGAAGGTATTTCGGGCTATGCGCATTGGTGTCCTCACGTCCGGCGGCGACTGCCCCGGCCTGAACGCCGTCATCCGGTCCGTCGTACACCGTGCCGTCGTCGACCACGGCGACGAGGTCATCGGCTTCCGCGACGGCTGGAAGGGACTGCTGGAGTGCGACTACCTCAAGCTCGACCTCGACGCGGTGAGCGGCATCCTGGCTCGCGGCGGCACCATGCTCGGCTCCTCCCGGGTCCAGCCGGCGCATCTGCGTGACGGTGTGGAGCGGGCCCGCGGGCACGTCGAGGAACTCGGGCTCGACGCGATCATCCCGATCGGCGGTGAGGGCACGCTCAAGGCCGCCCGCCTGCTGTCGGACGCCGGCCTGCCGATCGTCGGCGTGCCCAAGACCATCGACAACGACATCGCCGTCACGGACGTCACCTTCGGCTTCGACACGGCCGTCGGCGTCGCGACCGAGGCCCTCGACCGGCTGAAGACCACCGCCGAGTCGCACCAGCGCGTGCTGATCGTGGAGGTCATGGGCCGCCACACCGGCTGGATCGCGCTGCACTCCGGCATGGCGGCGGGCGCGCACGCCATCGTCGTACCGGAGCGGCCCTTCGACATCGAGGAACTGGCCGCCAAGGTCGGCGAACGGTTCGCGGCCGGCAAGCGCTTCGCCATCGTCGTCGCCGCCGAGGGCGCCAAGCCCCGCGAGGGCTCCATGGAGTACGACGAGGGCGGCAAGGACGTCTACGGCCACGAGCGCTTCGCGGGCATCGCCCGGCAGCTCTCCATCGAGCTGGAGGAGCGCCTCGGCAAGGAGGCCCGGCCGGTCATCCTCGGGCACGTGCAGCGTGGCGGCACACCGACGGCGTACGACCGTGTCCTCGCGACCCGGTTCGGCTGGCACGCCGTGGAGGCCGTGCACCGCGGCGAGTTCGGGAACATGACCGCGCTGCGCGGGACCGACATCGTGATGGTGTCGCTCGCGGAGGCGGTGGAGACCCTCAAGACGGTCCCGGACGAGCGCTACGCCGAGGCGGAGTGCGTGCTCTGAGACGTTCACATCTGGAACTGCCCCCGGTCGCGAGTGCGGCCGGGGGCAGTTCTAGTCTGGTGCGGACAGAGCGCGCACAACCCTCCCGCACTGCCTTAAAAGGGCCCGGGAGGCACCCTCAGAAACAGGAGCCGGTGGATGGATCACAGCGGGCACGGCATGACCATGGATCTGCCGCCGTTCACGCTGGGACGGGGGCTCACGTGGTCCACGGACCCGTTCTTCCTCGTCGCGTGTCTGCTCGGACTCGGACTGTACGGCTGGGGCGTGGTGCGGCTCGCACGACGCGGCGACAGCTGGTCGTGGGGCCGGACCGTCTCCTTCGTCATCGGTGTGCTGACCGTCCTGCTCATGATGTGCACCCGACTGAACGACTACGGCATGGTCATGTTCAGCGTGCACATGGTGCAGCACATGGTCATCAGCATGCTGTCGCCGATCCTGATCCTGCTCGGCGCGCCGATCACGCTGGCCCTGCGGGCGCTGCCGGTGGCGGCGAAGCGGGGCAACAAGGGGCCGCGTGAGCTGCTGCTGATGTTCCTGCACAGCCGGTACATGCGGATCATCACCCACCCCGCGTTCACCATCCCGCTGTTCATCGCGAGCCTGTACGCGCTGTACTTCTCCCCGATCTTCGACTTCCTGATGGGCTCCAGGGCGGGCCACATCGCGATGATGTGCCACTTCCTCGCCGTCGGGCTGGTGTTCTTCTGGCCGATCATGGGCGTGGACCCCGGCCCGCACCGGCCGGGTTATCTGATGCGGATGCTGGAGCTGTTCGCGGGGATGCCGTTCCACGCGTTCTTCGGCATCGCGCTGATGATGGCCTCGCAGCCGATGGTCGAGACGTACAAGAACCCGCCCGCCTCCCTCGGCATCGACGCGCTCGCCGACCAGACCGCCGCGGGCGGCATCGCCTGGGCGTTCAGTGAGATCCCCTCCGTTCTCGTCCTGCTCGCCCTGCTCTTCCAGTGGTACGGGTCGGAGCAGCGGCAGGCCAAGCGCCAGGACCGGGCCGCGGACCGTGACGGTGACAAGGAGCTGGAGGCGTACAACGCCTACCTGGCCTCGCTCGACGCACGCAGTCGCTGACCGGCGTCGGACGCCGGAAGTCGTCCCGCCCCTGGCGAACCGCGTCCCTCCGGGTGAAAATGGCCCCAAAGGCCACGGCCCGCGCTGCGGGCCAGCCTGGAGGAGGGTGTCGCGATGCCCGGTACGACGAAGACGATGGGGGTGCTCACCGTGGGCGGGCTCGTCATGGTGACGGCCTACACGGTGGCGCTGGGCAGCAACGGCTGGCTGTGGTTCGGCTGGGTCGTGCTCGGTCTGATCACGCTGGGGATGGTGGTCTCCCACGCCTGACCCCGGCGCGAGGCACCCGGCCCCGGTCCGAACCGGTCACTGCCGGGGGCGTCGGGCCGCCGAGTGGACGCCCGGCTGGTACTTGGGCAGCCGTGCGGTGATCTTCATTCCGGCGCCCTCGGCGGTCTCGATGACGAGGCCGTGGTCGTCGCCGTAGACCTGGCGCAGCCGCTCGTCGACGTTGGAGAGGCCGATCCCGCCGGACGGGCTGACCTCGCCGGACAGGATGCGGCGCAACCGGTCGGGGTCCATGCCGACCCCGTTGTCCTCGATGACGACGAGGGCCTCGGCGCCCGCGTCCTGAGCCGTGATGCTGATGTGGCTCTTGTCGGTCTTGCCCTCAAGACCGTGCTTGACGGCGTTCTCCACCAGCGGCTGGAGACAGAGGAAGGGCAGCGCCACCGGCAGCACCTCGGGCGCGATCTGCAGGGTGACGGAGAGCCGCTCGCCGAAGCGGGCGCGGACGAGCGCCAGGTAGTGGTCGATGGCGTGGAGTTCGTCGGCGAGGGTGGTGAAGTCGCCGTGCCTGCGGAACGAGTAGCGGGTGAAGTCGGCGAACTCCAGGAGGAGCTCGCGGGCGCGCTCCGGGTCGGTGCGCACGAACGAGGCGATCACGGCGAGCGAGTTGAAGATGAAGTGCGGGGATATCTGGGCGCGCAGGGCCCTGATCTCGGCCTCGATGAGCCGGGTCCGCGACTGGTCGAGGTCAGCCAGCTCCAGTTGGACGGAGACCCAGCGCGCGACCTCGCCGGCCGCGCGCACGAGGACGGCCGACTCGCGGGGAGCGCAGACGACGAGCGCTCCGTGCACCCGTTCCTCCACGGTGAGCGGGGCGACGACGGCCCAGCGGAGCGTGCAGGAGGGCTCCTCGCAGTGCAGCCGGAAGGCCTCGCCGCGGCCGGTGTCCAGCGGGCCGCCGAGCCGTTCCATGATCTCGGCGCGGTGGTGGGAGCCGACGCCGTCCCAGGCGAGGACCGTCTCCTGGTCGGTGAGGCAGAGCGCGTCGGTGCCGAGCAGGGTGCGCAGCCGCCGCGCGGAGCGGCGGGCCGTCTCCTCGGTGAGACCGGCGCGCAGCGGGGGCGCGGCGAGCGAGGCGGTGTGCAGGGTCTCGAAGGTGGCGTGCTCGACGGGCGTGCCGAGACCGCCGAGGTTCTGCGGCCGCGCGGTGCGTCTGCCGATCCAGAACCCGGCGGCGAGGAGCGGCAGCGCGGCGACGCAGAGGCCGGCGAGGAACCCGCTCACCGGCCTGCCGCCTCGGTGAGTTCCTCCGGGAGGTGGAAGCGGGCGAGGATCGCGGCCGTCCCCGCCGGTACGCGGGCGGCGGTGGCCAGCGACACGAGCACCATGGTGACGAAGCCGAGCGGCACGGACCAGAGGGCCGGCCAGGCGAGCAGGGCGTGCAGCGAGCCGGTGCGCGGATAGCCGGCCATGGTGGCGCCGACGGCGACGAGGGCCGCGCCGCCGCCGACGAGCATCCCGGCGGCGGCGCCGGGCGGGGTGAGCCGGCGCCACCAGATGCCGAGGACGAGCAGCGGGCAGAACGAGGACGCCGACACGGCGAACGCGAGCCCGACCGCGTCGGCGACGGGCAGCCCGCCGACCAGCACGCTCGCGGCGAGGGGTACGGCCATCGCGAGGACGGTGCCGAGCCGGAAGTGCCGTACGCCGCGGGAGGGCAGCACGTCCTGGGTGAGTACTCCGGCGACCGCCATCGTCAGTCCGGAGGCCGTGGACAGGAACGCGGCGAAGGCTCCGCCCGCGACGAGCGCGCCCAGCAGGTTCCCGCCGGCTCCGCCGATCATCCGGTCGGGCAGCAGGAGTACGGCGGCGTCCGCGTCGCCGCTGAGGCTGAGTTCGGGGGTGTACAGCCGGCCGAGCGCTCCGTAGACGGGCGGCAGGAGGTAGAAGGCGCCGATGAGGCCGAGCACGGCGACGGTGGTGCGGCGGGCGGCGACGCCGTGCGGGCTGGTGTAGAAGCGGACGACGACGTGGGGCAGGCCCATGGTGCCGAGGAAGGTGGCGAGGATCAGTCCGTACGTCGCGTAGAGGGGGCGTTCCTCGCGCCCGGCCGCCAGCGAGGTCGACATCCCGCCGTTGCTGCCGCGGTCGGCCGCGGGGACCGGGGCGCCGCGGTCGAAGGTCAGCCGGGTGCCGCGCTCGACATGGTGGGTGCCGGGCGGGAGCCGGAGCCGCGCGGCGTCGTAGCGGCGGCCGTCCACGGTGCCGGTCGCGGTGACGGTGAGCGGCCGGGCGAGGTTCAGGTCGACGGTGTCGTCGATCCGCACGAGGCGCTGCTCACGGAACGTCGGCGGTTCGTCGAAGGCGTGGCGGGGTGCGCCGTGGGACTGCCAGGCGAGGACGAGGAAGAGCGCCGGGACGAGCAGGGCGGTGAGCTTGAGCCAGTACTGGAAGGCCTGCACGAAGGTGATGCTGCGCATGCCGCCCGCGGCGACCGTGGCGACCACGACGACGGCGACGAGGACGCCGCCGAACCAGTCGGGCGCGTCCGTCATGACCGCCAGCGTCAGGCCAGCGCCCTGGAGTTGGGGCAGCAGGTACAGCCAGCCGACGCCGACGACGAAGGCGCCGGCGAGCCGCCGCACCGCCTGCGAGCCGAGGCGCGCCTCCGCGAAGTCGGGCAGCGTGTAGGCGCCGGAGCGGCGCAGCGGCGCCGCGACGAACAGGAGCAGCACGAGGTAGCCCGCGGTGTAGCCCACGGGGTACCAGAGCATGTCGGGTCCCTGGACGAGGACCAGACCGGCGATACCGAGGAAGGAGGCGGCGGAGAGGTACTCGCCGCTGATCGCGGCGGCGTTGAGGCGGGGGCCGACGGTGCGTGAGGCGACGTAGAAGTCGGAGGTGGTCCGGGAGATGCGCAGACCGAACGCACCGACCAGGACGGTCGCGACGACGACGAGGGCGACCGCGGGGACGGCGTAGTTCTGGTTCACGGGTCAACGGTCCTCGACGAGCCGCACGAAGTCGCGCTCGTTGCGTTCGGCCCGGCGGACGTACCAGCGGGCGAGCAGGACCAGCGGCGGGTAGACGCAGAAGCCGAGGACGGCCCACTCCAGTCCGGCGCGGTCCGGCATCGCGGCGAAGAACAGCGGCAGCGGGGCGACGAGCAGTACCAGGACGGCGAACACGGCCAGCGCCACCCGGAGTTGGCTGCGCATCAGGGAGCGTACGTAGGTGTGACCGAGGGTGGTCTGTTCGTCGATCTCGGTCCGTGGCCGGTAGTAGCCGGACGTCTGGCCGGCGCGCCTGGGTGCTCCGGTGACGACCACACGGCGTTCGGCGGGGTCCTGCGGCACGCCGTCCTCCTCAGCTCGTGGTCCGGCGCAGCAGCAGGTCGCGCAGCTGTCGCGCGTGGCGGCGGCTGACCTGGAGTTCGACGGCGTCGACGAGGACGCTGACGGTGCCCGCGTCCAGGCGGAGTTCGGCTATGTGGCGCAGGGCGACGAGGTGGCGGCGGTGGATGCGGACGAAGCCGCGGGAACGCCAGCGTTCTTCGAGGGTGGACAGCGGAATGCGCACCAGGTGGCTCCCCTGCGCGGTGTGCAGCCGGGCGTAGTCGCCGTGGGCCTCGACGTGGGTGATGTCCTCGACGGCCACGAAGCGGGTGACGCCGCCGAGTTCGACGGAGAGGTGGTCGGGGTCGGGCTCGTGGACGGGGATCCGCGGTGCGGTGTCGCGGAGTTGGGCCGCCCGGCGGATCGCCTCGGCGAGCCGTTCGCGCCGTACGGGCTTGAGGACGTAGTCGACGGCCTTGAGGTCGAAGGCCTGGACGGCGAAGCCCTCGTGGGCGGTCACGAACACGACGAGCGGCGGCTGCGCGAACCCGCCGAGCAGCCGGGCCAGGTCGAGTCCGTCGAGGCCCGGCATGTGGATGTCGAGGAAGACGACGTCGATCGCCTCGGGGCCGCCCGGTCCGGACTCCAGGGCACGGTTGATGCGGCGCAATGCCTCGGTCGCGTCGCCGGCTCCCTCGGCGCTGCCGATCCGGGGATCGGCGTTGAGGAGGTACAGGAGTTCCTCCAGGGAGGGTTGCTCGTCGTCGACGGCGAGGGCGCGCAGCATGAGAGTGGAGTGTAGGAGCGATTCACGCGGCTGGACACGTGCGGGACATGGCCGTCGTACCCGGCGGGGTGGTGCCCGCCGCTGGATACAGTGCCGCCATGAACAGCAAGCCCGCGATGTTCGACGAGCTCGACCGCAAGATCATCACCGCTCTGATGGCCAACGCCCGGACGAGCTTCGCGGAGATCGGCGCGGCGATCGGCCTGTCCGCCACGGCGGTCAAGCGCCGGGTCGACCGACTGCGCGAGACGGGCGTGATCACCGGGTTCACCGCCACGGTGAAGCCGGTCGCGCTCGGCTGGCGCACGGAGGCGTACGTCGAGGTGTACTGCGAGGGGGCGGCCCCGCCGCGGCGGCTCGCGGAGGTGGTGCGCAACCATCCGGAGATCACCGCGGCGATGACGGTGACCGGGGGCGCGGACGCGCTGCTGCACGTGCGGGCGGTGGACGTGGAGCACTTCGAGGAGGTGCTGGAGCGCATCCGGGTGGAACCGTTCATCCGGAAGACGATCAGCTACATGGTGCTGTCCCACCTGCTGCCCGAGGCACCGGAGGCGGGGGCGACTCACGCGGCCCCGGACGACGCAGGAAACGTGCGCTGACCCAGCCGATCACGCAGCGATGGTGCGCGTACACGCAGCTCTCATCGCTTGTCGCCCGTATCCCCCGTTTCCTACCGTTGAGGTATCCACCCAGCCGACACCGCAGGAAGCGGAGGGACCCCTCTGTGCCCGACAGCCGTGTGCCGCGCCCCCGGCGCTTTCTCGTCTGCGAACCCAGACACTTCGCCGTGCAGTACGCGATCAATCCCTGGATGCATCCCGACACCCCCGTGGATGTGGATCTCGCGCGCGATCAGTGGAAGGCGCTGATCAGCGCCTACCGCGCGCACGGCCACTCCGTCGACTCCGTCGAGCCGGTCGCCGGCCTGCCCGACATGGTCTTCGCCGCGAACTCCGCGCTCGTCATCGCGGGCCGGGTCTTCGGCTCGTACTTCCACGCGCCGGAGCGGCGCCCCGAGTCCACCGCCTACGACACCTGGTTCAAGACGGCCGGGTTCGACGTCTACCGTCCCGAGTCGGTCTGCGAGGGCGAGGGCGACCTCGTCCCGACCCGCCACTACGTCCTGGCGGGCACCGGCTTCCGTACGACGCCCGAGGCGCATCGCGAGGTCCAGGAGTTCTTCGGCGTCCCGGTGATCACGCTGCGTCTGACCGACCCACGGTTCTACCACCTCGACACCGCGCTGTTCGTCCTGGACGACGAGAACATCGCCTACTACCCGGAGGCCTTCTCGCCGGGCAGCCGCGAGGTGCTGGCCCGGCTGTTCCCGGACGCGGTGGTCGCGACCCGCGAGGACGCCTTCGCCTTCGGACTCAACTCCGTGTCCGACGGCCGTCACGTCTTCATCGCGCCCCGCGCCGAGGCCCTGGCCGGTCGGCTCGACCGGCACGGCTACGTTCCCGTCCCCGTCGACCTCTCGGAGTTCCAGAAGGCCGGCGGCGGCATCAAGTGCTGCACTCAGGAGATCCGCTCATGACCGCTCCCGCCCGTGTGAGCAACTCCGCCGTCGACGCTGCGCGCGGCTCCGCCGAACTGATCCGCGCGGAGGCGCCCGTCCTGGCGCACAACTACCACCCGCTGCCCGTGGTCGTCGCGCACGCCGAGGGCGCCTGGGTCGAGGACGTCGAGGGGCGCCGCTACCTCGACATGCTGGCCGGCTACTCCGCCCTCAACTTCGGCCACCGCAACCCGGTGCTGATCGAGGCGGCGCACCGCCAGCTCGACCGGCTCACCCTCACCTCACGGGCGTTCCACAACGACCGGCTGGCCGGATTCGCCGAGTCCCTGGCCGAGTTGACCGGCCAGGACATGGTCCTGCCGATGAACACCGGCGCGGAGGCGGTGGAGAGCGCCATCAAGGTGGCCCGCAAGTGGGCGTACGAGGTGAAGGGTGTCGAGCCCGGCCGGGCGACGATCGTGGTGGCCGCGGACAACTTCCACGGGCGCACCACGACCATCGTCAGCTTCTCGACGGACGAGACGGCGCGGGCCGGCTTCGGTCCCTTCACACCCGGCTTCCGCGTCGTCCCGTACAACGACCTGGCCGCGCTGGAGGCGGCGATCGACGAGACCACCGCCGCGGTACTGATCGAACCCATCCAGGGCGAGGCCGGTGTGGTCATCCCGGACGACGGCTATCTCGCCGGTGTCCGCGAGCTCACCCTGCGCACCAACTGCCTCTTCGTCGCGGACGAGATCCAGTCGGGGCTCGGCCGCACGGGGACCACCCTGGCGGTGGACCACGAGTCCGTCGTCCCCGACCTGGTGCTGCTCGGCAAGGCCCTGGGCGGGGGCATCGTGCCGGTCTCCGCGGTCGTCGGGCGCCGGGACGTCATGGAGGTGCTGCGTCCGGGCGAGCACGGCTCCACGTTCGGCGGCAACCCGCTCGCCGCGGCGGTGGGCTCCGCGGTCGTCGGCCTGCTGAGGACCGGCGCGTACCAACGCCGGGCCGCCGCGCTGGGCGTGCTCCTGCGGGACGGTCTGACGACGCTGGTGGGCCGCGGCGTGGTGGGTTTCCGCTCGCGCGGGCTGTGGGCGGGCGTCGACATCGACCCGTCCATCGGCACGGGCCGTGAGATCAGCCAGGCGCTGATGGGCGAGGGGATCCTCGTCAAGGACACCCACGGCTCGACCATCCGTCTGGCACCACCGCTCACCATCACGGAGGACGAACTCGGGACGGCTGTCGGGGCCCTGGAGAAGGTTCTGACGCAAGGGGTCTGATACCGGCCAAGGGGCCACAGAGGGTGACTCCGGAACGGTTACGCCCGGCGACGGCCGCGCCTACACTGATCGCTCCCCCGGGGAAATGAGGAGCGCTCCAGTGTTCTATTACGTGCTCAAGTACGTTCTTCTTGGTCCGCTGTTGAGACTGGTCTTCCGGCCTCGGATCGAGGGCCTCGAGCACGTACCGTCGTCGGGCGCGGCCATCGTGGCCGGCAATCATCTGTCCTTCTCGGACCACTTCCTGATGCCGGCGATCCTGAAGCGCCGGATCACCTTCCTCGCGAAGGCCGAGTACTTCACCGGGCCGGGGATCAAGGGCCGGCTGACGGCCGCGTTCTTCCGCAGCGCGGGGCAGATCCCGGTCGACCGCTCGGGCAAGGAGGCCGGACAGGCCGCGATCCGCGAGGGCCTCGGCGTCCTCGCCAAGGACGAGCTGCTCGGCATCTACCCGGAGGGCACCCGGTCGCACGACGGCCGCCTCTACAAGGGCAAGGTCGGCGTGGCGGTGATGGCGCTGCGCGCCGAGGCGCCCGTGATCCCCTGCGCGATGATCGGCACGTTCGAGGCGCAGCCCCCGGGCCGGAAGCTTCCGCGGATCCACCCGGTGTCGATCCGCTTCGGCGAGCCCCTCGACTTCTCGCGCTACGCCGGGATGGAGAACGAGAAGACCGTCCTGCGCGCCATCACCGACGAGATCATGTACGCCATCCTCACCCTCTCCGAGCAGGAGTACGTCGACCGGTACGCGGCCGACGTCAAGAAGGAGGAGGCCAAGAAGGCGGAGTCGCGGCGCCCGTTCCGCCGCACGCCGTCGAGTTGAGCGGCCCCGGCGACCGGCCGGGAAGACGGGAAGGGGGCGGCCGGTAGGAACCGGCCGCCCCCTTCCCGTGGTGGGTGCTACGGCTGCGGAGTGGCGTGCGGCGTGCACGTCACGTCGGCCGCGTCCGTCTTCCCGGTGAGCAGGTAGGAGTCCACCCGCCCGTTGATGCAGGGGTTGAGCAGACCGGTCACACCGTGCGAACCGGCGCCCTTCTCGGTGATGAGCCGGGAGCCCTTGAAGCGCTTGTGCAGTTCGACGGCACCCGCGTACGGCGTGGCGGCGTCGTTCGTGGACTGCACGATCAGGACGGCCGGCAGACCCTTGCCGGTCCTCACCTCGACCGGCGACTGCTGCTTGACCGGCCAGGTGGCGCACGGCAGGTTCATCCACGCGTTGGCCCACGTCATGAACGGGTAGTCCTTGTGCAGCCGGGAGTTGTCCCGGTCCCACTTCTGCCAGCTGGTCGGCCACTTGGCGTCGGTGCACTCGACGGCCGTGTAGACGGCGTTGCCGTTCTCCGCGGAGGCGTTGCCCGCGGTGTCGGACAGGTCGGGCGCGGCGGCGTCGACGATCGCCTGGGTGTCACCGGCGACGTACTTGCTGAACACCGTGGCGACCGGCACCCACGAGGAGTCGTAGTACGGGGCGCTCTGGAAGAAGGAGATCAGCTCGGCGGGGCCGACGACACCGCCCAGCGGGCTCTTCTTCGCGGCGGCGCGCAGCTTCAGCCACTGGTTCTGGACCTTGGCGCGGGTGTCGCCGAGGTGGAAGGCGGCGTCGTTCTTGGCGACCCAGGCCTCCCAGTCCTTCCAGCGGCCCTCGAAGGCCACGTCCTGGCCCAGGTTGGCCTCGTACCAGATGTTCTCGCGCGCGGGGTTGACGACGCTGTCGACGACCATGCGGCGCACGTGGCCCGGGAAGAGGGTGCCGTAGACGGCGCCGAGGTAGGTGCCGTACGAGACGCCCAGGTAGTTGAGCTTCTTCTCACCGAGCGCGGCGCGGATGACGTCCAGGTCGCGGGCCGTGTTGGGCGTGGTCATCTGCTGCAGCACGGCCTTGCCGCTGCGCTCGGCGCAGCCGTCGGCGTACTCGGCGGCCAGCTTGCGCTGGGCGCGCTTGTCCGCCTCGCTGTCCGGGACCGGGTCCGCCTTGGGCGCCTTCACGAACTCCTGCGGGTCGATGCAGGAGATCGGGGCGGAGTGGCCGACACCGCGCGGGTCGAAGCCGACGAAGTCGTAGGCCTTGGAGGTGTTCACCCAGAGCGGGTTCTTGCCGGTGACCCGGGTCGGGAAGCGCATGCCGGAGCCGCCGGGGCCGCCCGGGTTGTAGACGAGGGCGCCCTGGCGCTCCTCCTTCGTCCCGGTGCTGCCGATCCGGTCGACGGCGAGCTTGATCTGCTTGCCGTGCGGGTGGGCGTAGTCCAGCGGCACGCTGACCCAGCCGCACTGGATGGGCTTCACGAAGCCCCAGTCGGCCGGGCAGTCCTGCCAGTCGATCCCCGCCTTGGCGGCCCGGTCCGCGGCGACGGCGGCACCGCGCTGCTCACGGCTCTGCCCGTGGCTCCAGCCGTGACGCGAGTCGGCGGTGGCCGACGGGGCCGCCACGGCTCCGGCTATCAGGGTCGCCGTGACGAGCACGCCGGCCGAACCGAACGCCGTCACCCGCTTCGTCGGTCTCTTGGACCTCAAGTGGGACCTCCCCGTACATCGTTGCGATTGGTACGGGGATCCTTGCGGCTGTGAGGTCCCTGAGAACAGATGTGACCGGCGTTCTTTACCATTCCGATAGCCGGTACGCCGTGCTCCGTTGAGCGGTGAGGTTGGCGCGAACCAGCCCTTGTCCAGCGGTTTCTGACGTCATGTGAGGTCGCGCAGTGCCTCGTCCATGATCCGGCGCAGCAGCAGGGCGTCGGGGGCGAGCGCGGTGACGAGCACGGCGGGCCCGGCGAGCGGGGTGAGTGCGGCGTACTCCCCCAGCAGGCGGGCCGGCGGCGGTTCATCCTCGAACTCCGGTCGCACGACGACGAGCTGGCCGAGGGCCCGGCGTCCCGCGAGGACGGCGGGCCCGTCCCAGCCGCCCGGCGCGCCGGGGCCGCACGCCAGCTCCTGGTCCAGCAGGGTCCGTCCGTCGTGGCGCACGGTGAGCCGGCTGGTGAGGCGTCCCGGGTCCTCGGCAACCCGCCCGAGGACCTGCTCCTCCCGGAAGACGAGCCGGGCGCCGCGCCGCAGGTCGATGCGCGAGGTGACGGACAGCTCGCTGCCGCCCGCGGAGATCAACTGCTCGGGAAGCCAGTGCAGTTCACCGTCCTCGGCGACGTCGAGGCGCACGTCGTAGCGTGCCTCGCCCCGGGACTGTCCGGGCAGGGCGATGGTGGCGGCGGCCGACCCGACGCGCAGGTACGCGTCCGGTCCCACCCGTGCCTCCACGGTGAGGTGGTCGCCGCCGAGCGGTCCGCTCATCGCGCCGACCAGCGTCACCCGCGCCTCGGTGCCGCTGCTGCGGGTGCGGCGCAGGGCGAGCGGGCCCTCGCCGTCGAGCACGGGCAGTGCCGTCCCGCCCCGGCCGTCGGCCCGGGCCTCGATCCGTGCGGTGGCGCGCACGCCCTGGGTGGTCATGCCGTCCATGCGGCGAGCCGGCCGCGCACCCAGCCGGCGACGTCCGCGACCCCGGCCTCGGTCCGCAACGACTGGAAGACCACGGGCAGTTCGTCGCGCTGCGCCTTGGCGTCGGCGGCCATGCGTCCGAGGTCGGAGCCGACGTAGGGCGCCAGGTCGGTCTTGTTCACCACGAGCAGGTCGGCGGTGGTGACGCCCGGTCCGCCCTTGCGCGGGATGTCGTCCCCACCCGCGACGTCGATCACGAAGATCTGCGCGTCGACGAGTCCCCTGGAGAAGGTCGCCGTGAGGTTGTCCCCGCCGGACTCCACGAGGATCAGGTCAAGCGGCCCGACCTCGTCCTCCAGGTCCTCGACCGCTTCGAGGTTCGCGGAGATGTCGTCGCGGATCGCGGTGTGCGGGCAGGCCCCCGTCTCCACGGCGGTGATCCGCTCGGGCGGCAGGACCGCCTCCCGCAGCAGGAACTCGGCGTCCTCACGGGTGTAGATGTCGTTGGTGACGACGGCGAGGGACAGTTCGTCGCGCAGGGCCCGGCAGAGGGCGGCGACGGTGGCGGTCTTGCCCGATCCGACGGGTCCGCCGAGTCCGATGCGCAGGGCGCGGCGTCGGCCGTCGGGACGGTGGGCGTCGGCACTGACCGCGGCGGGGCCGCCGTGGGAGTGGTCGAGATGCATGACAGGTCTCCTGTTTCTTCCGGTCCGCTTCGGCTCGGCCGGCCTGTCCGGCGTCGGCCGGTCAGGCGCTCCGGACCAGGAGCGGGTGTGAGGGTGCTCTCTCCCCCTGGGCGTGGGTCGCCCGGCCGCGACGGTCCGAGGCCTTCGGGAGAGGTGGGGCGACCGTGTCCGGCGGTGGTCCGCCCCGCTGGGTCCGCTTCCGGTGCGCGACGCGTCCCGCTAGGACGCGAAGAGGCGGACGGGCCAGGCGGCGTGCGCCTCCGCGCTGATCTCCAGCAGGGGTGCCGACGCCGCGGGCAGCGCCTCGACCCCTTCGTCGAGGACCCGCCGTGCCGCGCTCGCCGCCGCGTGCGCGACGACGTCCAGCTCCGGTGCCAGCCGGGCCAGTACGGCCGTCGCGTCGAACGGATCGAGGCTCAGCAGCCGTACCGTCGCGGACGCCGGACCGCTGACGCACTCGTACGCGGAGCAGTACGCGGCGTCCTCGGGTCCGAGTCCCGCCGCCCGTGCCGCCACGCCGAGCACGACCGGCTGGTGGGCTCCCTTGGGGAACTCCTTGGCCAGCTGGTCGAGTTCGGCGCAGGGCCAGGTGGCGCGGGCGGCTCGCATGAGCTGCCGCCCCAGCCGGCGCGCCACACCCCGCAGCGCGAGGGAGGGGGTCCGGGCGTCGGCGGCGGCGTCCAGCGCCACCGGGTCACTGCCGAGCGCGGCCGCCGCGGCCAGCGAGGCCGCGACGAGTCCGGTCGTGTGCAGCCGGCCCCGGCAGAACTCCTCCAGGCTCGCCGCCCCGGTGATCCGCCCGGCCTTGACGGCGGCCTCGGCCCCGCCGGAGTGCGCGTGCCCTCCGGCGGGGAACCGGCCGTCGGCCAGGACGAGCAGTGCTGCGCGGGACATCAGAAGAGGAAGTAACGCTGGGCCATGGGCAGTTCGGCGGCCGGAGTCGCCTCGACGAGCTCGCCGTCGATGTGCACGGCGAAGCTGTCGGGGTCGATCCGCACCTGCGGCCGTGCGTCGTTCTCCCGCATGTCGGCCTTGGTGACCGCCCGCGTGGAGTCGATGGCCACGAACCGCTTGCCGAGCGAGAGGCGTTCCGGCAGCCCGTCCTCGATGGCGAGCGGAGCCACGAAGTTGAACGAGTTCGCGGCCGGCGCCCGCCCGATCGCCCCGAACATGGGGCGGGGCAGGATCGGCTGCGGCGTCGGGATCGACGCGTTGGCGTCGCCCATCTGCGCGTACGCGATCATTCCGCCCTTGATGACGAGGTGCGGCTTGACCCCGAAGAACGCGGGCTCCCACAGCACCAGGTCGGCGAGCTTGCCGGTCTCGACGGAGCCGATCTCCCGTGCGAGGCCCTGCGCGAGCGCCGGGTTGATGGTGTATTTGGCGACATAGCGACGGACCCGGTGGTTGTCGGCGCGGCCGTCCCCGGGCAGCGCGCCCCGGCGCCGCTTCATCACGTGGGCGGTCTGCCAGGTCCGCATGATCACCTCACCGACCCGGCCCATGGCCTGGGAGTCGGAGGAGATGATCGAGATGGCGCCGAGGTCGTGCAGTATGTCCTCGGCGCCGATGGTCGAGGGCCGGATGCGGGACTCGGCGAAGGCCAGGTCCTCGGGCACCGCCGGGTTCAGGTGGTGGCACACCATCAGCATGTCGAGGTGCTCCTCGGCGGTGTTGACGGTGTAGGGCCGGGTCGGGTTGGTCGAGCTGGGGAGCACGTACGACTCGGAGACCACGGACATGATGTCCGGCGCGTGCCCGCCGCCCGCACCCTCGGTGTGGTACGCGTGGATGCCGCGTCCGCCGATCGCCGCGAGGGTGTCGGCGACGAACCCCGCCTCGTTGAGGGTGTCGGTGTGGATGGCGACCTGGATGCCCGTGCGGTCGGCCACCGTGAGGGCGGCGTCGATCGCGGCGGGCGTCGAGCCCCAGTCCTCGTGGATCTTCAGGCCGAGCGCACCGCCGCGGATCTGCGACAGCATCGCGTCGTGCGAGACGGTGTTGCCCTTGCCGAGCAGACCGAAGTTGAGGGGGTAGCCCTCCATCGACTCCAGCATCCGGGCCAGGTGCCAGGGGCCGGGCGTCACGGTGGTCGCCTTGGAGCCCTCGGCGGGCCCGGTGCCGCCGCCGACGAGGGTGGTGATGCCGGAGGCCAGCGCCTCGTCGGCGATCTGCGGGCAGATCAGATGGACGTGGGCGTCGATGGCGCCCGCGGTCAGGATGCGCCCGTTGCCCGCGATGATCTCGGTCTCGGGGCCGATCACCAGATCGGGGTGGACCCCGTCCATGGTGTCGGGGTTGCCCGCCTTGCCGATGCCGGTGATCCGGCCGTCCCGGATGCCGACGTCGGCCTTGACGATCCCCCAGTGGTCGATGATCACGACCCCGGTGACGACCGTGTCCGGTGTGCCCTCGGCGCGGGTGGCGCGCGACTGGCCCATGGACTCGCGGATGACCTTGCCGCCGCCGAACACCGCCTCGTCACCGGCGAGTCCGGGGCCGCCGGAGCGGTCCTCCTCGATCTCGACCAGCAGATCGGTGTCGGCGAGGCGGATCCGGTCGCCGGTGGTGGGGCCGAACAGGTCGGCGTACTGGGCGCGCGAGATCTCAGGCATCGAGGGCACCTCCGGTCTCGCCGCGCAGACCGGGCACCACACGGGCACCGGCGAGCGGGACGAGTTCGACGTCGACGGGGATTCCGGGCTCGAAGCGCACGGCGGTGCCGGCGGCGACGTTGAGCCGCTTGCCGCGTGCGGCGCCGCGGTCGAAGTCCAGTCCGGGGTTGGCCTCGGCGAAGTGGTAGTGGGAGCCGACCTGGACGGGGCGGTCGGCGGCGTTCAGGACGGTCAGGCGGGTGACCTCGCGGCCCTCGTTGTAGCGGACGGGCCCGTCGGCGAAGAGGATCTCTCCGGGAATCATGGCGCGTGCTCCCCCGTCAGACGATCGGGTCGTGGACGGTGACGAGCTTGGTCCCGTCGGGGAAGGTCGCCTCGACCTGGACGTCGTGGATCATCTCGGGGATGCCCTCCATGACGTCGTCACGGGTGAGGATCTTGCGTCCGGAGGACATCAGCTCGGCGACGGTGCGGCCGTCCCGGGCGCCTTCCAGGATGTGCGACGTGATCAGCGCGATCGCTTCCGGATGGTTCAGTCTCACTCCGCGGGCCCGGCGCTTCTCGGCCACGTCGGCGGCCACGTGGATCAGCAGCCTCTCCTGCTCGTGCGGGGTCAGTTGCACGGCTTCCCACCTCACAGTCCTCGCTCCGGACCGTGCGGGGCCCGGGGTGCCGCAACCATCGCGACGAGATAGATGTAACACACCGACACTTGTCGCGTTCTTGGCGAATCCGGGCACAAGAACCCCTGGCGGCGTGGATCGGCAGGTTAGTTGGACGGAGTTTCAACTACGTTAACCAGTCCTTGATCCACTCATGACCGGCACCTGGCCGGCCGCATACCCGGCCCGCGAGGCGGCCTCGGCCGCACCACCTCCGGGCAGGGATCGGACGGCAGGCACCGCCATCATGGCCGCCGGGCCACGCCCGCGCGGGGTGCGACACCGCGGCGCGGGCGACGGACCGTATACGGCGGGAGCGCGGCGCGGCGCGCCGCGGGGCGCACCCACAAAGCCGTGTGCCCCGTACCGACGTACGGGGCACACGCCTCACGATGCGGGGAGGCTCCCTCCCGTCACGCGGTCAGGAGGCGTTGGGGCCTAGGTGCTCGGCGGCGATGCCGAAGCGCTGACGCTCGCGGGGCGCCGAGGCCACGTCGCGGACGCTGGACAGGGAGCTGACCACCGACTCGTCGGCGGAACCGTGGAGTTCTTCGAGGCGTTCGAGGTCGGCGGCGGAGACGAGGGCGACGAGCGGCTTGCCGTGCCGTGTCACGACGACGCGCTCGCCGCCGTAGACGACGCGGTTGATCAGCTCGGCCAGCTCGGCTCTGGCTTGGGTCACCGGAATCTCGTAGGCCATGAGCCCAGCTTAGACCGGTCGCACCGGCTTCCGGAGAGCGACAAATCCCCGCGGAAGGCGGCGCGAGGCACACCCTGGACTGCTCCCGGCCGCCTGACAAGGCCCTTTCGCTGTCAGCAGGGACCCCTTCCCGGGCGACGTACGTCCTGTACATTTTTTACAGATGTCGATCCATCGACCGCGAGGAGGCGTGCCCATGCACCGCTCGTCCGCCCGCCACGTCCTGCCCGAGTTCACCGAACGCGCCGGCGCGGGACACCGGACGCTGGATCCGTACACGAAGCTGCTCGACGAACGGATCGTGTTCCTCGGGACGCCCATCGACGACACGTCGGCGAACGACGTGATGGCGCAGTTCATGCACCTCGAACACCACGACCCCGACCGGGACATCTCCCTGTACATCAACTCGCCCGGCGGCTCGTTCAGCGCCATGACCGCCGTCCACGACACGATGCGCTTCGTCACCTGCGACGTGGAGACGGTCTGCCTCGGCCAGGCGGCGTCCGCCGCGGCCGTCCTGCTGGCGGCCGGCACCCCGGGCAAGCGGCTGGCACTCCCCGGGGCGCGGGTCCTCCTGCACCAGCCGTCGGCCCCGGACCCGGTCCGGGGACAGGCGAGCGATCCGATCGTCCACGCCGAGGAGTTGGCGCGCACCCGCGCGGTCCTGGCGGAGATGCTCGTGCGGCACACGGGGCAGAGCGCCGAGCGGATCGCCGCGGACATCGAGCGGGACCTCTTCCTCGACGCGCCCGCGGCTCTGGAGTACGGGCTCGTCGACCGGATCGTGCCGAGCCGCAAGGCCTCATCCGGCGCGCCCGGCGCGAGGTGAGCGGCCGATGATCCCCGACCTCCCTCCGCTGCCCGCGCTGACCCGCGCGGAGGCCGAGCTGATCGACCGCTACCTGGACGTGGTCGACCTGGTCGGCCGGATCAACCCGGCCCGGCCCGGCGACACCTACCGAGGGCTGCGCGCCGCCCAGGCA
The DNA here is from genome assembly GCF_040650615.1 of Streptomyces sp. NPDC048643. Lineage (NCBI taxonomy): Bacteria > Bacillati > Actinomycetota > Actinomycetes > Kitasatosporales > Streptomycetaceae > Streptomyces > Streptomyces sp. NPDC048643. Next base: position 283,162 of record NZ_JBEZHO010000002.1, read on the forward strand.
CTGGTGGCCAAGGCGACGGCCCTGCGGGACGCGCTCGCGCTCATGCACCAGCGGGGCGAGAGCGAGGTGCACGCGCCGACGCTGGCTCAGGCGCTGCGCGTGCTGGACGGTGAGCGGCGAACCACGCGGGTCACGATCCCGCCCGTGTCCGGCAGTTGACGCCCGCGCACCCTGGCCCGGCACACGCCGCGTCGCCGGACCGTCCGCACCGCGACTCAAACGCACCAGATGGTGTACCCCCTGATGGCGTAGGAATCAGTCCTTTCTCGGACCCCTCCGACTTGCGCAACACGGAGGACAGAGAGGCGGAATGAGGGGTTCCGGTGCAGGTGCGGGGGTCACCCGTGTCCCCAACACCCTTTCGAACAGAGGGGTGTCCACCCGAACGGGTGAGTGGTGAGTAAGCCCACAAAACACCGGTTCCGCTCGGATTTTGCGACGTTCATGGGTGAAGATCCCTTCCGACGACAAGCCCCCGCCACAGCGGCGGGGCGGTCCGGGCGGACGCCGAGTCCTGCCGCCGCCCGGATGCCCGGTCGACAGAAGTGGATCGGCAGGAGTGGAGGACCCAGCACGACGGTCCGCCGGAGCAGCGTTCCGGGTGGACCTTGGGGTGAAGCCGCAGCAGCGGCCGGGCAACTTCGCCAGCCCGAATCCGACAGGTCATCCTTCACAGGCGGCTGACGAAGGGTTGCGCATGACTGCGCTCAATCGTGTCCCGTCGCTGTGGACCAGGGCCGGTACGGCCTCGGCCCTCACCATCGCCGCCGTCGGCGGCAGCCTCGTGGTCCCTGGTGTCGCACCCGACGCCCAGGCGGCCACGACCGCGACGAAGGCACTCCAGGTCGCGGCCTCGAAGCACGGCGCCCCGTACAAGTACGGGGCCACGGGACCGCACCGCTTCGACTGCTCCGGGCTCACGCTCTACTCGTTCAAGAAGGCGGGCAAGAAGCTGCCTCGAACGGCCGCGGCGCAGTACAACAAGACGCACCACGTCTCCGCCTCGCATCGCAAGGCCGGGGACCTCGTGTTCTTCCACTCGGGCCGGAGTGTTTACCACGTCGGCATCTACGCCGGGAAGGGAAAGATCTGGCACTCCCCGAAAACGGGGGAAGTGGTGAAGCTCCAGAAGATCTGGACACGGAGCGTCTGGTACGGGCGGGTCAGCTGACCTGACCCTGGGCGGCGGCGGGGGCCGCCGCCCAGGGATCACATCGGTGCGACCGCATCCTTCACGTACCGCCCCCGGCCGTGCGCCGAAGGGCCGGCGACGGTCCACCTCCTCCGCACGCCGGCAGCACCCGCTCAGGCCCTCAGCGGCTCCAGGAGGAGCACGAGGCCGAGCACGGTGAGCGCGCCACCCGTGACGGCCTCCACGGCACGTGCGGCCCGGGGCCGGCGCAGCCACCGTCCCAGCCGGTCCACGAGCAGCGCGACCGCCGGGAACCACACCAGGGCCAGGACGACCACGATCAGCGCCAGGAGCAGCGTCCGCGGCATCGCGGGGCTGCCGGCCGGCACGAACTGCGGCAGCAGGCTGAGAAAGGTGATCGGCGCCTTCGGGTTGAGGGCGTTGGTGACGAAGCCCTGCCGCAGCGGGCGAACGGCCACGCCCGTCCCGGTCGGCGCCGCCCCACGCGCACCCTCTCCCGGCCCCTCCCCGTCGTCCGTCGAGGGCGCACCCGGACCCCGCCCCGTCCCGTCGGCCCCGCGCGGTCGCCCGAGCGCGCGCACGGTACGCAGGCCCAGGTACAGCACGTAGGCGCCGCCGAGCAGCTGGAGCGTCCGGAACAGCGCCGGTACGGCGGTGAGCACCGCGGCGACTCCGGCGACGGCCAGCGCCGTGTGCAGGAGCAGCCCGCCCGCGATGCCGAGGGCGCACGCGACTCCGGCCCGGCGCGAGACGAGGGCGTTGCGTACGACGACGGTGAAGTCGGCTCCGGGCATGGCGACCATGCCGGCGGCGACGCCGGTGAAGGCGAAGAGCTGTGCGTCCATGCCACCAGGTTCACCCGCACGGGCCTTCAGCAGGTATGTCGAATATCCTGGGTTGGTCTTAAGCATTCGTTTAGACCTCGGGGAGGGGTCGTCCGAGGCCGTCTCCCCTTCGATCCGGAAGAGGCCCCTGGACCAGGGAGCGGCAGATGTACGACCCGACGCGACTGGCCGCGCTGGTGGCGGTCGCCGAGGCGGGCTCGATCACCCGGGCCGCCGAGCGGCTCGGGTACACGCCGCCCGCGCTCTCCCAGCAGGTGGCGAAGCTGGAGCGGGAGGCGGGGGCGACCCTGCTGGTGCGCTCGCACCGCGGGACGCGGCTCACCGGGGCCGGCGAGCTGCTGGTGGCGCGGGCTCGGCGGGTGCTCGACGAGATGGAGCTGGCCCGGCACGAACTGGCGCGGCTGGCGGGCCTGTCGGGCGGGACACTGCGGCTCGGCACCTTCCAGACGGCGGGCATCCATCTGCTGCCGCCCGTGCTCAGCGCGTTCCGCCGCGCTCATCCGGACGTGGAGCTGGCGGTCGCAGACTACGAGCCTCCGCACGGGATCGCGGCGGTCGCGGCCGGGGAGGTGGACCTGGCCCTCACGCACACGTACGAACCCGCACCGCATGTCCCGCTGCCCTCGTCCGTCGCCGTGGAGCCGGTCCTGGTCGAGGAGTTGGTGCTGGTGACGGCTCCCGGGCACGTGCTCGCGGCCGGTTCGGGGCGGTTGCCCCTCGCGGACCTCGCGGGCCAGCCGCTGATCAGCATGGCGCCGGACCACCCCCCGCGGCAGGCCGTGGAGGCCGCGCTCGCCCGGGCCGGGGCCACCCCCGCCGTGCTCGTCGAGACGCCGGGCTACGCCCTGGTGTGCGCGCTGGTCAGCGCCGGGCTCGGGGTCGCCGTCGTGCCCGAGATGGTGGCGGCGACCGCCGCGACTCCGGTGGGAACGCGGCTGCTCGACCCGGGAGACCTGCGCCGCACGATCTCGGTCGTCCACCGCGCCGACGGGACCACGCCCGCGGCCGACGCCTTCCGCGCCCTGCTGCGCGGCGCGTTCGGCCGCGTCGGCCGCCAACACCCGTACGGCAACCGGCCGGAGACGTAGCTCCACGCTTCCCGGAGCGAGCCGTCGCACCCGGGCGCCGTGCACACCGGCCCCTGCGGATTCGGCGGCCTGCGCCCAACGGCCGTGCGCCCGGACGGGGACGGGATCTACGCGTGGTCGCTACGCCTCGGGCGGTCCCCCGGCCGCGACCGGCTGGACCGGTACGGTCCAGGGGAGTTCGATGGAGACGGTCTTGCCGCCCTCACGGGTGGCGCGGACGCTGAGTCGTCCGCCGCACTCGTTGGCGAGCCAGCGGATGATCACCATGCCGCGGCCGTTGTCCTGCTGGACCGCCGCGGGCAGTCGCTTCGGGAAGCGCGGATGGCTGTCGGTGACGCCGATCCGCAGGCGCTCCTCCCGGTCGAGGCACACGTCGACCGTGAAGGTGGGCGACTGCCCGAAGGTGTGCTGAACGGCGTTGGTGGCCAGTTCGGACACGATCAGGCGGACGGTCTCGCCGACTTCGGCGTCGCCCGGCAGGCCCCATTCGGCCAGCACTTCCGCGACGAATTTACGGGCCACGGAAACCGAGACGGCTTCGCTCGGCAGAGTGACGGCTGCTTCCTGGTGATCTGCCATGGCGAGGTCGTCCCTTTCCCACGGGACCGGAGTCCGACACGGAGCGGATGGTTCGAGTACGGTCCCGGACTGGTGCTTGCGCCAGACTGCCATTACGGAGCCGGTCGCGGGTGCGATCCACCGAGTAATGCATATATCTGTCGCTCGATGCGGTGAACTCTGCGTCGGCAGAGCGTATTCGGGCGGCTTGGAAGGAGTAAGGAGAACGGCCATGCAGCACGGTCCCGCGGTGCGCCGCCGCAAGCTCGGCGCCGAACTGCGCGCGCTGCGCGCGGGCACGGGTCTCACGAGCGGCCAGGCGGCCCGCCTGCTCGGCTGGCACCAGTCGAAGGTGAGCCGCATCGAGACCGGCACCAGCGGGGTGAAACCGGGCGACGTCGAGCGCCTGTTGGACGCCTACGGGGTCGAGGATCCCGAACTGCGCGAGCTTCTGGTCGTGTTGGCGGGATCCGAGGGAAACGGCCGGCACCACTGGTGGCACGCGTACCGAGGGGTGCTGCCGCCGGCATACCGCGACTTCATCAGTCTGGAGTCGGGCGCCAGTGGGATGCGCACCCTGGAGACGTCCGTCGTACCGGGCCTGTTGCAGACGCCCGACTACGCCCGCGCGGTGACGCGGGCCGCCGTGGACGGGCTGGAGGAGAGCAAGCTCGACACCCTGGTCGAGGTGCGGCTGGCCCGGCAGGACGTGCTGCGCGCCGATCCTCCGCTGGAGCTGTGCGCGGTGCTGGACGAGGCGGTGCTGCGTCGGGAGGTGGGCGGTCCCGAGGTGATGGCCCGCCAGCTGAACCGGCTGTGCGAGGCCGCGGCGCTCCCCCAAGTCCGGCTCCAGGTGCTGCCGTTCGCCGCCGGAGCGCACATCGGGATCACCGGGCCTTTCGTTATCTTCTCATTTCCGAACACAACTGATCTGGATGTGGTTGTTCTCGACCACTTGACGAGTAGCCTCTACCTCGAACGGAAAGAAGACCTCCAGGCCTATACGGAGGCCTTCAACACCCTTCAGTTCCACGCCCTTTCGCCCGAGGACTCGTTGGACTACATCGCCGGGATAGGTGACGGCGCGTAAGGAGGCACCCCCATTGTCTGCATCGCCTCGGTACGTACCCTCCAGCACTTCACTGCGCGACGTGCGATGGCTGCGCAGCAGCCGCAGCACGGGAATGAACAACTGCGTCGAGACGGCGCGCCCCGGCTCCGGACCGTGGTCCGGGACGGTCGCGGTGCGCGATTCCAAGAATCCGGCAGGCCCCGCCCTGCTGTTCGCCCCTGCCGCCTGGGAGGGGTTCATCACCGGCCTGGCATGACCGCGGGCCGGTTCACCGGGTGCGGCTGATCACGTCCACCGCGCGCTCGATCTGCTCCTCGGAGAGGTCCGCGCGGGCCGTCAGCCGCAGCCTCGACACACCGTCGGGCACCGACGGGGGACGGAAGCAGCCGACGGCGAGGCCCTCCTCGCGGCAGTCGGCGGCCCAGCTCAGGGCCCGTTCGGGGGACGGTGCCCTGACGGAGACGACGGCGGCGTCCGGTCGTACCGCCGACAGTCCCTCGGCCGTCAGCCGGGTGTGCAGCGCCGTGGCCACCGCGCGTGCCCTGGCCGCTCGCTCCGGTTCGTCGCGCAGCAGTCGCAGCGCGGCCAGCGCCGCTCCCACCGCCGCCGGCGCGAGGCCGGTGTCGAAGATGAAGGTGCGTGCCGCGTTGACGAGGTGGTCGATGACCGCCGCCGGGCCGAGGACGGCTCCGCCCTGGCTGCCGAGCGACTTGGACAGCGTGACCGTCACGACGACGTCAGGGTCCCCGGCGAGCCCCGCCGCGTGCGGGGCACCCCGGCCGCCGTCGCCGAGGACACCGAGCCCGTGCGCGTCGTCGAGGATCAGACCGGCCCCGTACTCCCGGCAGGCAAGGGCGAGTCCGGTGAGCGGTGCCGCGTCGCCGTCCACCGAGAAGACCGTGTCGGAGACGGCGACGGCGGGCCCCTCGTGGGTGCCGAGCGCCTTGCCCACACCGGCCGGGTCCGCGTGCCCCACGACCTGGACGGCTCCCCGGGCGAGCCGGCAGCCGTCGATCAGCGAGGCGTGGTTGCCCGCGTCCGAGACGACGAGCGAGCCGTGCGGGGCGAGGGCGGTGACGGCGGCGAGATTGGCCGCGTAGCCGGAGGAGAGGACGAGTGCGGACTCGAAGCCGCAGAAGTCGGCCAGTTCGCGTTCCAGTTCGGTGTGGAGTTCGGTGGTGCCGGTGACGAGCCGGGAACCGGTCGCGCCGCCGCCCCAGGTGCGCGCCGCGTCCGCTGCGGCGGCCGTGATCCGCGGGTGGCGGGCCAGACCGAGGTAGTCGTTGCTCGCGAGATCGAGCAGCGGCGAGTCGGCGGGACGCGGGCGCAGGGTCCGTACGAGACCGGCGGCGCGGCGCGCCGCGGCCTGCTCGTCGATCCAGCCGAACGCCATGTGTCCTCCGGACCGTCGTGGCGGGTGTTTTGTAGGCAGTGCACAGACCCTAGCGGCCGGACCAGCCGCCCAGGATGTGGCAATACCCACACGTCGAACCCACTCTGTTGTCCGATCTCTCCTTGGCCGGGGCCGGTCGTATACGCCAGGATCGGACCTCATGGACCTGCTGAACACGCTGGTGGACAAGGGGCTTCGGCGCGAGCTGCCGACCCGCGAGGAGGCGCTGGCCGTACTGGCCACGTCCGACGACGACGTGCTCGACGTGGTGGCCGCGGCCGGCAAGGTGCGCCGCCGCTGGTTCGGCCGACGGGTGAAACTGAACTATCTGGTCAACCTGAAGTCGGGCCTGTGCCCGGAGGACTGTTCGTACTGCTCGCAGCGCCTCGGCTCCCGGGCCGGGATCCTGAAGTACAGCTGGCTGAAGCCCGACGAGGCCTCCCGGGCCGCGGCGGCGGGGCTCGCCGGCGGCGCCAAGCGGGTGTGCCTGGTGGCCAGCGGCCGCGGGCCGACGGACCGTGACGTGGAGCGGGTCTCCGACACGATCAAGGCCATCAAGGACCAGAACGAGGGCGTCGAGGTGTGCGCCTGCCTCGGTCTGCTCTCCGACGGCCAGGCCGAGCGGCTCCGCGAGGCCGGCGCGGACGCGTACAACCACAACCTGAACACGTCCGAGGGGACGTACGGGGACATCACGACCACGCACACGTACGCCGACCGGGTCGACACGGTCCAGAAGGCGCACGCGGCGGGACTGTCAGCCTGCTCGGGTCTGATCGCGGGCATGGGCGAGTCGGACGAGGACCTCGTCGACGTCGTGTACGCGCTGCGCGCGCTCGACCCCGACTCCGTCCCGGTGAACTTCCTGATCCCGTTCGAGGGCACCCCGCTCGCCAAGGAGTGGAACCTCACCCCGCAGCGATGCCTGCGCATCCTCGCCATGGTCCGGTTCGTGTGCCCGGACGTCGAGGTCCGGATCGCCGGTGGCCGCGAGGTCCATCTGCGCACCCTCCAGCCCCTCGCCCTGCACCTCGCCAACTCGATCTTCCTCGGTGACTACCTGACCAGCGAGGGCCAGGCGGGCAAGGCGGACCTGGACATGATCGCGGACGCGGGCTTCGAGGTGGAGAACGCGGGCGAGGTGACGCTGCCGGAGCACCGTGCGGCGGCGGGCGGCTGCGGTGCGCACGCGCCGGTCGGCGACACGGCGACGGAGGGCGCCGGGTGCGGGGCGCACGCGGAGGCCGGCTGCGGATCGCACGCCGGAGGCGGCTGCGGCTCCCACGAGGGCGCCGGGGTGTGCGGCTCGGTCCCGGCGGCTCCCGTCGAGACCGTCCGCGCGGAGACCGCGGGTACGGAGGGTGCGAGCACGGAGACGCCGAACACGGAAGCGGTGCCCGCGGGTGCCAGGACCGACCTCGTCGCCGTCCGCCGCCGTGGTGCCGGAACGGACCTCGCGCCCAATGCCTGACCTGTCCGTGCGGGAACTCCTCGACCTCGACCGGCGGCACGTCTGGCATCCGTACGGGCCGATGCCCGGCCGTCAGGAGCCGCTGGTCGTGGAGTCGGCGAGCGGGGTCCGGCTCCGGCTGGCCGGCGGTGCGGGTGAGCTGATCGACGGGATGTCGTCCTGGTGGTCGGCCATCCACGGCTACAACCATCCGGTCCTCAACGAGGCGGCGCGCGGCCAGCTGGACCGGATGAGCCACGTGATGTTCGGCGGGCTCACCCACGAGCCCGCCGTACGGCTCGCTAAGCGGCTGGTCGACATCTCTCCGGACGGCCTGGAACATGTCTTCCTGGCCGACTCCGGCTCCGTGTCCGTCGAGGTCGCCGTCAAGATGTGCCTCCAGTACTGGCGTTCGCTCGGCCGCCCGGCCAAGCAGCGCCTGCTGACCTGGCGCGGCGGCTACCACGGGGACACCTGGCAGCCCATGTCGGTGTGCGACCCCGAGGGCGGGATGCACGAGCTGTGGCAGGGCGTGCTCCACCGCCAGGTGTTCGCCGACGCGCCTCCGACGGAGTACGACGCCGAGTACGCCGAGCGGCTGCGCGAGCTGATCGGCGCGCACGCCGACGAACTGGCCGCGGTGATCGTCGAGCCGGTGGTGCAGGGCGCGGGTGGCATGCGGTTCCACTCCCCCGCGTATCTGCGGGTGCTGCGCGAGGCGTGCGACGCGCACGACGTGCTGCTGGTCTTCGACGAGATCGCCACCGGTTTCGGTCGGACGGGCGAGCTGTTCGCGGCGGACCACGCGGGTGTGACACCGGACGTGATGTGCGTCGGCAAGGCGCTGACCGGCGGTTATCTGACGATGGCGGCGACGCTGTGCACCGCGCGGGTGGCCGAGGGCATCTCGCGCGGCGAGGTCCCGGTGCTCGCCCACGGCCCGACGTTCATGGGCAACCCGCTGGCGGCGGCGGTGGCGTGCGCGTCGGTCGACCTGCTGCTCGGCCAGGACTGGCGGACCGAGGTGAAGCGGATCGGGACGGGGCTGCGGGACGGGCTCGCGGAGGCCGCGTCCCTGCCGGGCGTGCGGGATGTACGTGTGCTCGGCGCGATCGGAGTCGTCCAGCTCGACCACGAGGTGGACATGAAGGCGGCGACGGCGGCCGCGGTGCGCGAAGGGGTGTGGCTGCGACCGTTCCGCGACCTCGTCTACACGATGCCGCCGTACGTCACGGGCGACAGGGACGTCGAACGGATCGCGCGCGCCGTGTGCGCGGCGGCGCGGGAGGGTTGAGATGCCGGTACTGGTGATCACGGGAACGGGCACGGAGGTCGGCAAGACGGTCGTCACGGCCGCCGTCGCGGCCACGGCGCTCGCGGCCGGACGGTCGGTGGCCGTGCTCAAGCCGGCGCAGACCGGTGTGGGACCGCAGGAGCGGGGCGACGCGGACGAGGCCGCGCGGCTCGCGGGCGCCGTCACGACGCTCGAACTCGGCCGCTATCCCGAGCCGTTGGCGCCGGCGACGGCCGCCCGGCGGGCCGGCCTCGCGCCGGTGCCGCCGCGGGATGTCGCCGAGGCCGCGGCCAAACTGGCCACCGAGCACGACCTGGTGCTCGTCGAGGGTGCGGGCGGTCTCCTCGTCCGCTTCGACGACGAGGACGGGACGCTGGCGGACGCGGCCCGGCTGCTCGACGCACCCGTGCTGGTCGTCGCGCCGGCCGGGCTCGGCACCCTCAACGCGACGGAACTGACGGCCCGTGAGCTGCGGTTCCGTGAGCTGGAGTTCGCGGGTGTCGTCATCGGAAGCTGGCCGGACGCGCCGGATCTGGCCATGCGCTGCAACCTCGCGGACCTGCCGGCCGTGTGCGGCGCGCCGCTGCTGGGCGCGGTCCCGGCGGGAGCGGGGGGCAGGTCGCCCGCCGACTTCCGTGCACAGTCCCCGGGTTGGCTGGATCCGCGACTGGGCGGACGCTGGAACGCGGACGTCTTCGCCGCGGCCAACACCGCCTGAGCACCCCGAGGCACGGACGCGCGGACGCCCGCGGAGCTCGCTCCGGACCGGTCCGCGGTCCGGGCCGGTCCGCGGTCCGGGCCGGTCTCCCGGCGCGGAGCCGCGGCGGGAGCGGGGCGCCGTCCGGCGCGTGCGGTGGACCCGGCGGGGGGACAATCCCGGTAAGACCCGTCCTCCCGGGAGGTCCGTCATGCCGTTCAAGCCGTTGCGTCCGGCCGGCTCCGGCAAGGTGCCGGCGGACGCCGTGCACCATCCGGTGTTCGCCCGCTCCTACGCCCGCCTCAGCGTCGGCGCCGAGACCCGGATGGGCATGGGCCGGATGCGGGACCGGCTGCTCGCCGGACTGTCCGGCCGGGTCATCGAGGTCGGCGCGGGCAACGGGCTGAACTTCGCGCACTATCCGGGCACCGTCTCGGAGGTCGTGGCCATCGAACCCGAGCGGCTGCTGCGGCAGTTGGCGGTGGAGGCGGCGCTGCGCTGCGAGGTCCCCGTCGACGTGGCGCCGGGTGCGGCGGAGGCGCTGCCGGTCAAGAGCGAGGCGTACGACGCGGCGGTGCTGTCGCTGGTGCTGTGCAGCGTGCGGGACGTGCCGAAGGCGCTGGCCGAAGTGCGGCGGGTGCTGCGGCCCGGCGGCACGGTGCGGTTCTTCGAGCACGGCAGCGGCGGCGGACCGGTGATGCGGTCGACGCAGCGGGGCCTGGACCGCACGGTGTGGCCCCGGCTGGCCGGCGGTTGCCACCTGTCCCGTGACACGGTCTCCGCGCTGCGCGACGCCGGCTTCGAACTGGGCCCGTACCGCAGGCTGTTCATGCCCGAGAAGGGGATGCGGCTGCCCACCTCGTACTGCGTCCTGGGGACGGCGTACCGACCCGCGGACCAGGGACCAGGAACGAACTGATCCGCTACAGGCTCCAGCGGCGCAGTTCGTGCGTGATCTCGTGCACGGTGGCCTCGCCGCTCTTCACCAGCCGGGCCAGCTCCCGCACCTGCTCGGGAGAGGTGACGACCTTCAGGCCGCTGGCGACGAGATAGGCGTACGCGACGGCCGAGGCGAACATCGCGTTGGAACGCTCGAGTGCCGGGACGTGCAGCAGGAGCTGGAGCAGCGCGGCGGCGCGGGCGTGCGGACTGTCGTAGACGGGAATGCCGAAGATCTCCGCCTCGTGCCGGCTGACTGCGGCGACGAGCGCTCCCCAGTCGGTGACCTGGGGATCTCCGGGTGTTTTCTGTTCGGCGATCATGAGGAGCCAGGCAAGATCGACTCTGAGACTGCTCAAGGGATCAACGACGACCTTCGCGGGTGCCTTCACGGTCCGAGCCGAACTCCTCGGCGAACACGGACTCGTACTGCTTCATGAAATCGGCGGCGGCGTCCACGAACGTGTGGCCCACCTCCCCGGTGTCCTGCCGGACCAGTTCCTCGATGTAGCGGTTCACGCTCATCCCCCGTTCCAGGGCTCGCTCACGGGCGGCTCGGGCCGTGCCCTCGTCCACCCGGACGTTCAGCTGAGTCTTCGCCATCCTTAGAAGCTAGCGCGGAACCGCTAGCACCGGCAAGGGGGCAGGCCTCTCCGGGGGTCCGGAAGGGCGGCCGTCGACAGGACGGGGCCCGGCGAACGCGGGTGGAGAGTGCCCCTTACATCCGTGCCCGGGGCACGACCTGGGGCGGAGGGCATCCGGCACTCAAGGGGGATGTCGGGTGTGCCCGTCGTCACACTACGCTCGGGCGCTACGAGGGATTCGGGACGTCGAACACGGAGGAGGCGGCCTTGTCCACAGCTGCTGCGGAGCAGGCACCCGGCCGCGCGGAAGGGGACGGGATCGCCGCCCGCGCCCGCGGTCTGACGAAGGCGTACGGCTCGGGCGAGACCGCGGTGCTCGCCCTCGACTCGGTCGACGTGGACATCGCGCGCGGCCGGTTCACCGCCGTGATGGGCCCGTCGGGCTCCGGGAAGTCCACCCTCATGCACTGTCTGGCGGGGCTCGACACCGTCTCGGCCGGACAGGTGTGGCTGGGCGGCACGGAGATCACCGGGCTGAAGGACCGTGAACTGACGCGGCTGCGCCGGGACCGGATCGGCTTCATGTTCCAGTCGTTCAACCTGATCCCGACGCTGAACGCCGCGGAGAACATCACGCTGCCCATGGACATCGCGGGCCAGAAGCCCGACCGGCAGTGGCTGGACCAGGTCATCGACACCCTGGGACTGCGTGATCGGCTGAAGCACCGGCCCGCCCAGCTCTCCGGTGGCCAGCAGCAGCGCGTGGCCTGCGCGCGGGCGCTCGCCTCACGGCCCGAGCTGATCTTCGCCGACGAGCCGACCGGCAACCTGGACTCCCGCGCCGGTCTCGAGGTCCTCGGCTTCCTGCGCGAGGCCGTCGACGATTTGGGCCAGACCGTCGTCATGGTCACGCACGATCCGGGCGCGGCCGCCCACTCCGACCTGGTGCTCTTCCTCGCGGACGGGCGGATCGTGGACGAGACGGAACGGCCGACCGCGGAGGCCGTGCTGGAGCGGATGAAGCGCTTCGACACGGTCCGCGTGACCTACGACGGCCGCGAACCGGGCGGCACCGCGGCGGACCCCGGCGGGTCCGGCGACAGGGCGGCCCGGGGCGGGTCCGGTGCCGTGCCCCGCGCGGCCGGCTCCCCCGAGGGGTCTCCGCCGGCCGGCTCCGGGAGCGGTTCGCCCGCGGCCGGCTCCACCGACGTGACCCTCGACAAGGACTGAGGCGGCCGTGCTCAAGGCGACCCTGCGGAGCTTTCTCGCGCACAAGGGGCGGCTGCTCCTGTCGGCGCTCGCCATCGTGCTGTCGGTGGCCTTCGTCGCGGGCAGCCTCATCTTCTCGGACACGGTGACCCGCACGTTCGACCGGCTCTTCGCCTCCACCTCGGCCGACGTGACCGTGGAGCCGAGGAACGACCTGAACTCCCAGCTGCCGACCGGCGCCACCGAGACCGTGCCGGCCTCGCTGGCGGACCGGATCGCGAAGGTCGAGGGAGTCGCCGCGGCCCGGGTCGACGCCTCGGTCGAGAACGCACCGGTCGTCGACAGCGCGAACAAGTCCGTCGGCCCGACGACCGGTGCCCCCACCGTCGTCACGGACTGGCAGGTCACCGACCGCAGTCCGGTGAAGCTGACCTCCGGACACGCGCCGAAGGGCGACGGCGAGGCACTGCTCGACGCCGACACCGCCGACAAGAAGCACCTCGGCATCGGGGACGCGCTCACGGTGCAGGCGCAGCCCGGGTCGTTCGAGGTGCGGATCGTCGGGATCGCCACCTTCACCACCACGAACCCCGGTGCCGCGCTGGTCTTCCTCGACACCCCGACCGCGCAGGCGAAGCTCCTCGGATCGACCGACGCCGCCACGAGCATCTCCGTGGAAGCGACGAAGGGCGTCAGCGACGCGACGGTCAAGCAACGGATCGCCGCCGAGCTGGGTGCCGCCGAGTACGACGTGAAGACCGCCGACGAGCAGGCCGAGTCGTCGGCCGAGCAGCTCGGCGGCTTCCTGGACATCATCAAGTACGTGATGCTCGGCTTCGCCGGGATCGCCGTGCTCGTGGGCATCTTCCTGATCGTCAACACGTTCTCCATGCTGATCGCCCAACGCACCCGCGAACTCGGCCTGTTGCGGGCGCTCGGCGCCGACCGTCGCCAGGTGCGCCGGTCGGTGCTCACCGAGGCGCTGCTCCTCGGCCTGGTCGGTTCGACCCTCGGCCTCGCGGCGGGGATCGGGCTCGCGGTCGGTCTGATCAAGCTGATGACCGCGTTCGGCATGAACCTGAAGTCGACGGAGATGGTGATCGGCTGGCCGACACCGGTGGCGGCGTACGTCGTCGGGGTGGGCGTCACGTTCGTCGCCGCGTATCTGCCGGCCCGGCGCGCGGCGACCGTCTCCCCGATGGCGGCCCTCTCGGACGCCGAAGTCGCCGGCGTCGGGAAGCCGTTGCGGACGCGGGCCATCGTGGGCGTGGTCGTCGGAGTGGCCGGAGCGGCGGCGCTCGCCGGTTGCGCGGCCGCGTCGAAGACGTCGACGTCCGCCTCGCTGCTGGGACTCGGCGTGGTCCTGACGCTGATCGCCACGGTGATCGCGGGGCCGCTGCTGGTCCGGCCGGTGATCCGGGTCCTCGGGGGCGCCTTCCCCGCGCTCTTCGGCTCGGTCGGCCGGATGAGCCAGCGCAACGCCCTGCGCAATCCGCGCCGCACGGGCGCCACCGCCGCCGCGCTCATGGTGGGGCTGGCCCTGGTCGGCGGGATGTCCGTGGCCAGCGCCTCCATGAGCAAGTCCTTCGACAGTCAGATCGACAAGACGCTCGGTTCCGACTTCGTGCTGCAGAACGACAACTTCGTTCCCTTCTCCAAGGAGTTGACGGACAAGGTGCGCGCCACCGAGGGCGTGGGGCTCGTCGTCCGGCAGCGGTTCACGCCGATCGCGGTCCGGCTGCCGGACGGCAAGCGGATCGAGACGTCCGCGGCGGCCTACGACCAGCGGCTCGACGACGTCGCCCACATCGCGTACGCGCGGGGCGACACCGCGGCGGCGCTCGCGGACGGCCGCCTCGCCATGGACGCGACGTTCGCGAAGGACCACGGCGTACGGGTGGGCAGCACGATTCCCGTCGAGTTCCCGGCCGGCCGCACGACCGACCTGACGGTGGGCGCCCTCACCGACCAGGCGGGCAGCGGCGGGTTCGGTATGCAGGGCGGGCTCGTCATCGGCTTCGGCACGGTCGAGAAGTACGTGCCCGGCGGGCAGGACTCCGCGCTGTACGTGAACGCGAGCCCGGGCACCGACGCGGACCGGTTGCGCTCACGTCTGGAGAAGACCCTGGATCCGTACCCCCAGGTGCAGGTCCGCGACCAGGCCGACTACAAGAAGCTGGTGCACGACCAGATCGCCGTACTGCTCTACCTCGTGTACGCCCTGCTCGGGCTCGCCATCGTCATCGCGGTGCTCGGTGTCGTCAACACCCTCGCCCTGTCGGTGGTGGAGCGGACCCGGGAGATCGGACTGCTGCGGGCCATCGGACTCGGCCGCCGTCAGCTGCGCCGGATGATCCGGCTGGAGTCGGTGGTGATCGCCGTGTTCGGAGCCGTGCTCGGTCTGGCGCTGGGGCTCGTCTGGGGTGTGTGCGTCCAGCGGGTGCTCGCCCTTCAGGGGATGGAGGAACTCGCCATCCCCTGGACGACGATCGTGGCGGTGGTGGTCGGCTCCGCGCTCGTCGGCGTCGTCGCGGCGCTGCTCCCCGCGCTGCGGGCGTCCCGGATGAACGTCCTGGCTGCCATCGCGCACGAGTGACCGCCGTACCGGCGGTCCACCGGCCTCTGCACACCGGTCGGCCGCGCACGGGTGGCGGACGATCGTCCGGATGGTGGAATCCGGTGCCTCCGCGCGGTCCACGTGATGGGATCGGCGCATGACCGACCTGCGGATACGGGCCGCCGTGCCCGAGGACCTGGACGCGGTGCTCGCCTTCTGGGAGGCGGCCGCCGAGGGTACGAGCATCAGCGACGACCGCGAGGGCGTCGAGCGGCTGCTCGCCCGCGACCCCGAGTCCCTGCTCCTCGCGGAACGGGGTGGGGAACTCGTCGGCGCCGTGATCGCCGGCTTCGACGGCTGGCGCTGCCACCTGTACCGACTGGCGGTGCGTCCGGACCGGCGACGGCTCGGCATCGGCTCGGCGCTGCTCGCCGCCGCGGAGGAGCGCTTCGTACGGCTCGGAGGGCGGCGCGGGGACGCGATGGTGCTGCGACGGAACGAGTCGGCCCACCACGCGTGGCGGGCCGCCGGGTACGCGCCCGAGGAGCACTGGCGGCGCTGGGTGAAGCCGCTCGGCGCGTAGCGGTGTCGTCGGCACCGGTCGGGGGAACCGGAGTGGTCCCAGCGACACCCCTGGTCCCCTGTCAGGTGCGGGGGCCACCGAGGAGAACGCTTTGCTCTTCCTTTACCCTTGGTGGACACTCCGTCCTCCTACGAAAGGTGTGAGCGTCCGCCCATGGGCGAACCTCCCAGTACCCGGCGCCGTGCTCGTCACAGTGGCCGCGGACATCGCGCGATCCCCCCGACCCTGGCCGATCATGGGACGGAGGTGACCCGATGACCGAAGTTCTCCTGCTGCTGGTGGCCGTTCTGCTCTCGCTGGCCTGCGGCGCCTTCGTGGCGGCGGAGTTCTCGCTGACCACGGTCGAACGCAGCGAACTGGAACGTGCCGTGGAGCGTGGCGAGCGGGGCGCCTCGGGCGCCCTCAAGGCCGTACGCAACCTCACCTTCCAGCTGTCCGGCGCCCAGCTCGGCATCACCGTGACCAACCTGGTCGTCGGCATGCTGTCCGAGTCCTCGATCGCCAAGCTGATCGCGGGCCCCCTGGAGTCGATCGGGGTTCCGGCCTCGGCGTCACGCTCGGTGGCCCTGATCATCGGTACGGCCCTCTCGACCCTCTTCCTGATGGTCGTGGGCGAACTGGTGCCGAAGAACTGGGCGATCTCCTCGCCGCTGGCGGTGGCCAAGCGGGTGGCGACGCCGCAGCGCTGGTTCAGCGCGGCCTTCCGGCCGTTCATCGCCCACCTCAACAACACGGCCAACCACGTCGTACGGCGTTTCGGCCTCGAACCCGCCGAGGAGCTGGCCTCCGCGCGCGGGCCCCAGGAGCTGGTGGCGCTCGCCCGGCACTCGGCCAAGGAGGGCGCGCTGGAGGCGGACACCGCCGAGCTGTTCGTGCGCACCCTGAACCTCGCCGACCTGACCGCGGAGAACGTGATGACGCCGCGCGTCCAGGTCGTCGCGCTCGACGTGCAGGCGACCTGCGAGGACGTCGCGAACGCGACCCGGGCGACCGGCCTGTCCCGCTTCCCCGTCTACCAGGACAGCCTCGACGAGGTCGTCGGGGTGGCCCACATCAAGGACGTCCTGACGGTCCCCGCCGAGGAACGGACCCAGACACCCGTCGCCCGGATCATGCGGGAGCCGCTGCTCGTACCGGAGTCGTTGACCGTCGACCGCCTGCTGGACCGGCTGGCCGGGAAGCGCACGATGGCCGTGGTCATCGACGAGTACGGCGGTACGGCCGGTGTCGCCACGCTGGAGGACATCGTCGAGGAAGTCGTCGGCGAGGTCCGTGACGAGCACGATCCGCACGAGACGCCCGACATCGCCCCGGTCGGCACGGACGACGACGGCAGGACGCTGTACTCGGCCGACGGGTCCGCCCGTACCGACCAGCTCGCCCGGGTCGGACTGCGGGTGCCCGACGGACCGTACGAGACCCTGGCCGGTTTCGTCGCGGCCGAGCTGGGCCGCATCCCCGCCGAGGGGGACTCCGTCGAGGCCACCGGCTGGCGGCTCGACGTGGTGGACGCCTCGGGACGGCGGGCCGCCCGCGTGCTGCTGCACGCGCCGCACGACGCCGAGGAGAACGCGCGATGACCGCCGTACAACTGCTGATCGGCCTCGCGACACTCGTCGTGAACGGCTTCTTCGTGGGCGGCGAGTTCGCACTGATCTCGGTGCGCCGCAGCCAGATCGAGCCGCACGCGGAGCAGGGCGACCGACGCGCCCGCAGCGTGCTGTGGGGTCTTGAACACGTCTCCGCGCTCCTCGCCACGGCCCAGCTGGGCATCACGCTCTGCACCCTGGTGCTCGGCATCGTGGCCGAACCGGCGATCGCGCATCTGCTGGAGCCGGTGTTCCACGCGGTGGGCGTGCCCTCCGGCGCGGGCCACGCCGTCTCCTTCGTCATCGCGCTCAGCCTGGCGACGTATCTGCACATGCTGCTCGGTGAGATGGTGCCGAAGAACGTGGCGCTCGCCGAACCGGTGCGGACGGCGCTGCTGCTCGGGCCGCCACTGGTCGCCCTCTCCCGCGCGCTGCGCCCGGTGATCTTCACCGTCAACGCCTTCGCGAACGGGCTGCTGAAGCTGTTGCGGGTGGAGACCAAGGACGAGGTCGCGGCGACGTTCTCCGACGACGAGCTGGCCCGCCTCGTGAAGGACTCCGGCGCCGCCGGGCTGATCGACGACCGGGCCCAGGAGCGTCTGCACGACGCCCTGGAGCTGGGCCGCCGGCCCGTGCACGACGTCGTGCTGCCGGTGGAACGCGTCGTCTACGCGCACGTGGGCGTCACGCCCGAGGAGCTGGAGCGGCTGTCGGCCGAGTCGGGCTTCTCCCGTTTCCCGGTCGTCGACGACGGCCGCCGCATCCTGGGATATCTGCACGTCAAGGACGCGCTGGACGCCACCCCGCGCGACCTGCCGTTCCGGGTGGAGGACATGCGGCCCATCGCCCGGGTCCGGGAGAGCACTCCCCTGGACGACGTCCTGACGGCCATGCGCCGCAGCCGGACGCACCTCGCGGCGGTGATGGGCAGCGACGGGCGGCTCGCGGGGCTGGTGACCATGGAGGACGTCCTGCGAGAACTGTTCGGACAGCCGGTCTAGGACACCCACCTCAGGTCGGGACACACGCCGGGTGCCCGGCGGACGGCCGCCGTCCGCCGGGCACTTCCCTGCGGCAAACGCTTCCGTGCGGCGGGCACCATCATGGGCGGGCGCTTCCGTGCGGCCGACACCCTCACGCGGCGGGCGCTTCCGTGCGCACGGGCCCGGCCTCCCGGCGACCCCGGCGTGTCGTGCAGGTCGGCCGGTCCGGTGCACCCGACCGACCGATGAGTATGTGTTCGGGTTACCATCTTTCCCGCCATGCAGACGAATGCCACCTACACCAGTCTTGTCGCGGTCGGCGACTCCTTCACCGAGGGCATGTCGGACCTGTTGCCCGACGGCTCCTACCGGGGATGGGCCGACCTCCTCGCGGCCCGGATGGCGGCCCGCGCCCCCGGCTTCCGCTACGCCAACCTCGCGGTGCGCGGCAAGCTGATCGGCCAGATCGTCGCCGAGCAGGTCGACGTCGCCGCCGCCATGCGGCCCGACGTGATCACGCTCGTCGGCGGCCTGAACGACACCCTGCGGCCCAAGGTCGACATGGGGCGCGTCCGCGGTCTCCTGGAGGAGGCCGTGGAGCGGCTCGCCCCGGCCTGCGAACAACTCGTCCTGATGCGCAGCCCGGCCCGCAACGGTCCGGTCCTCGAACGCTTCCGTCCGCGCATGGAGGAGCTGTTCGTCGTCGTCGACGACCTCGCGAAGCGGCACGGAGCCCTGGTGGTGGACCTCTACGGGGCGCCCTCGCTCGCGGACCCGCGCATGTGGGACGTGGACCGGCTGCACCTGACCGCCGATGGACACCGCAGGGTCGCCGAGGCGGTGTGGCAGACGCTCGGGTACGACGGCGAGGACCAGGAGTGGCGCACCCCGATGGGCGCGACGACCCTGCCCGGCTTCATCTCCCGCCGCACCGCCGACGCCCGCTTCGCCCGCCGGCATCTGCTCCCGTGGATCGGACGGCGTCTGACGGGACGCTCGTCGGGCGACGGCCTCCCGGCGAAGCGCCCGGACCTGCTGCCGTACGAGGGTCCTGTCACGGGAAGCCAGGGCGCGGAGTCCGTACACGGGGGCTGAATCCGTATCCCTGGCGCACGAGGCGCAGTCGACGGGGAGCGGAGCCGGGAAGAGGC
Source organism: Streptomyces sp. NPDC048643 (assembly GCF_040650615.1). Lineage (NCBI taxonomy): Bacteria > Bacillati > Actinomycetota > Actinomycetes > Kitasatosporales > Streptomycetaceae > Streptomyces > Streptomyces sp. NPDC048643. Next base: position 302,307 of record NZ_JBEZHO010000002.1, read on the forward strand.
GCCTCACGCGGGCGGGTGCGCCGGCCCCGGTGCCTGACGATCCGAGGTACCGCCGGTCTCGTCACGTGCGGTTCGCGGGCGGCTTCCGCCGTGCCCCTCCGTCGAGCGACACGGCGGCCATGCTCCGCATGACAGGCAAGCTACCGCCTCCCGCCGTGGCCTCCACAGGGGGCGCTCGACGGCGCGACGCCCGCTGACGGCTCGCGGCACACGCTCCCGAGAAATACGGCTGGGCCCGGCGTGAGCACCGGGCCCAGCCGACGACCCCTTCAGCTTTGCGGAGCATGGAAAGGAGCCGTCTCACCACCCGGATCGGACGGCGAGCAACGGGCCGGCCGGGAACCCGGCCGGGTTCAGCATCCAAGCACTCATGCGGGGACCTGAGAAGTACGCCCCTGAGCACCGTGGGGCCGACGGGTCGCCGCCGGGCCGCACGGGCGAACGGTGCGGCGACGGACTCGTACCTTTTCGCCCCGTCCCACCATTCGTGGGCGGATCAGGGCCGATGTGCCCCACCGACGTCACCTCGTCACCGCACGGCCAAGAGAGAGAACCGGCCATGCGAGACGCGCTCACCTACAGTCCGCCGGGGAGGTTCTGGGCCAGGTGCAGTACGGGGTTCCGGCGGCCCGGTGGACGCATGACCGTGGTTCTTCTGGTGCAGAGGTGCCGGTGGACACAGGTGAGAAACAGCCATCCGAAGCGGAGATTCCGCTGGCTCGATAGCGCCGCTCGGCTACACGTCTCCCCCGTCGGTGCCTAATCCGGGCGGAGCGGCGGGAGTCAGCGGTCCGTGAGCCATGACGATCGCGGCCAGCGGGTACGGCGGACCGGCGGTGCCGCGCAGGACCAGCAGCGGCATACCGCGCTCGTCCTGTCGCCGTCCGAGTGACAGCCAGACGCGGTCGGACCGGTCGGTCTGCCCCCTACCGAGGTCGTAGATCCGACCCCACAGATAGAACGGGTCGGCTGCGGCGTCGCTCGCCTCTTGGAGGAGTTCGGGGACACCGTGGGCGGTGAGGTGGACCGCGACGCCGTCGAGGGTCCCCGCGGCCACCTGCGCGTGCCCGGCCGTCCGGGTGCGTACGTTGCGGGCGGCGCCGATCGCGTCGAGCCAGTACTCCCAGTCGGCCAGACACGTGGCCTTGACGGCCACGGTGACGCGTTCGCCGTCCGCGGTGATCCGCATGGCTTCCAGGCGTGCGAGGTGGTCGGACTGGAGGGTGGCGGCGACGGAGACCGCGCGGGCGGAGGCGGTGTCCCATCCGGCGGTGCGGGACCGCGCGGCGGCCGGGCGCACCCGGGGGACCTGTCCGTCCACCGGTTCGGGCACCGGCGCGATCGCGAGTCCGTGCACGCCGTCAGCTCCGGACGCGGTCTCCGGTGCGTCTACCCCTTCGCGGCCGGCCGCGATCTCGGTTCCGCCCGTCGCGTCGGGCTCGGCCGCGACCTCGTGTCCGTGCGCGACCTCGTGTCCGGCGGGGCCCTCCCGCCCGTTCGCGTCCGGGCTTCCGTCCCCGTTTCCGTTCTCGATCCATTTCTCGCGGCCTTTGCCGTGCCCGTGCACGCCGCCGTACCCGCTCTCGGCCACCCGCTCGGCACCGGACTCGTGGGCGTACTCGGGCCGCTGTTCGTGTTCGCGCCCGTGGTCGTGTTCGCGCCCGTGGTCGTGCTCGATGGAGAAGCGCGCGCCCCGGTCGGCGAGGTGCAGGACGATGGCGCCGCGGGCACCGGGGACGAGAGGCACCGCCGCGGGGCCGTGGTCGTGCCGGGGTTCGGGTTCCTCGCCGCCCGGGAGCAGCCCCTTGCGGTTCAGCGCGGTGGCGATCCGCATCGCGACCTCGCTGGGGTAGCCGCAGTCCTCGACGATCGTCTCCACGGCCACCCGGTAGGACTCCGGGCCGTTGCGCCAGGCCTCGACCTGGGTCCGCAGTCGTTCGAGGACGCCGGCGCCGCCGACCTCCACCAGTCGCCCCTGCGCCTCCAGCTCGGCGACGAACTCACGGGCGAACGTGCCGAGTTGATCGGCGAGATCCGCTTCGACCGCGGTGCGGCCCCCGGGCGCGGGGGTCATGCCGCCACTCCCAGGTACTCGCTGCGCAGCTTGGCCAGCGCCCGGAACTGCAGGGTCTTCACCGCGCCCTCGGTCCGCGCCATGTGCCGGGCGGTCTCCAGCACCGACAGCTCCATGAGGAAGCGCCGGGTGAGGACTTCGCGCTGTGGCGGACGCAGTTGGCCGAGCGCCTGGCGCAACAGCTCCTCGTCCAGGCCGATCAGCACGGTGTCCTCGGTGCTGACGGTGAGGTCCTCGTCGAAGCCGAGCATGTCCTCGACGACGAACTCCCGCCGCTGCGCGCTCTTGCAGTGGTCGATGACCTTGTTCCGCGCGATGGTGATCAGCCATCCCACGAACCCGACACCACGGTAGGTGAAAGTGCCGCGTTTCATCCAGGCGTTGAGGAAGGTCTCGCCCGTGATGTCCTCGGCGACCTGCCGGTTGCGCACGCGACGCTGTACATAGGCGAGCACCGCGGGGTGGTGCAGTGCGTAGAGCTCCCCGAACGCGTCCCGGTCGCCCGCGAGGGCGCGAGCGATCAGGGCCGGTTCTCTGGTGTCGGACCGCGGTGTGGCGGCGTTAGCCTCGGCGATCAAGGCCTACTCCGTTCATGAGTGGATGATCTGGGGTGGGCGGGTGCGCTGACGGGTCTGCCGGGCGGGCGGATGGTGTGACGGTGCGTTCCGGCCGTGGCCGGCTCCGGGCGCCGGGCGGCCCGGGCCTCGTGAGCGAGGGTCGTGCGGTCGCGCGGTGTCCCCCGCCGCCGCCCCGCAGCTCCGCAACGTGATCGAGCGGATGCCGAGGCGGTGCGCGCAGAGGTCCCCACGACCAGGACTTGCATACGTGCGACTAACTCACAGTCATGCAACATATGCAACTTGCGTACACGTACGCAAGTTGCTTCGCGGTACAGCCGCAGGACTTTTTGGCCTGAACTGGCGTACGAACGCCGCCCTTTGGCCTGTCGCGACGAGATCGCTCCAACTGACCTGCGACGATATCCGCGTGCAAGTCGTGTGCAAGTTGCATACGTGCGCGCTACTCTCCGGGCATGCGGAGCATGGAAGAGTCCCCCCACGAGTCCCGCGGTGAGCGACAAGCTCTCGCAAGGAGGGTTGGCGAGTACCTCACGAAAGCCGCGACCGCGGCCGGGTACGACGTCCGCCCACGAGCAGGCGGCCGGGCCCAACTGGCCGTCTCGATCGGAGTGAGCCTGACGACGATCAGCAGAACACTGGAGGGGAAGACGCTGCCCCTTCCCTCGCAACTGACGACATGGGCGTCTGTGCTCGGTCTCGACCAACGCGAGATGTTGGTCAACAGCGGCATGCTTTCCCCGGAACACGGGCCTCAGCCGACGATCCGGAGGGTGGCCTCGGCGTCACTCACGCCGGAGGAGGCCATGGACGCGTGGGGAATCACCGATCTCAGAATCCGCACGATGCTCAACGGGAACATCGTCCAGGCGATCGAGTTCCAGAAGGACCTCGACGCAGGCGACGACCGGGGGGCCACGGCAAGGGGGTAACGAAACGTGGCGTACAGACTGGCAATCGCGTCCACCGCCAGCTGCACAGCCGGCGGGACATTCGTGGGCGAGGGCGTCTGGCACCGTACGTGGGAACTGGCGGCTGTCGGGGGCACTCTCCTGACCGTGGGCGTCGCGGGGCTGCTGGCCGCCCTGCTGCGCCACACGCTCAGCCAGGTCGAGGCCCGCACACGGCACGACGTCGGCGTCGTGGCGGAACACCGGAGGTGTCTTGAGCTGGACATGCAGATGCGCGAAGCGGACCTGTCCCGACGCGAGCGGGCCCTGGCCCGCAGTGCCACCCTCACGGCGATGCGGCTCGCCAGTCACGCGAGGGCGGTCGACCAGGCGCGCAACGAGAACGCGGCGCTGCGCGCCAGGAACGCGCAGCTGATGGAGGAGATCGAGGAGGTCAACGACGAGCGGAACCAGCTGATCACCACCGAACTCAGCCTGGCCCGCGACCGTTTCACCACCAAGACCTACGGGGGCCTGCGCGCCGTGGTCGGCAGTGATCAGTCCCATCCGGACCCGCACGCGCGAGCGGGGTACGAGACCCGTCCACCGCGCTCGGGATCATGAGTCCGGAGGTCTCGGTCGAGGGATCATGAGGCCCGACCCGGCGGTACGGGAGCGGCTCTGTGCAGCCGGTATGCTCCGTACACGTGACTGCCGCGCCTGCAAAGCCCCGTATCCCCAACGTCCTCGCCGGACGCTACGCCTCCGCCGAGCTCGCCACGCTCTGGTCCCCCGAGCAGAAGGTCAGGCTGGAGCGTCAGCTCTGGCTCGCCGTGCTGCGCGCCCAGAAGGACCTCGGGATCGAGGTGCCGGACGCCGCCGTCGCCGACTACGAGCGCGTCCTCGACCAGGTCGACCTCGCCTCCATCGCCGAGCGCGAGAAGGTCACCCGGCACGACGTGAAGGCCCGGATCGAGGAGTTCAACGACCTCGCCGGGCACGAGCACGTCCACAAGGGCATGACGTCCCGCGACCTCACGGAGAACGTCGAGCAGCTGCAGATCCGCCTCTCGCTGGAGCTGATGCGCGACCGCACGGTCGCCGTCCTCGCCCGGCTGGGCAAGCTCTCCGGCGAGTACGCCGAGCTGGTCATGGCCGGCCGCTCGCACAACGTGGCCGCGCAGGCCACCACCCTGGGCAAGCGCTTCGCGACCGCCGCCGACGAGCTGCTCGTCGCGTACGGCCGTCTCGAGGAGCTGCTCGACCGCTACCCGCTGCGCGGCATCAAGGGTCCCGTCGGCACGGCGCAGGACATGCTGGACCTGCTCGGCGGCGACGCGGCCAAGCTCGCCGACCTGGAGCAGCGGATCGCCGGGCACCTGGGCTTCTCGCAGGCCTTCACCTCCGTCGGCCAGGTCTACCCGCGCTCCCTGGACTACGAGGTCGTGACCGCGCTGGTGCAGCTGGCCGCCGCCCCGTCCTCGACCGCCAAGACGATCCGGCTGATGGCCGGGCACGAGCTGGTCACCGAGGGCTTCAAGCCCGGCCAGGTCGGCTCCTCGGCGATGCCGCACAAGATGAACACCCGCTCCTGCGAGCGCGTCAACGGCCTCATGGTCATCCTGCGCGGCTACGCGTCGATGACGGGCGAGCTGGCGGGCGACCAGTGGAACGAGGGCGACGTGTCGTGCTCGGTGGTGCGCCGCGTCGCGCTTCCGGACGCGTTCTTCGCGCTGGACGGTCTGCTGGAGACCTTCCTGACCGTCCTCGACGAGTTCGGCGCGTTCCCGGCCGTCGTCGCCCGTGAGCTGGACCGCTACCTCCCGTTCCTCGCGACGACCAAGGTCCTGATGGGCGCGGTGCGCGCCGGTGTCGGCCGCGAGGTCGCCCACGAGGCGATCAAGGAGAACGCGGTCGCCTCCGCCCTCGCGATGCGCGAGCAGGGCACGGAGCGCAACGAACTGCTCGACAAGCTCGCCGCGGACGAGCGCATCCCGCTGGACCGCGCGCAGCTGGACGAGCTGATGGCCGACAAGCTGTCCTTCACCGGCGCCGCCGCCGACCAGGTCGCCGCCGTGCTGGCGCGCGTCGAGGAGATCCTGAAGCAGCACCCGGAGGCGGCCGCCTACGCGCCGGGGGCGATCCTCTGACGCGGCTCACCCCCGCGGACCTGGAGGCCGCCCGCGACCGGCTCGTGCCGGATGTCGTCGCGGACGGCCTCTCGGTGCTTTTCTGCGGCATCAACCCGGGCCTCATGACGGCTGCCACGGGCCATCACTTCGCCCGGCCCGGCAACCGGTTCTGGCCCGTGCTGCATCTGTCCGGCTTCACGCCGCGGCTCATGAAGCCGGACGAGCAGCGGGAGCTGCTCTCCTACGGGCTCGGCATCACCAACGTGGTGGCGCGGGCGACCGCGCGGGCCGACGAGCTGAACGCCGAGGAGTACCGCGAGGGCGGCCGACTGCTCGGCGAGAAGGTCACCCGGCTGCGCCCGACGTGGCTGGCGGTGGTCGGCGTGACCGCGTACAGGGCGGCCTTCGACGACCGCACGGCGCGCATCGGCCGTCAGGAGCGGACCATCGGGTCGAGCCGGGTGTGGGTGCTGCCCAACCCCAGCGGGCTCAACGCGCATTGGACCGCGGCGACGATGGCCGAGGAGTACGGCCGCCTGCGGTCGGCCGCCGAGGGCCGCTGAGTCACGGCGGGTCCGTCACGGTGACCAGGGCCAGGAGCTGGAACGGCAGTTCACGGTCCCACTGCCCTATGCCGAGGGCGACCCAGCGCTCGATGCCCTGCGGTCTCCAGAGGTGAAGATCGGGCACCTGGGAACTCAGGTCGCCCCAGGGCTCCGGTATGTCCTCGCCGCTCGTCGACCGCTCGAGGACACTCGCCAGGCTGACGCGCTCCGGAGGACCCCATCGCCGGGTGAGCAGCTGCGAAAGGCCGTCCCGCTCGGCCTCGAACTGCTCCTCCGTCTCCGCACGCGTCGCGCCGTCCGTGTCCCGGAGGTCCTCGCTCGTCACCAACTCGGCCAGGTGGTAACCGGGTCCGGCGGATCCCACATCGGAGCGGCCGTGCTCCGTGGGGAACTCCGCGGAGCACAGCCGGTCGATCGTGGCGAGATGCTGCGCGATGGTCATGGCCTCCAGTAAAGCCCCCGGCACTGACAATTGGTGGGGCGTCAGGAGTCCCTCGGGTCAGGCGTCCCGGCGCCGGACGCTCCAGGCCCCGGCGCCGAGCACCGCGGCGGTCCACAGAGCGGTCACCCCGAGGCCGGTCCAGGGACCGAGCGTGCCGTCGTGCGTCCGGTGCAGGACCAGCTGGCCGGCCTTGTCCGGGAGGAAGTCCGCCACGCCTCCCGACGCTCCGCCGACGACGAAGGACACGATCAGCAGGAACGGGATCAGAATGCTCAACGTGGCGACTCCGCTGCGCAGTACGGCCGCCAGTCCCGCCGCGAGCAGGGCCATCAGCGTCAGGTAGAGCGCGCAGCCGACGACCGCGCGGACCTGCTCCGCCGCGCCCAGGCCGTCCGCCCTGGCACCGAGCACGGACGTCCCCACGAGCAGTCCGGCGACTCCGGTGACCAGGCCGACGACGAGGACCGGGGCGCCGATCGCCACCGTTTTCGCGAGGAACCAGCGTCCCCGGTCGGGGACCGCGGCCAACGACAACCGCAGGGCGCCGTCCCGGTGTTCGGCCGCCATGGCCTGCGTGCCGAAGGTGATGGCGGCGATCTGGCCGAAGCTCACTCCGAAGAGAGCCGAGAACAGCGGGTCGAAGTCCGGCCCCTTGGAGTCGTCGAGTCCGGCGAGCGCGGAGAACGTCACGGTGGCGAGGAGGACGGCGAGCAGTGCGAGGACCAGCGGACGCAGTGTGCGGATCTTGATCCACTCGGCGCGGAGGGCGGGCACGAACGCTCCGGGACGGCCCGCGGGGGTGGCGTCAGGTTCCGTCAGGCCCTTGGTGGCGGCGGTGTCCGTCATGGTGAAGCCTCCTGGTGCTGGGTCGGAGCGGTACTGAACTCGGTCTCGGCGGCGGTCAGATCGAGGTAGGCCTGTTCCAGGGTGCCCTCCTCCACGGCGAGTTCCAGGATCGGAAGCCCGGACGCCGAGGCGAGACGCCCGATGTCGTCCACCCGGACGTCCAGGGCGGTCCAGAGCCCGCCCTCGCCCTCGGCGGCCTCGATGCCGTGGCGGGTGAGCAGACCTCCGAGGGCGGCGCCGTCCGTACTGCGCACGCGCACCCGGGGCCGCACGCGTGCGTGGATGAACTCCCGCATGGGCAGGTCGGCGAGGAGCCGTCCCCGGCCGAGGACGACCAACTGGTCGGCGAAGGAGGCCGTCTCGTTCATGAGGTGGCTGGAGACGAGGACGGTGCGCCCCTCCCGGGCCAGGCGTCGCAGCAACTCCCGGATCCAGACGATGCCTTCCGGATCGAGGCCGTTCGACGGTTCGTCGAGGAGTACCACGGGCGGGTCGCCGAGGAGCGCCGCCGCGATGCCCAGGCGCTGACGCATCCCCAGGGAGTACGTCCTCACCCGGCGCCGGGCCACGGAGGCGAGCCCTGCCTCCTCCAGCACCTGGTCCACCCGGCGTTCGGGGATGCGGTTGGTGGCGGCGAGCGCCCGCAGGTGGTCCCGGGCGGTCCGCGACCCGTGGGCGGCCCCCGCGTCGAGCAGGGCGCCCACCTGCCGGAGCGGTTCGTCGAGGGACGCGTAGGGCCTGCCGCCGACGGTGGCGGTGCCGGAGGTCGGCCGGTCCAGGCCCAGCACGAGCCGCATGGTGGTGGACTTCCCGGCGCCGTTGGGGCCGAGGAATCCGGTGACGCGGCCCGGGAGGACGCTGAAGGTCAGATGGTCCACGGCGCGCCTGCCGCCGTACTCCTTGGTCAGTTGGTGGACGTCGATGCTGGTCATGGGTTCAGCGTGGCCGTGACGCGACGGTCACCGCCTCCCCCGTGGGCGGGGGCCGCCTCCCCCGCCCGGGGGAGGTTCGTTGTCGGTGCCCGCTGGCACGATGACCGCATGGCCCGCTTTCTGCGCCCGCTGCTGTGGGGGACGACGTACACGCGCTTGCTGCACCTGTGGGTGCCGATGCTGTTCGTCAGCGTCTGGCTCTTCATCGACCTGTCGAAGCCGTGGGTGCCCGCGGTGCTGCTGATCCCGCTGGGTCTTGTCCCGGCCGTCCGGCGGGGCGAGGGCGTGCAGGCACGGTTCATGCTGGCGCCGGGTGAGCGGGGCGGTGAGGACCAGGCGTTCTCGGTGGCTCCCTCCGCCGGTCTCCGCGACCGGTGGCGGACGGTGCTGTGGCTGGAGGCGCGGCTCGTGCTGGGCTGGCTGACCTGCGCCGCCACCGTCTGGCTCCCCGTCCTCGCCTTCGACCTCGGCAGAGCGGCGGCCGGCCACCGGCCCGCCGGCGACCCCGTGGTGTCCCTGCTGGACCCGGGGTGGAGCTGTGCCTTGCTTGTCCCGCTGCCGCTGCTCGCCCTGTACGGCGCGGTCGTCGGCCTCGGTGAGCTGGTCACGATCCTCGCGCGCAGACTCCTGGGGCCCTCCCCCGCCGAGCGGCTGGCCGCTCTGGAGCAGCGCACCGAGCAGCTCCTGGAGCGCAACCGCATCGCCCGCGAACTCCACGACTCCATCGGCCACGCCCTGACTGTCGCGGTCGTCCAGGCCGGCGCGGCACGGGCCGCGGGAGACCCCTCGTTCACCGATCGCGCCCTGGTGGCCATCGAGGAGACGGGACGCGCGGCCCTGGAAGACCTGGAGCGGGTCCTCGGCGTGCTGCGCGAGACGGAGCGGCCGGCGAGCGGCCGCCCGACGCTGGCCGACGCCGACCGGCTGCTGGAGTCGGCCCGGGCCTCGGGAGCGAAGGTGGAAGCCGAGGTGAGCGGGCCGCTGGAGACCGTGCCCGGCCCGGTGTCCAGGGAGGGCTACCGGATCCTCCAGGAGTCGCTCACGAACGTGCTCCGGCACGCGGGGAGTGTCCCGGTGCGGGTCCGCATAGAGGTGCGCGACGGCACGCTCGGCCTGGAGGTCCGCAACCCGCTGCCGGCCGGCCGGTCCGGGCCCGCGCGGGGCAGCGGCCTGCGCGGCATACGGGAGCGGGCCGCGCTGCTGGGCGGCCGTGCGAGAACGGGCCCGCACGAGGGTGTCTGGCAGGTGCACGCCGAGCTGCCGGTGAGTTGATCTACGCTGGCCCGATGCCGGTCACCGTTCTCCTCGTCGACGACGAACCCCTCGTACGCGCGGGCCTGCGTGCCGTGCTGGAGGCGGAGTCCGACATCGAGGTCGTCGGTGAGGCTGCCGACGGTGCCGCGGTGATCCCGCTGGTCCGGCGGTTACGGCCCGACGTGGTCGCCATGGACGTGCGGATGCCGCTGCTCGACGGCATCGAAGCCACGCGAGCGCTGCTGCGGGCCGTGGCCGATCCGCCGAAGATCCTCGTGGTGACGACCTTCGAGAACGACGAGTACGTCTACGAGGCGCTGCGCGCGGGCGCCGACGGGTTCCTCCTGAAGCGGGCGCGCCCGGCGGAGATCGTGCACGCCGTGCGGCTGGTCGCCGCGGGCGAGTCCCTGCTGTTCCCTTCCTCCGTACGGCAGTTGGCGGCCGCGTACGGCGAGGCCGCGGGCAATCCGGTGGCGCGGGCGGCCATGGAGCGGGCCGCGCTCACCGAGCGGGAGGCCGACGTGCTGCGGCTGATGGCCGGAGGTCTGTCGAACGCGGAGATCGCCGCGCGGCTCGTCGTGGGGACGGAGACGGTCAAGTCCCACGTCAGCGCCGTACTGGCGAAGCTGGGCGCCCGGGACCGTACGCAGGCGGTCATCGCGGCGTACGAGTCGGGCTTCGTGGCGCCGGGCTGAGGGTGACTCGTGAGGACGAAATGGTCCCCGGCACTCGCCGGGGTCCCCCGCGCCGAGTACGATCCGGCCAACACGCGCACGAGCTGGGAGGACGGACGTTGGGGCGGTTGACCGGCGGGGATCCCTCTCTGCTGCGACGGATCAATTCCGCGGTGGTGCTGCACGCCCTGCGTGCCACGGACTGCGCGACCCTCACCGAGGTCACCCGGGTGACGGGGCTGTCGCGGCCCACGGTCGAGGGCGTCGTCGAGGGACTCATCGAGAACGGACTCGTCGTCGAGCAGGCGGCCGAGGAAGGCGCCACGCGCCGTCAGGGCCGTCCGGCACGCCGCTACCGGTTCCGGGCCGAGGCGGGGCACCTGCTGGGCCTGGAGATCGGCCCGCACCGTGTCGCCGCGCTCCTCGCGGACCTGGACGGCCGTGTCATGGGTGCGATGGCCAAGGACGTGGACGAGACGGCGTCCGCCGACGAGCGGCTGGAACGGCTGCGGCTCGCGGTCGCCGAGCTGCTGCGCCGGGCCGGTGTGGCCCGCAGTTCCCTGCGGGCGGTGGGGGTCGGCAGCCCTGGCATCGTGGAGGCCGACGGCACCGTGCGGCTCGGCACCGCGCTGCCGGAGTGGACGGGCCTGCCGCTGGGCGAACGGCTGAGCCGTTCCTTCAAATGCCCGGTACTGGTGGAGAACGACGCCAACGCGGCGGCGGTCGCCGAGCACTGGAAGGGTGCGGCGACCGAGACGGACGACGTCGTGTTCGTCCTCGCGGGGCTGAGCCCGGGCGCCGGCTCGCTGATCGGCGGGCGGCTGCACCGGGGGTACGGCGGGGCGGCCGGTGAGATCGGCGCGCTGCATCTGCTGGGCCGCGACGTCACGCCCGAGACCCTGCTGTCGACGACGGACGAGCCGCTGCACCCGCTCGACGAGCAGGCGGTCGCCAAGGTCTTCGCGCTGGCCAAGGACGGCGACCAGCGGGCACGCGCCGCGATGGAACGGTTCATCCAGCGGCTCGTGCACGACGTGGCCGCGCTCGCCCTCGCCCTCGACCCGGAACTGGTCGTCATCGGCGGCTGGGCGGCGGGCCTGGACGGCGTACTGGAGCCGCTGCGGCGGGAGTTGGCGCGCTACTGTCTGCGCCCGCCCAAGGTGGCCCTCTCCCTGCTGGGCGAGGCGGCCGTCGCGACGGGAGCCCTGCGGCTGGCCCTGGACCACGTCGAGGAGCAGCTCTTCGCCGTGGAGGGCACGGTGACGGCCCGCCGCTGATCCGAGGCTCACGTGGCACGCGAGGACGGCAGCGGGAAACCGCTCGCGCCCCGGAGGATTCCGGGGCGCGGAGCGGGTGACGCGGTGCGGCTCGACGGGGCACGAGGCCCCCGCCGGTCGGCTCAGGAGGCGCGGCGCTCCGGGTCGTGGTGGATCTCCACGCCGCCGGAGACACCGAAGGTGAGTCGGCAGGTGTCCGCGCGGTAGGTGGCCACGGAGACCGCCGCGGTGCGTCCCCCGGCGAAGAACCGGGTCGTGACGACGAGGACCGGCGCGCCGGGCAGCCGGTCGAGTTCCCGGGCGTCGTCCGCGCGGGCCGAGCCCAGCTCGACGGCGCGGTCCTGTCCCTCGAGCTCCAGACGCTGCAGCTCGCGCAGCACCGCACGCGCGCGGGCAGCACCCGAGGGCGCGTCGATGGCGGACAGGTCGGGCACCGAGGACGCCGGGATGTAGAGAAGCTCGGCGGCGACGGGCTGACCGTGCGTCACGCGGGACCGGCGCACCGTGTGCACCAGCTCGCCCTCGGCGGTCTCCAGGGCGCCGGCCACCGGCGCGGGCGGTGCGGCGACGACACAGTCGGCGGCCTGCCAGGCGTCCCCCGCCGCCCCCGGCCACACCTGCTGTTCGTTGCCGACGGCCACGCCCACGCGCGGCGGGGCGACCGTGGTGCCCACGCCCCGGCGGCGCTGCAGGCGGCCTTCGAGTTCGAGCTGTTCGAGCGCCTGGCGCAGCGTGGCCCTGGCGACGCCGAAGCGGGCCGCGAGGTCACGTTCGTTGGGCAGGATCTCGCCCACGGTGAACTCGGAGTCCAGCGCCTCGCTGAGCACGGTCTTGAGATGCCAGTACTTCGGTTCCGGCACCGATTCCAACTGCGTGGTCCCCACCCTGTGCCTCCGCAATCGCCGTGTCCCGGCGGCGTTTTAGCGCCCTTGTTTATTAAAGGTTCCTGCACTATCCCTGCGACCATAGGGCCGCCGCCACCCTTGGTCAAGACCAATCCTCGATCCTTGGGGAACGCACAGGGGCGTTGCAGCACAGCGTTCACGGGGCGTTCGCGCTGGGCGACGTTCGCGACACAACGGCGAAAGCCCCCGGCCAGGATGGCGGGGGCTTTCGCCGTGCTGCGGCGATGCGGAAGGTGATGTGGAACCGCGGAGGTGAGGGGGAGCCGGTGGCCGGGCGGGAGGATCGGACCGGGCTCGCGGCGGCCTATCCGGCGGGGAGCGACACGAGTTTCTCCGGGTTGCGGATGACGTAGACGCACCTGATGCGCCCGTCGGCGACGTCCAGTTGGAAGACGGTGTCGGGCTTCCCGGCGGACAGCGCGATCGCCGCGACACCGCCGTTGAGTTCGAGGAAGCGGAACGAGAGGTCGGGCACGCCCTTGCGGCCGGCTCCGACGATGAAGCGGCTGATCTTGTCGGCGGTGTCGAGCACACGCAGCGGCGCCTTGGAGAGGCCTCCGCTGTCTCCGATCAGTCGCGCGTCCGGCGCCAGTAGTGACATCAGCCCTTCCAGGTCGCCCTCCACGGCGGCCGCGAGGAACCGTTCGGTGAGATCCCTGCGTTCGGCCGGGTCGACCTCGTAGCGCGGGCGTCGCTCCTCGACGTGCTTGCGGGCCCGGCCGGCGAGTTGGCGCACCGCCGGTTCGCCCCGGTCGAGGACGGCCGCGATGTCGGCGTAGGGGTATCCGAACGCCTCCCTGAGGACGAACACCGCGCGTTCCAGGGGCGAGAGGGACTCCAGGACCACGAGGACGGCCAGCGAGACGGTGTCGGCGAGGACGGCCCGTTCGGCGCTGTCCTCCACGGTGTCCGCGAAGTCGGTGACGTACGGCTCGGGAAGCCAGGGTCCGACGTAGGCCTCGTGGCGCGACTTGATCTGGCGGAGCCGGTCGATGGCGAGGCGGGTGGTGACGCGGACGAGGTAGCCGCGCGGTTCGCGGATGTCGGACCGGTCGGCGGCGGACCAGCGCAGCCACGCCTCCTGGACCACGTCCTCGGCGTCGGCCACCCGCCCGAGCATCCGGTAGGCCACGCCGGTCAGGACGGGCCGGTGCTCTTCGAACACGTCGGTCGCGATGTCGGTTGCCACCGGACCATCCCACCCGACGCTCCCCTTCCTGTCCAGGCGGAATCGCCGCCGCGATCGGCCCGGGCGGCGTCTTCGGGCGGGCTCACGGGGTTGATGACAGACAGGGGCTACCCGTCGGTAGCAGTTGCTGACAAGCTGTCTACGAGTCAGTCCTTCCCCGCGTCCCCGACGAGGAGCAGCCCCATGTCCGACACGGTCTCCTTCAGCGTCCCCTCCCCGCGCGGCCCGAGGTCGGTCACGCTGTCCTACGCGCGCGTGGGCACCGGTGAGCCGCTGCTCCTGCTGCACGGGATCGGACATCACCGGCAGGCCTGGGACCCGGTCATCCCGCTGATCGCGGCCGAGCGGGACGTCATCGCCGTCGACCTCCCCGGTTTCGGCGCGTCCCCGGCGCTGCCCGACGGGCTCACGCACGACCTGTCGACGGTGGTGCCGGTGCTCGGCGCCCTGTGCGAGGCGCTGGAGATCGAGCGGCCGCACGTCGCCGGCAACTCGCTGGGCGGGCTGCTGGCCCTGGAGCTGGGCCGCGAGAAGCTCGTACGGTCCGTCACGACCTTCTCGCCCGCGGGTTTCTGGTCGCCGGTCGAGCGGCGGTACGCCTTCGGCGTGCTGCTGGCCATGCGCCAGGCGGCTCGGCGCATGCCGCTCCCGGTCGTCGAGCGGCTCTCGCGTTCGGCAGCCGGACGGACGGTGCTGACCAGCAGCATCTACGCCCGTCCCGCCCGTCGTTCACCCGAGGCGGTCGTCGCCGAGACCCTCGCGCTGGCGCATGCCGAGGCGTTCACCGAGACCCTGCGGGCGGGTACGACCGTCCGGTTCACCGACGACATCCCGGCGCTGCCCGTCACCGTGGCCTGGGGTACCCGTGACCGGCTGCTGGTGCGGCGCCAGGGTGTCCGGGCGAAGCAGATCATTCCGCGCGCGCGGCTGGTGCGGCTGCCCGGCTGCGGCCACGTCCCGATGAACGACGACCCGGCGCTCGTCGCCCGCGTCCTGCTCGACGGCAGCCGCTGACGTGCTCGGTCCCTCTCCCGGGGCGACACCCTGACGCCGCCCGCTGCCGCCGCCTCGCGCGAGCGTGCCCTTCTCCGGACGTCCGCCGTTCCGGGCGGCGGCGGATGCGGCGCGCCGTGCGGCGAGAGGGCCCAACGCCCCTGAACCGAGGGCCACTCCGGCGGCCACGAGTGCGCTGCCGACGGCCTGGGCCGACCCGTAGGCGCCGGTGCCGACGAGTGGGGCGGTGGCGGCCGCGGCGACGGGGATGAGACCGGAGAAGAGCGTGGCGCGCTCGGCGCCGATCCGCTGCATGCCCATGTACCAGCAGACGAAGCCGACGACGGTGACCACCACCGCCTGCCACACCAGCGCGCTCGCCTCCGTGGCGTCCGGCACCCGCAACCAGGCCCCGCCGTCCGCGATCAGCCCGGCCGTCGCCGACTCGACGGCGGCGATCCCGCACACGGTGGCCGCCAACAGCCGTGGGCCGAGCGGGCGGAGCACCGGCACGGCTAGGACGGCGAAGCCGACCTCACCGGCCAGCGCGCCGACCGAGTAGGCGATCCCGGCGGCGTCGGTGCGCCCCCAGCCCTGGACCGCGAAGGCTCCCAGGGCGACCAGCGACGCCCCGTACAGCACGCGCCGCCGCGGGCGACGGCCCTCCTGGAAGGGCACGAGAACGGCCACGACGACCGGGGCACAGCCCACGAGGACGCCCGGGACCGCGGGTTCCGCCGTGCGCTCGGCGGCGAGCACCGCGAGGTTGAAACCGACCATGCCGACGGCCGCGATCAGCGCGAGACGCGTCCACCGGCGGGCGCCGAGCCGGCGCAGGGGGGCGGTTCCGCGCCTGCCGACCAGGGGCAGCAGCAGGACGCAGGCGAGGCCGTACCGGAGGAACTGGCCGCCCGCGTACGGGTAGTCGCCGAGGAGGCTGTTGGCGGTGAAGGAACCGCCGACAAGGAGGCAGGCCAGGGCGGCGAGCAGGGCGCCCCGGGTGGTGGTGGCGTTCATGAGGGTGACGCTATGAGCGGACGTGGTCCGGTTTAAGGTCCACTTCCATGACGTCATCGGGGACCAATCACGGCGGGCCGCCGGAACCCGCTCCGTCCGGTGCGGCGCCGTGGGCGGCCGCCTGGGAGCTGCTCCTGCCCGCCGCGGCGGCACCGGCACGCGCGCGGGGACGCGCGCTCCAGGAAGCGCTGCGCGAGGCCGTCCGTTCCGGACGGCTCGTCCCGGGCACCCGGCTGCCGTCCAGCCGCGAGCTGGCCGGTGATCTCGGGGTGTCCCGGGGCTTGGTCACGGAGGCGTACGAGCAACTGACCGCGGAGGGATACCTGCGCAGCGACCGGGGATCGGGCACCTGGGTCGGCGGCGCGGTTCGGGCGGTCGCCCCCCGCGCGCGGGACCACGCGCCGCGGCCGACGGGCGTACGCGCCGACTTCGTCGCGGGCACGCCCGACCTGTCCCTCTTCCCGCGTGCCGCATGGGCCGCCGCGCACCGCGGGGTGCTGGCCGAACTGCCCCACGAGGCGCTGGGATACCCGGATCCGCGCGGTCTGCCGGCGCTGCGGACCGCGCTCGCCGCGCTCCTCGACCGCCGCCGGGGCGTGGTCGCCGATCCCGAACGCGTCGTCGTGGTCTCCGGCGTGGCGCAGGCGATGACCCTGCTCGGATTCGTGCTGCACGCGCGCGGGACACGCGGAGTCGGCGTCGAGAACCCCGGAAGTCCGGAGCACGGAGCGCTGTTCGCCTCGGCCGGCCTCGGCACCGTACCGCTGCCCCTGGACGACGAGGGGCTCGCCGTCGATCCACTCCGGCTCTCCGGTGTACGCGCCGTGGTGACGACACCGGCCCATCAGTTCCCCACCGGGATCGCGTACTCGGCGCGCCGCCGTGCCGAACTTCTCGACTGGGCCCGCCGGGTGGACGGGCTGGTGATCGAGGACGACTACGACGGCGACTTCCGCTACGACCGCGCCCCGGTGGGTGCCCTCCAGGGACTCGACCCCGAGCACGTCGCGTACACCGGTTCGGTCAGCAAGTCGCTCGCCCCGGGACTGCGGCTCGGCTGGCTGCTGGTCCCCGCGTCCCACATCGAGGAGGTCGTCGAGCGGAAGCGGACCATGGACCTCGGCAACCCCGTCCTCGACCAGGCGCTCCTGGCCAGGTTCGTCGAACGGGGCGACTACGACCGGCAGCTGCGCCGCTGCCAACGCGCCTACCGGGAACGCCGCGACGCGCTGGTGACGGCTCTGGAGGAGCACTTCCCCGGGACGCGGGTGTCCGGCATCGCGGCGGGCCTGCACGTCGTCGCCGTGCTCCCGGACCGGTACGGGCCGCAGGACCGCTTCCTGGAGCGGGCCGCGACGGCAGGAGTGGCGGTCCGCCCGGCCGCCCACTACGGGGAGGCCGCCGGCGACGGTGTGCGGCTGGTCCTGGGGTACGCGCATCTGCCGCCCGCGCGGATACGCGACGGCGTCCGCCTGATGGCCGAGGCCCTGCGCGACGCAGGTGCCCGTACGGCGGAGCGTTAGCACCGGCGACGCCTCCGAGCGTCCCCCGGTGTCTGTCGCACCCGTCGGCCGGCCGGTCCGCCTCTGCCTCTTTTCCTCCCGCCTCAGGGAGAGTTGTTCACCTCTGGTTTCCGTGTGCGCTGCGGCGCACCAGTAGGTGTGGCAGTCCACACCGGCCGAATCCGTCCCCCGGAGGCGCCTTCATGTCGCACCGCCCGCACCGTTCCCTCCCCGGCCGCCGCAGCGTGCTGCGCGGCTCGCTCGCCGCGTCGGCGGCACTGGCTCTGCCCACCGCGCTCGGCTCGGCACCGGCCTTCGCCCTGTCGGGGCGGCCCAGAGCGGACTGGGGTGTCCAGGCCGGTGACGTGACCGCCGACTCCGGGCTCGTCTGGGTCCGCTCCGACCGGCCGGCCCGGATGATCGTCGAGACCTCGGCGACCGAGTCGTTCCGCGACCCGCACCGTTGGCAGGGGCCGTTGCTCGGCCCGGACACGGACCACACCGGGACCACGCGGCTGCGGGGACTGCCCTCCGGCGAGCAGATCCACTACCGCGTCCTGCTCGCCGACCCCGACGACCCGCGCCGTACCGGCGAGCCGGTGGCCGGAACGTTCCGTACGACGCCGCGCGGCCGGCGCGGCGGTGTCCGCTTCCTGTGGTCGGGGGACCTGGCGGGGCAGGGCTGGGGTATCAACCCCGACATCGGCGGCTACCGCATCTACGACGCGATGGCCCGGCTCGACCCGGACTTCTTCCTCTGCAGCGGCGACAACATCTACGCGGACGGCCCCCTCACCGCCACGGCCGCGCTTCCCGACGGCAGCACCTGGCGGAACATCACGACCGAGGAGAAGTCCAAGGTCGCGGAGTCACTGGCCGAGTTCCGCGGCAACTTCCGCTACAACCTGCTGGACGAGAACCTCCGGCGGTTCAACGCCCGGGTGCCGTCGATCGTCCAGTGGGACGACCATGAGGTGCGCAACAACTGGTACCCGGGCGAGGTGATCGCGAGCACGGACAGCCGGTACACCGAGAAGAGCGTCGACGTGTTGGCCGGCCGGGCGCGGCGGGCGTTCAGCGAGTACTTCCCCGTCTCGACGCTGCCACCGGGCCGCCGGGACGGTCGCGTGTACCGGGTCATGCGGCACGGTCCGCTGCTGGACGTGTTCGTGCTCGACATGCGCACCTACCGCAACGCCAACTCGCCCGACGACCAGAGCACGGACCCGCAGGGCATCCTCGGGGCCGAGCAGCTGGAGTGGCTGAAGCGCGAGCTGTCCCGTTCGCGTGCGGTGTGGAAGGTGATCGCCGCGGACATGCCGATCGGTCTCGTCGTGCCCGACACCACCGAGGGGAAGCCGAACATCGAGGCCGTGGCGCAGGGCGACCCGGGCGTACCGCTCGGGCGTGAACTGCAGATCGCGGAACTGCTGCGGTTCGTCAAGCACCGGCGGATCACCGGCACGGTGTGGCTGACCGCCGACGTGCACCACACCTCAGCGCAGCACTACCAGCCCTCGCGGGCCGCGTTCACCGACTTCGAGCCGTTCTGGGAGTTCGTCTCCGGCCCGCTCAACGCCGGCGCCTTCCCGGCGAGTGCCCTGGACGGCACGTTCGGTCCGGAGCGGGTGTTCGTGAAGGCGCCGACCGCCTCGAACGTCTCGCCCGCCGGCGGTTACCAGTTCTTCGGCGAGGTGGACATCGACGGCGGCAGCGGTGAGCTGACGGTGCGGCTGCGTGAGCAGGACGGGTCCGTGCTGTTCACGCAGCGGCTCCAGCCGGGTCGGGTGGGGCAGTAGGGAAGGAACTCCGAGGCCGGACGGGACCCGGCGGCGTACGGCCGAGCGGCGTACACCACCGTGACCGTGCGCGGCGTTCGGATCCCGTACTCTCGAAGCGTCCGCCGCGCACCGGAGTCATCCCCCGGTGCGCGGCTCCACGAGGCCGCCGAAGCAGCCGTTGCCGAGCAAGTCCTCGCAGGTCAGGACCCGTTGTCAGTGGTCGCCTCTACGGTTTTTCCATGACGCGATCTTTGCAGGCCGTGGCCTACACCCGACCCTCCTCGCTGGAGTCCGCACCGGGCGTGCAGCGCCTGGGACTTGAGACCTCGCGGGGCGCGACGCCCGCCGGGATCGAGGACCATCCGCGGTTCTTCACGGGCTTCCTGACGTCACCTCAGGTGGCGGCGGCCGGCCTTCTGGCGGTGGCGGACGTGGCGGCCGCCCGGTACTACCAGCGGGAGCTGCGCGCGTCACTGGACCCGGTGGTCACGGGAAACGGCGACCGGCTCCGCTTCGAGTCCTTCTCCGGCTGCGGCGGGGTGTACGCGCGGCTGGACGTGCTGGACGCGGGTCTGGACGGCGGCGAGGTCGGGCACGGGACGACCAACGTCGACGTCAACAACCCGCTGCGTGAGGCACTTTCCCGAATCGGTGGTGACGATCCGCTGCATCTTCGGGTCGGCCCCGACGAGATGGCCGTGACCACCCTGGACGGCCCGGTCGTGGAGAAGAAGGTGCCCTTGCCCGACCGCTGGCTGCGCGGGTTCGCCGAGGCCCAGGTGATCGCGGCGGGATTCGATCTGCGGGCCGAACTGTCCGCCGCGGAGGCCGTGCGGTTCCTGCGTTCGCTGCCGCGGGGCAGCGCGCGCGGGGCGTCCGGCGGACCGCGTTGGGTGGTGCCGACAGGCCGGGGGCTGCGTCCGACGACCCGTCCGGTCCCCGGCGCGGTCTGCCTGCCCGGCCCGGAGCGGCTGATCGCCCTCCAGCGGGTGCTGCGCCATGCGACGGCCCTGCGTGTGTACGGCCCACCGGTCGCCGGGGACGCGGTCGCGGCGGGCGCCTGGGAAGCGGTGCTGCCGGGCATGCGGCTCACCCTCACGCTCTCGCCGGACGCCTCGCGCGGTTTCTCCGGGGAGGGCGGGGTGCTGGACGCACTGGCCACCGACGAGGCCGGGGAGGACGCCGAGTTGATCGCCGTCCTGCTGGCCTGGGAGCCACGGGTCGACGTGGGCGACCTGGCCGCCTCGTCCGGCCTGTCCGCCGAGCGCGTGCGGGCCGCGCTGGTCCGGCTGGGCACGTCGGGCCGCGTCGGGTACGACACCGCGGAGGCGGCGTACTTCCATCGTGAACTGCCGTACGACGCCGGGCGGGTGGAGCGGCACAACCCGCGGCTGCGCTCGGCACGGGCCCTGGTCGCCGCGGGCGCGGTCGCCCTGGACGGCGACCTCGGCACCGTGACCGCCGACGACGGACACGTGCACCGCGTCCGCGACGCGGCGGGGACGTTGCGCTGTTCCTGCCTCTGGTGGGCGAAGTACCGCGGCGGACGAGGCCCCTGCAAGCACGCGCTGGCCGTGCGGATGGTGCGGCGGGGCACCCGGGGCGGGCACACGCGGGACCCGGCTCCGGCCGGTGCGGGACGCGAGGGGTTCGTGGGAATCCAGGTCGACGGGGGCGCGGGACGATGAGCGGCGAAGCACTGCTGAAGGC
Source organism: Streptomyces sp. NPDC048643 (assembly GCF_040650615.1). NCBI lineage: Bacteria > Bacillati > Actinomycetota > Actinomycetes > Kitasatosporales > Streptomycetaceae > Streptomyces > Streptomyces sp. NPDC048643. Next base: position 323,069 of record NZ_JBEZHO010000002.1, read on the forward strand.
GGTACGGGCGGGGTCGACGGTGCAGGCCGCCGGTCTTCTGGACGGGATGACGGACGGCGAGCGGCGGGCCTCTCTGCCCACCTTGAAGGAGCTGCGCAAGGAGTTGCGCGCCGCGCCGTGGAACGCGGAGTCACGGACGGCGTATCCCGCGCTCCACGCGGCGGGGGCGGCCTGCCACACGGGGGCCGCGGGGGCGGCGGCCTGGATCGCAGGGGCGGACATGCGCTGGTCCCAGGCCTCCCCGGGTGTCCTCCTGCATGTGCTGGGCGACCGGGAGTCGGACTGGCTCGCCGATGTCGCCCACCGGCTGGCCACCAGGCCGGTGACGTCCCGGATCCCGTACGCGCTGCTCTCGGGGCTGGTGGGACTGTCCGGCTGCGAGGTCCCGACGACCGACGCCTATGTGCGGGGCTGGTTCGAGGACATCGGCGCTTCGTGGCAGGGCACGGGCTCCGTGGCGGAAAGGCTGCGGCAGGACCCGGCCGTGGCACGGATGGTCACGGCCTTCTTCGAGTCGCCGCAGCTCGCGGGAGAGATCGCCTGGCAGTTCGGCGACGGCCCGGGCAGTTGGTACAACGCGCTGGCGAAGGTGACGCGGGAGGGCGTTCTCGACCGGAAGGTCATGGTGGACGCCTGTGTGGCGCGGTTGCTGCGGGGCGGAGCGGCCGCCGACCAGCGGGTGTTCCTGCGCCTGCTGTCGTGCCTGGCTCCCACCCGGGACGAGGAGCGGGAGCGGACCGCCGACTGGACGGCGCTGGCCACTGAGGCCACCCCGACCGTCGCCTCGCACGCCCAGTCGGTCCTGGCATCGCTCGCCCTGGAAGGCGAGTTGACGTCCGATCAGCTGGCTGAGCTGTCATCGGGTGTCCTCTTCAGGACGGAGAAGAAGCTGGTCCGGGCGCAGCTCGTCCTCCTCGGCAAGATCCTCAGGCGCGATCCCACCGCGGCCGAGACGCTGCTGCCCGCGGTGGCGCAGGCGTTCGGGCACGAGGACACGGACGTGCAGGAGCGCGCTCTGAAACTGGTGGAGCGCCACCTCCCCGCCCTGCCCGCGGCGGGCGACGCGCGCGACCGGCTCAGCGGGCTCGCGGGCGATCTGAGCCCGGGGCTGCGGCTCCGGGCCCGGCGACTCCTGGGCGACGAGCCGCTGGACTCCGTACCCGCCGTGGAGGAGGAGGTCCTGCCGGCCGTGCCGGAGCGGGTGCGGCTGGCGGCGGCCCCGGAATCGGCGGCCGAGCTGGCCGAGGAGGTCGGCGCGCTGCTGGTCTCCGGCGGCGGCGTGGCCACGTTCGAGCGCGCCCTCGACGGCCTGGTCCGTCACGCCCACCGCGACCGGGAGCGTCTGATGGAGGCGCTCGACCCCGTGGTCGCGCGCCGCTGGTGGAAGGACGACGCATCGCGGCACGCCAGGGGGAGCGGACCGTTTCGCCTGTCGCCGCACGGCCTGGACGTCGTCGTCGCGGCGGTGTTCGAGCAGGTCGGGATGCACACGCTGCGTGCGGCGGTGCAGCAGGGCACGACGGAGACGAACTGCCGGCACAGCGGGCTTTCCCGTGCCTTCGAGGCACGCCTGTGGGAGGTGGCGTACCGCATCCGCACCGAGCCGCCACCGTTCCTGCTGGCCACTCCCACCTGGGACACCGGACTCCTGGAGGCCGACGACCTGGTCGCCCGCCTCACCGAGTACCGGAGGCTCGAAACCCGGCCGGGAGCGGCCGACTTCGCCCAGGCACTCCTGCGCGTCCGTCGCGACGACCGGGCGACGGCGGCCGCAGCCGCGGCGCGGGCGCGGGCACTCGGCAGTCCGGAGGGATACCGGCTGGCCCAGTGGCTCACCTCCGAGGCACCCCTGCTGCCCGCGATCCGGCGGCGGACGTCGGGCACCCGTGTCCTCGTCGAGATCGGTGAACTGGAGGAGGTCCAGGGCCTGTTCCCTCCGGAGTTCCGGCTGCTGGGGCGTCCCGTCGCCCTGTTCAAGGACCGCTGGTACTGCCGACACTGGAACACCGCGGACCGACAGCACTGGCTGGCCGTCGCCCCGGGGCGGCGGGAGCTTCTGGCAGCGCGGCTGCTGCACGACATCAGCACCGTCGCCGTGGACGAGAGCCGTGGCGAGGCCGCGGTCCTGCCGCTCCTCGCCGAGACCGACGGCACCGCGGGCGAGGCGCTGCACCTGGCCGTGGCGTACGGCCTGGCGGCCCGTCATCCGGAGGACCGGCTCGCCGCCGTGGACGCCCTGCTGGTCCTCGCCGCGCGGGGAGACCTCGACGCGGGACGGCTCGGCTCGGATCTCGGGGAGCTGGTGGAGCGGGGGGCTCTGAAGCCGTCCCGGCTGGCCGAGTCGATACGGACGGCGGCGGCCACGGGTGCGTACGCCACCGTCTGGTCGGTGTCGCGTGCCCTGCTGCCGCGTCTGCTGTCCGGCCTCGCGGCGGACGCGTCGGGCCCCGGTCCGGTGCGCGGGCTCGGGGACCTGCTGGCCGTCGCCGCCGACTGCGCCGAGAGGTCCGGGGCGCGCGGCGCTCTCGACCATCTGTCCCGGGCTGCCGAGCGGCGCGGCTCGTCCCGAGTGGTCGTGCAGGCCCGCCGGCTGCGGACGGCGCTGACGCAGGAGGCCGCGGCCTGACGGAGGGGGACGGCGGCCGAGTCCGCCTTCATCCCGGCTGCCCCTGGGTGGGCCTCCGGGTGTGCGTGCCCCCGACCGAGCACGCACACCTGCGCGCACGTTCGAGGTAAAGATCCTCAAAAAAGAACTACAAAAGGGGCAGAGCGACACTTAACCGATCAGTCACAAAGCGTTCGTGATCACGCAACACCGTTCCTTCACAGTGTCGGTATGACTCCAGACATGTCTGATGTGACGCGTGCGAAGCACGGACGCCCCGTCCACCACTGGCGACGCGATGTCGTCGAACTCGCGGCGCTCTTCACGGCCGTGGCGGTAGCCGACGGCGTGGCCAACCTGATCGGGCACGGCCCGGACGGCCCCGCCCTGCTGGCGATCTCGGCCGTGCTCCTGGTCGCCACGGCCGGATTCCACACATGGTGGGCACGCCGCCACGGTCACGCACCGCCGACGGGTGATACCGGCACCCGGCCCCTCGCCGAGCGGCGAGCGGCCGGGCCGTCCGACGAACAGGAGAAGCACGAGGGGCTCGGCGCATCGGAGGGCGTCCCCGAGGAGACCGTGCTGTGGCGCATGCGCACGACGGTCAAGGACGCCCCGGGCTCACTGGCCAGGCTGTGCGCCGCCCTCGCCCACCGGCAGGTCGACATCCTGAGCCTGCAGACGCACCCGCTGGCGGACGGCACGGTCGACGAACTCCTGCTGCGCGCGCCCGCCGAGCTGGCCGCGTCAGAGATCACCCGCGACGTGGCACGGGCGGGCGGCAGCGCCACCTGGATCGAGCGGGCGGACGCCCACGACCTCGTGGACGCGCCGACCCGGGTGCTGGGACTGGCCACCCGTACCGCCCTCGACGCTTCCGAACTCCCCCTCGCACTGCGGCAGTTGCTCGGCCGGTGCACCATCCGCTCACTGCCCGCCAAGTCCCCTCTCTCGGGCCGGGCGGCGGAGGGCGCTCCCGTGGAGGGGGCGCTGGAGGACACGGTGATGCGGCTGCGGGCACCGGAGGGCGGAGTCATCACGGTGGAGCGGCCGTACCTGCCGTTCACACCCACCGAATTCGCGCGGGCGCGGGCCCTGGTGGAACTGGACGCGCGGCTCGGTCCGCGGATCCCGGGCGGCAGGGACCTGCTGACGCTGCCGCAGGGCAACGCGATCACCGTGCGGCGCGCCGACATCTCCGACGTCGAGGCGGCCAAGGCGATGCACGAGCGCTGCTCGCCGCGCACGCTGGGCATGCGGTATCACGGCCCGGTCGGTGACGCGGACCGCTACCTCAACCACCTGCTCAGCCCCAGCTTCGGCCGCACCCTGGCCGTGCAGACGGCCTCGGGCCGGATCGTCGGACTCGGCCATCTCCTCTGGGACGGCGACGAGACGGAGGTCGCTCTCCTCGTCGAGGACGAGTGGCAGCGACGCGGCATCGGGACCGAACTCATCGGCCGCCTCGTGACGATGGCCGTGGAGGCCGGCTGCGAGAGCGTGTACGCCGTCACGCAGGCCTCCAACACCGGCATGGTCTCCGCGATGCGCAGCCTCGGACTCCCCCTCGACTACCAGATCGAGGAGGGCACCCTCGTCATCACCGCCCGCCTGGAGGCGACGCCGGTGACCACCTCGCTGCTGCCGTACGACCAGGGCGCGGGCGAGAGCCAGGAGCAGCACGGGACGCGAGCGGTCCGGGACTGATCCCGGAGCCGGTGAACGGGCGCGTCCGTTCACCGGCCGGGCGGAGGCGGCGGCCAGGGACCACCCACGGTGGGCAGGTCACCCGCCTCCCCCCTCTGCCCTTCCCCCCTCCCCCGGGCGCCCCAACACCCCGGCGGCGCCCGGCGAGGATCAGCCGCCGCTCGTGAACCCCAGCGCCGCGTCCAGGTCGGTCCACAGGTCGTCGACGTCCTCCAGGCCCACCGACAGGCGCAGCAGCCGGTCGCTGACGCCCGCGCCCTGTCGGTCCTCGCTGGGCACGATGCGATGGCTGATGGACGCCGGGTGCTGGATGAGGCTGTCGACGCTGCCGAGGCTCACGGCCGGGGTGATGAGCCGGACCCCGGCGATGACCTCGTGCGGGTCGCCGTGCACCTCGAAGGCGATCATGGCGCCGCCGATGCGCGGATAGTGGACGCGGGCCACGCGCGGGTCGTCGGCCAGCCTGCGGGCGAGTTCGGCGGCGTTCGAGGATGCGGCCCGGACCCGTATCGGCAGGGTCGACAGGCCGCGCAGCAGCAGATAGCCGGCCAGCGGATGCAGGACCCCGCCCGTCGCGAACCGCACCTGGCGCAGCCCCCGGGCGAACTCCTCGTCGCACGCCACCACGCCGGCCATGACGTCCCCGTGCCCGCCGAGGTACTTGGTGGCGCTGTGCAGGACCAGCCGTGCGCCCTGTTCGACGGGGCGCTGCAGCACCGGCGTGGCGAAGGTGTTGTCGGCGAGGAGCGGGACGGAGCCGCAGGCGTGCGCGACGGCCCGGAGGTCGAGTTCGGCGAGCGTCGGGTTGGCGGGCGACTCGACCATCACGAGGCCCGTGTCCGGACGCAGCGCGTCGGCGATCCCGGCCGGGTCGACCCAGGTGACCTCGGAGCCGAGAAGCCCCGCGGTGAGCAGGTGGTCGCTGCACCCGTACAGGGGCCGGACGGCGACGACGTGCCGCAGGCCCATCGCATTCCGCACCAGCAGGACGGCGCTCAGTGCGGCCATGCCACTCGCGAAGGCGACCGCGCTCTCGGTGCCCTCGAGCCGCGCGAGGGCGGTCTCGAAGCGGGCGACGGTCGGGTTGCCGAGGCGGGCGTAGACGGGCGGGCCCTCGGGTTCGGCGCCCTCGGCGGCGAAGGCGTCGATCCGGGCGGCCTCCCCGCGGCTGTCGTACGAGGGATAGGTGGTGGACAGGTCGATCGGGGCCGCGTGCAGCCCCAGGGCGGCCAGGTCCTCCCGGCCGGCGTGCACGGCCTCGGTGGCGAGGGCCCGCGGGCGGGCGACGGAAGCACCACCGGCGGCCCGCCTGTCGTCGCGGGCGTCGGCGTCGTACGCGTCAGGGGTGTCGTACACAACGGAGTCCATGGGAGGCAGCCTGAACACCCGACGGGGTTCGGGCGCCGCATCCCGTGTTACGTTCGCGCCATGGCCGATTCCGTCGTACTCGATCCGGTCGATCTTCATCTGCTGCGGCTGTTGCAGAACGACGCACGGACGACGTACCGCGATCTCGCGGCGCAGGTGGGCGTCGCGCCCTCGACCTGTCTGGACCGCGTGACACGGCTGCGACGGGCGGGGGTGATTCTCGGCCATCAGCTGCGGCTGGACCCGGCGAAGCTGGGCCGGGGTCTTGAGGCCCTGCTGTCCGTGCAGGTCCGGCCGCACCGGCGGGAGTTGGTGGGGCCGTTCGTGGACCGGATCAGGCTGCTGCCGGAGTCCCGGACCGTCTTCCACCTCACCGGCCCGGACGACTACCTCATCCATGTCGCGGTCGCGGACATGGCGGACCTCCAGCGTCTGGTGCTCGACGAGTTCACCTCCCAGCGCGAAGTGGCCCGCGTCGAGACGCGGTTGATCTTCCAGCAGTGGGACTGCGGCCCGCTGCTGCCCCCGGCCGCGGCAGGGTCGTCACCAGCGGCGAAATCCGGTTGATGCGGTGACCGGACGGGCGGACCGGGGCTGACGCGGCGGCCGTCCCCGTACGAGGATGGCCGCATGCCACAGACGAAGAAGCCGCTGCCCCGCGAGGTCGCCGACGCGTACGTCGACGATCTCACCGCCCTCGATCCGGTCCTCGGTACCTATCTCGGCGTTCCGGAGAGCTACGGCAGGCTCCCCGACACCTCGCCCGCCGGCCAGGAGGCCGTCGCCGAACTGGCGCGCGTCACCCTCGCCCGGCTCGACGAGGCCGAGCGGCAGCCCGGCGCGGAGAGTGACATCGAGCGCCGCTGCGGCCGGCTGCTGCGGGAGCGCCTCACCGCCGAACTCGCCGTCCACGACGCCGGTGAGGGCCTGCGGGCGGTCGGCAACCTGCACACCCCGGTGCACTCGGTGCGGCAGGTCTTCACGCTGACGCCGACCGGGACGGACGAGGACTGGGCCACCGTCGCGCAACGGCTGCGGGCGGTACCGGCCGCGCTCGCCGGCTACCGCGAGTCGCTCGCCCTCGGCCTGGACCGCAAGCTGTACGCCGCCCCGCGCCCGGCCGCCACGTTCATCGGGCAGCTCACCGAGTGGTCGGACACGGACGGGCAGGGGCGCGGCTGGTTCGAGGACTTCGTCTCGGCGGGCCCCGAGTCCCTGCGCGAGGAACTGGACACGGCGGCGCGGACCGCGACGGAGGCACTGCTCTCCCTGCGGGACTGGATGCGCGACGTGTACGCGCCGACGATCGAGGGCGCGCCCGAGACCGTCGGCCGCGAGCGGTACGCACGGCTCGCGCGCTACTTCAACGGCACGGATCTCGACCTGGACGAGGCGTACGCGTACGGCTGGGCCGAGTATCACCGGCTCCTCGCCGAGATGAGGACGGAGGCCGAGAAGATCCTGCCGGGCGCGTCGACCCCGTGGGTGGCGCTCGCGCACCTCGACGAGCACGGCCGGCACATCGAGGGCGTCGACGAGGTCCAGGCCTGGCTCCAGGGGCTGATGGACGAGGCCATCACGGCCCTGGACGGCACGCACTTCGAACTCGCCGAGCAGGTCAAGCGGGTGGAGTCGCGCATCGCCCCGCCCGGCAGCGCCGCCGCCCCCTACTACACGGCCCCCTCGCAGGACTTCTCGCGCCCGGGACGCACCTGGCTGCCCACGATGGGACAGACCCGCTTCCCGGTCTACGACCTCGTGTCGACCTGGTACCACGAGGGCGTTCCCGGCCATCACCTCCAGCTCGCGCAGTGGGTGCACGTCGTCGAGGACCTGTCCCGCTACCAGTCCGGCGTCGGCCGGGTCAGCGCCAACTGCGAGGGCTGGGCGTTGTACGCGGAGCGTCTGATGGACGAACTCGGCTTCCTCACCGACGCGGAGCAGCGGCTCGGTTACCTCGACGCGCAGATGATGCGGGCCGCCCGCGTCATCATCGACATCGGGATGCACCTGGGCCTGGAGATCCCGGCCGACGCGCCGTTCCACCCGGGCGAGCGCTGGACACCGGACCTGGCGCAGCAGTTCTTCGGCGCGCACAGCAGCCGCCCCGCGGACTTCGTGGAGAGCGAGCTGACCCGCTACCTCACGATGCCCGGGCAGGCCATCGGCTACAAGATCGGCGAGCGCGCCTGGTTGCTGGGCCGCGAGAACGCGAAGCGGCGCCACGGTGACGCCTTCGACGCCAAGGCGTGGCACATGGCCGCGCTGTCGCTGGGTTCCCTGGGACTGGACGACCTGGTGGAGGAGCTGTCCCGGCTCTGACCGCAGCGTGCGCGGGGGCCCGGCACACGCGGGCCGGGCCCCCGCGCACCACGCGTCAGTCCGCCAGCCGCCGCAGCTTGACGAGACCCACCCAGGTCTCGGGTCCCGGCTCGACCTGGGCCGCGCGGACGCCGTAGCGGCCCGGCGCGAGAGCCACCTTCAGGTGGTCGGTGCGCTCGGAGGCGGAGCCCGGCCACGCGGCGTCGAAGAGGACGACGGGGCCGGGCACGTTCCACTGCACCTCCGGATCCCACACGGCCGTCGCGATGGCCGCCGGGACGACGGCGAGGAGTTCGTCCTCGGACTCGGCGGCGCTCCACCGTACGAAGACGCCGTGCTCGGGGAGGTAGGAGGTCGAGGCGGGTTCGTCGCCGAGGACCAGGGCCCTGGAGTCGCCCACGGGTACGAGGCCGATGAAGCCCTCGACGTCACAGGCCCGGTCGTAGTCGGAGGACATCTCGTCGCCGTCCGCCCCCGACCAGAACGGCAGGACCGCTTCCGGGATCGCTATGAGCGGCCCGCCGCCCGACTCCACCCATTCGACCGCACCGGGCTCCGCGTATCTGACCATGGGCAGAAGCTACACGGCGCCCGCCGGCACCCGTTCGGCAGGCGCCCCCGAATCCGCCCGGCACCGGTCCGGGCGGGTCTCGATAGCCCAAGTGGTCGACCATTCAACCCTGTTGGGGCGTTCAGCAGCCGCAGTCGTCCGTGTCCGCGGGCGAGGTCAGCGGGTCGGCGGCGCGGCGCTCACGCCCCTGCCAGGTCTCGAACTCGAAGCCCTCGCGGGCCCAGTACTCGAAGCCACCGAGCATCTCCTTGACCTGGTAGCCGAGTTCGGCCAGGGCGAGGGCCGCCCGGGTCCCGCCGTTGCAGCCGGGGCCCCAGCAGTAGGTGACGACGGGCACCGACCGGTCGAGCAGGTGCCCGGCCTGCTCGGGGATGAGAGCGGTGGGCAGGTGGACCGCGCCGGGAACGTGTCCCTGGTCCCAGGACGCGGTGGAGCGGGAGTCGAGGACGACGAAACCGGGGTCACCGCCGGCGGACAGGGCCGCGGCCACGTCGGACACGTCCGCGTGGAAGGCGAGGCTCGCCCCGAAGTGGGCCGCGGCGGCGGCCGGAGAGGCGGGCGCGATCCGCAGAACGGGGTTCACCGCGGTCGCGTCGCGGGACGCCGACCCGGTATATGCAGGCATCACCGACGACGAGGTCGGGGCCGATTCGACCGCCGGATCGGTGGCCGCGGGTGCCACCGTCGATCCGGTCGCCGGAGCCGTCGGCGACACGTTCGTCGGCGTCGCCTCCGAGGTCGCCGCCGTGTCGGTCTTCGTGCCGGCAGCGGTGCCGTCAGCTGTGACAGTCATGGTCTTGCCTTTCACCCGTGCCCCGCCGGCCCGGTGCCGCCGTCGCCACCCCGGTGCCTCTGCCGCACCGGTCCGGCGGGACTTCCTGACCAGAAATCTACGGTCGGTGATCCCCGCCCTGAAGCGACGATCCACGGCATCACTCTTGATCCGCCGGGGATTCAGCTGGTATTCATCAACGATGACCGCGTATTCCCCGGACGCCACCGACTGGCGCATCCTCGACGTCCTCCAGCGGGAGGGCCGGGCCAGCTTCGCCGACCTCGCCCGGGCCGTCTCCATGTCCGCGAGCGCCGTCACCGAGCGGGTGCGGCGCCTGGAGGAGGCGGGCGTCATCCAGGGGTACGCGGCCGTCGTCGCCCCGGAGAGTCTGGGGATGTCGATCCTCGCCTTCGTCCGGCTCCGCTATCCGAACGGCAACTACAAGCCGTTCCACGACCTCGTCGAGGCGACACCCGAGATACTCGAGGCCCATCACGTGACCGGCGACGACTGCTTCGTCATCAAGGTCGCGGCGCGTTCGATGACCCACCTGGAGACGGTGGCGGGCAAGATCGGCGCGCTGGGCTCGGTGACGACGAGCGTCGTCTACTCCTCTCCGCTGCCCCGCCGCCCGCTGGGCCACTGACACCGACGCGGAGGGCACACCCCGCGTCCGTCCCCGTCGACGCGGTGGTGAAGGGCACCCAGGACCACAGGCGGGTTCCGGTCCGGCTCAGGCTCAGGCTCAGGCTCAGGCTGCCGAAGGCTCCGCCCGCCGTCGTCTGCATCGCGCTGCGGTGAGCGCCCCGGTCATCCCTCGGCGCCCCGCTGCCGCACGACCGACCCCGTCCTCCCCTTCACCACTTCGAGCTGGGCGTGGATGCGACGACGCAGGTCGGCGACGTGGCTGACGATGCCGACGCTGCGGTCGCGCTCGCGCAGCGAGTCGAGGACGTCGAGGACCTCGTCGAGGGTCTGGTCGTCGAGGCTGCCGAAGCCCTCGTCGATGAAGAGCGTGTCGAGCCGGACCCCGCCGGCCTCGTCGGTCACGACGTCCGCGAGACCGAGGGCGAGGGCGAGGGAGGCGAAGAAGGTCTCGCCACCCGAGAGCGTCGCCGTGTCGCGCTCGCGTCCGGTCCACGCGTCCACGACGTGCAGACCGAGCCCGCTGCGGCCACGGCCGGCGCGGTCGTCGGAGTGCACGAGGGTGTAGCGCCCGGAGGACATGCGCTGGAGGCGTACGGTCGCGGCGGCCGCCACCTGCTCCAGACGGGCGGCGAGCACGTACGACTCCAGGCGCATCTTGCGTTCGTTGTCCGCCGACGTGCCCGCGGCGAGACCGGCCAGCCCGGCCACACGGTCGTACTCCGCACGCAGTGGGGCGAGCCGTACCACTCCCCTGGCCGCGCGGGCGGAGAGGCCGTCCAGCTCGGTGCAGCGGCGGGCTGCCGCGTCCTGCGCGGAGGCGGCCTCCCGCAGGCGCCGGTCGGCCGCTTCGGCGGCACGCTCGGCGGCGGGCAGCTCCGCGGGCGGGCGGCGGGCGGCGTCCGCCGTGCCGGCCTCGGTGAGCACGGCGCGGACCGCGGACTCCTCCAACTGCCAGGCGTCGAGCCGTCGTTGAAGGTCGCGATGCGCCTCGTCGTCGAGCAACGCGTCGGCTGCGGCCTGCGGGGTCTCGAACCCGGCACGGAAGGCGGCATCGGCCAGTCGCGCGTCGGCGTCCTTCAGCCGCTGCGCGGTGTCCTCGAACGCGCGGGCGCTGTCCGCCGCCTCGGTGAGGAGCGCGGTCTGCCGCTCCAGCTGGGCGGCACGCACGGTCACGCTCACGGCGGCACCGCGCGCCTGCTCCAACTCCCCTTCCAGCGAGGCCTTCTCGCGGTCGAGGGCGTCCCTGAGGGAGGCGCGTGAGGCGACCCGGCGGGAGGCCTCCTGCTGGGAGGCCAGCCGCTGCCGGTGTTCCCGCTCGGTCTGCTCACGGGCCTCGCGTGCCGCGTGCAGCCCGGAGGCCGCTCTGCGCGCCTGGTCGAGGGCGCGCTCCAACTCGTCGGTCTCTTGCGTGAGTTGTCCGGTCGGTGCGTCTCCGGCCTCGGCGGTGGCGGCGGCCAGGGCCTCGCGGACGACGCCGAGGCGCCGTTCGGCGTCGGCGCGCTCCTCGTCGGCGCGCTGGTAGGCGGCGAGGGCGCGCTCCTCCGTCTCGCGGTCGACGTGTCCGGCGATCTTCCGGGCGGGGGCGGGGTGTTCGGTGGCTCCGCAGACCGCGCAGGCCTCCCCGTCGACGAGGCCGGCGGCGAGTTCGGCGGCGATGCCCTGGAGGCGCTGTTCCTTCAGGTCGAGCCACCGGGTGCGGGCCTCGGTGGCCGTCTCGCGCGCGGTGAGGGTCCGCTCGTGGGCGTCCTCGGTGTCCCGGGCGAACTGGTCGCGCTGGCGGGCCGCGCCGAGCCGCTTGATCGCGGGGTCGCGCTGGACGCCGAGCTGTTCGGCGCGGGAGGCGGCGTCCTGCGCGGCCTCGATCCGTGTCTCGATGTCCGCGCGCAGGTTCTCGCAGTCGGCGAGCCAGCTCTCGGTGTCCTGGAGGACGTCCTCGTCGGCCCGCTCCTGGCGGTCCAGTGCGGCGCGTTCCGTGCCGAGTTCGATGAGGCGGCGCTCCGCGCGGCGTGCCGATTCCAGGCCGCCGAGTTCCTCCGCGGCCTTGCGTGCGGCGACGGCCAGTCCGGGGGCTCCGGCCCCGGCGAACGTCTCCGGCAGGGCGGCCCGCGCGCGGGCCTCCGCGTCGGCCGCCCGCCGGTGCTCGGCCTCGGCCGCCTCGCGCAGGTCGAGCGCGGGAGCGACCGCCTCTGCCTTGCGGGCGCGCTCCATGCGTGTCCGGGCGTCCTGGTGGGCCTCGGCGCGGTCCTCCAGGCGTGCGGCCCGCTCCCGCGCCTCGGTGAACCGGCGCTGCAGCCGGTCCACTTCACGTACGTCGTCCAGTGCACGGTCCGCCGCCGCCTGCGCCGACTCGGCGGCCCGGCGCGCGCAGTGGGCGATGGTCGACCGCTCGCGCGCGGTGCTGCGGGCGACCGCGGCCCAGGCGAGCACGGATTCGGCGAGACCCGGATCGCCCGGGGCCAGGTCGGGGAAGGGAACCTCGGTGGTGTCCCCCGCCTCCTGGTGCATGCGGTGGGCGTCGGCGAGCAACGCGGCGTCGCCGGAGCGCACTTCGGCCTCGGTGGCACGGCGCCGCTCGGCGAGGCGCTTCTCGACCTCGGCGAACCGGTGGGTGTCGAAGAGCCGGCCGAGCAGTTTGCCGCGGGCCTCGGCGTCGGCGCGCAGGAAGCGCGCGAAGTCTCCCTGGGGCAGCAGCACGACCTGGCAGAACTGCTCGCGGCTCATGCCGAGCAGCTGGGTGATCTCCTCGCCGATCTCCTGGTGGGAGCGGCTGAGGTCCGTCCACGCGCCGGCCGCGGGGTCGTAGGCGCGCAGCCAGCTCTGCGCCTTCTCGGTGGTGGTGCCGGTGCCGCGCTTCTTGGGGCGCGCCCAGGGCGGCTGCCGGGTGACCTCCAGGCGCCTGCCGGCGACGGTGAGTTCGAGGCGGACCTCGGTGCGGGTGGCGGGGGCCGCGTGGTCGCTGCGCAGGCCGAGGCCCTGGCCGCTCTGCCGGGCGCCGGGGACCGCGCCGTACAGCGCGAAGCAGACGGCGTCGAGGACGGAGGTCTTGCCGGCGCCCGTCGGTCCGTGCAGCAGGAAGAGCCCTGCGGCGGACAGCTCGTCGAAGTCGACCCGCTGGGTGCCGCCGAAGGGGCCGAAGGCGGTGATGTCCAGGCGGTGCAGCCTCATCGGGTCCTCTCGATGTCCGGGCGGGTGATCCCCGGGGGGTGGGGCGTCACCGGGCGGTCTCCCGTACGGTCTCGTCGGCGCGGACGGCGTCGAACGCGTCCCGCAGCACGGCCTGTTCGCTCGGGTCGGGGCCGGCTCCGCGCACGTGGGCGACGAAGTCCTCGGCGATCTCCTGTTCGCTGCGGCCGGCGAGCCGTCGCGCGTACGAGACGTCGGGGTCCTGCGTGGCGCGCTCGGGGTCGAAGACGAGGCTGAGCGTGTGGGGAAAGCGCTCGGTCAGCCGGGCCATGGGGTCGGCGGGCCGCACCGGGTCGGTCAGGGTGGCCTCGACCCAGGCGTCCTCGTGGCGCGCGAGGCCCGGGTCGGCGAGCAGGTCCTCCAGGTGGCCGCGGACGCGGGCGAGGCCGCGCGGGGCGGGGCAGTCGATCCGCTCCGCGTCCAGGGAGCCGTCGGGTCCGAGGTCCACCAGCCACATGGTCTTGCGGTGGTCGGCCTCCGAGAAGGAGTACGGCAGGGGGGAGCCCGAGTAGCGCACGCGCTCGCTGATGGTCTGGCTGCCGTGCAGGTGGCCGAGGGCGGTGTAGTCGACGCCGTCGAAGACCCCGGCGGGCACGGAGGCGACCCCGCCGACGGTGATGTCCCGCTCGCTGTCGCTCACCGCGCCGCCGGTGACGAAGGCGTGGGCGAGGACGACGGAGCGGGTGCCAGGGGCGCGCGTGGCGAGGTCGGCGCGGACCCGGTCCATCGCGGCGGCCAGCACGGCTTCGTGGCCCGGCTTCTCCACGCCGAACTCGTCCTTCACCAGGGCCGGTTCGAGGTACGGCAGGCCGTAGAAGGCGACGTCGCCGTGGCCGTCGGTGAGCACCACGGGGGTGCCGCAGGCCGCGGCGTCGGTCCGCAGGTGGATGCCCGCCCGGTCGATGAGGCCGGCGCCGACGCCGAGACGCCGCGCCGAGTCGTGGTTGCCGGAGATCATCACCGTGGGCACGCCGAGGTCGGCCAGCCGGTGCAGGGCGTCGTCGAAGAGCTGGACCGCGGCGAGCGGCGGGACGGCACGGTCGTACACGTCTCCCGAGACGACCACGGCGTCCACCTCGCGCTCGCGCGCGGTGTCGACGAGATGGCCGATGAACTCGGCCTGGGCGTCGAGCATGTTCACCCGGTGGAACGCCCGGCCCAGATGCCAGTCGGAAGTGTGCAGGAGCCTCATGATCCCCGAAGGGTAACGGCCGGGTCTGACATCACGGGCGGTTACTCCCGTATCAGCCCGTCATGACCGCCACGGAGTTGACCGTTTCGTCCTGTTCGCCCTGCCTGTCACACGTCTCCGTAGGCCTCCCCGCCCAGCTCGAATCCGGCTGTCCCCGCTGTCGCGTCGGCCAGCCAGGCGCGGAACGCGGCCACGTCGGCGTCGGGCAGCCCGATCTCGATGGTGACCGCCTCGCCGTAACGAACATCACGTACCTCGCGCCCGGTGGAGCGCAGATCGTTCTCCACCTTGCCGGCCCGCTGGTGGTCGACCGTGACGGTCGCCAGCCGGAACCGGCGGCGGGTGATGGTGCCCAGTTCGTCCAGCGCCTCGCCCACCGAGCCGCCGTAGGCCCTGATCAGTCCACCGGCGCCGAGCTTGACCCCGCCGTAGTAACGGGTGACGACGGCGACGACGTACCGCATGTCGCGGCGCAGCAGCATCTGGAGCATGGGGACGCCCGCGGTGCCGCCCGGTTCTCCGTCGTCGCTCGCCTTCTGCACGGCCGCGTCGGCACCGATGACGTAGGCGGAGCAGTTGTGGCTCGCGTCGGCGTGCCGCTTACGGACGCCGGCGATGAAGTCCTGGGCCTCCTGCTCGGTGGCGGCCGGGGCCAGGGCGCACAGGAAACGGGAGCGGTTGATCTCGGTCTCGTGGACACCCGCGCGGGCCACGGTGCGGTACTCGTCCTGCATCGTCCCAGCGTATGCGCTGTACGCGCGCGTGCCCGACGGCGGTGCCCGCCCGACCGGCACCGGAGGGACGGGGGCCGGCCGGCGAGCGGTCGGCCCCCGTCCCTCCGGTGCCGGATCAGGCCTTCTTGCCGCGTGGCACGGCGACGTCCGTCAGCAGTGCCGTGCCGGGCGCCAGTTCGTGCCAGCCCGCTCCGTGCCAGACGAGGACGGCGACGGCCGAGGTCGGGTACTTCGTCCTGACCTGGTCCAGTGTGTCGTCGAGGCCGTCCCCGGCGAGCGTGAGGATCAGCTCCTCCAGTCCGGGGTTGTGCCCGATCAGCAACAACGTCCGCACGCGTTCGGGGACTTCGCGCACCGCTTCGAGCAGCTCGGGTACGTCCGCCGCGTACAGCCGTTCGTCGACCAGTACCGGCGGCGGCGTGCCCCACTGGTCGGCCGCGAGCTCCCAGGTCCGCCGGGCGCGTACGGCGGTGGAGCAGAGCGCGAGGTCGGGGATCCAGTCGGCGTCGGCCATGGCGCGGCCGGCGGCGGGCGCGTCCCGCAGGCCGCGCGGCGCGAGCGGGCGCTCGTGGTCGGGGACTCCGGCCGGGTAGGCGGACTTCGCGTGCCGCAGCACGACGAGTCTGCGCCGCGGACCGGCCTGGGCGCGCCGGTTCACCACGTCGAACCGATCTCGCGGGTGAGTTCGAGGCCGAGCAGCCGGTCGGCGTAGGCGTAGGACTCGAAGCGGGCGCCCTCCGCGACCTCGGACGTCTCCATCCAGCGCAGCACGTCCAGCACGGCGGGGATGTCCAGGTCGTCCTCCCAGGCTGTGCGCAGCCGCAGGCGTACGTCGTCGGGGACGGCCTTGGACGGCCGGGTGGCCCAGCCGGCGACGGCGCCGCGCCAGCGCTTGAGCGTGCCCTCGGCGTCGGCCAGCGTTGCCGCGTCGAGACGCAGCGGCTGGTCCCTGCGGGGCGCGAGCAGCGCCAGCCGCAGGACGGTGGGGTCGGCGGGAACGGGAACCGGGCCTCCGTCGGTGTCGACCGGCGCCACCTCGAACCGGACGGCGTCCGTCGGGGTGCCGCCGGTGGCGCGCGCCTCGACGGTCTGGGTCGCCACCGGTCCCGTCCCGGTGTCGTGATGCTCCTCGAAGGGCCTGATGCCGAGTCCGGCCGCGCTCTCCCGCAGCCTGTCCGCGTCCGCAGGATCCTCGGCCGACGTCAGCGTCGCCCACACGGGGTTGCTGCCGACCTCCAGGGCCCGCACCAGGACGTCGGCGCAGACCAGCACCCGCAGCGCCGTGGCGTCGAACGTGTCCACGCGCGCGTGGACCCGGACCAGACCGCGGCGGGCGCGGGCGGCGTCGATGAGTTCGCCCGTACGGGCGTCGAGGATACGGAGCACGAGCTGAGCCTAGGCGGGTGGGCGGCCGGGGGCGGGGAGGTGGGAGCCATTCCGGACAGACGCTCCCGGTCGCGAGGCCTTCCGGTGCCGGGCCGCACCACGTTCGGCAGCTTCTTGGACGTCCGGGCGACGACAGGGCGAACCGCTGGGAACCGGCGGGAATCACCGCGTGACGCGAGCCGTTGTCCCTGGTGAGCGGCCGGACGGCCGAGCACTCATGTCAGGGACCCACTCAGGGACCCACGAGGAGGCCGAGCGTGTACGGCGACCAGGCAACGATCCGCAAGATCCTCACCGAGCTGGGCGACACCTGGGCGATCGTCGGGCTCTCCTCGAACCAGCACCGCGCGGCCTACGGCGTCGCCGACGTCCTCCAGCGCTTCGGCAAGCGGATCGTCCCGGTGCACCCGAAGGCCGAGACGGTCCACGGGGAGAAGGGGTACGCCTCGCTGGCGGACATCCCCTTCGAGGTCGATGTCGTCGACGTCTTCGTCAACAGCGGGCTGGCCGGTCCGGTCGCGGACGAGGCCGTCACCATCGGGGCCAAGGGCGTGTGGTTCCAGCTCGACGTGATCGACGAGAGGGCCTACGAGCGGGCGCGCGCCGCCGGGCTCGACATGGTGATGGACCGCTGCCCCGCGATCGAGATCCCGCGTCTGGGCTGAACCGGCCGGCGCGACCGCCCCGGCGCCGTCCGGACGGCCTTGCCCGCGAACGCCGTTGACGCCGGACGGCCCGTGAGGGTTTCCTGCTCCGGTGCCCAGACTTCGTATCGAGAAGCCCGACGACGACGCCCGTCTCACGGACTGGCAGCACGTCCACAACGTGATCGTCCCTCCCGCGGCCCTGTCGCTCGACGAGGTGCGGGAGCGGGTCCGGCGCAACCGTCTGGAGGTCGCCTACCTCGGTGACGTCCTGGTGGGCTGCACGACCGTTCGTCCGCCGGCCGGGGACCGCGGGACGGCGACCGTCATCGCGCGCGTGCTGGCCGAGCACCGCGGACGGGGCTTCGGCGAGGAGCTGTACGCGCGCGGCCTGGAGGAGGCCCGGGCGCTGGACGCCGGGACGATCGAGACGGTCGTCCTGGCGGCCAACGAGGCAGGACTGCGCTTCGCCCGACACCACGGGTTCGTGGAGATCGATCGGTACGTCCTGCCGGGCGAGACGGCGCAATGGGTCGATCTACGCCTGGCCTAGGGCCGGTTCACTTCCTTCGGCCCTCCCACGGACCCGTCTCCGGGAGTTCCGGTGAGACCGTTCCACTCAATCCTGACTGCCGAGGAATCCCTCGACCGTGTCCGTGAAGAGCCGCGGATCGTCGAGCCAGGGGAAGTGCCCCGCCCCCGGCAGGACGGCCGACTCGGCGTGCGCGAAGAGGTCCGCGACGGTCGCGGCGACGCGCGGCAGCGGGCCGCTGTCCAGGGCACCCGAGACGAGCAGCACCCGCACGTTCCAGGCGGCGACCACCGACCGGGCGACAACGGGCCGGAAGGCTTCCGGCGTCGCGTAGCCGTCGGCGGCCTCCTCGTTGGTCTGGTCGACGTCGGTCGCCGCGTGCGCGCGTGCGGCCGCGTCCCAACGGCCGTAGAAGAACGGGGTGGCCGCGTCGAAGTCGGCATCGCTCGCGGTGCCGGCCCAGATCCGCGCGTACGCCTCGTGCGCGCCCTCGAACCACGGTTCCCCCGAGCGGAGCGCTGCCCCCTCCGTCCGATGCTCCGGCGTGAAGTCGACACCGAGCGTTCGCGCCCGGGCGGTGACGAGGGTGAGGCAGCGGACGCGCCCGGGGTACCGGACCGCGTACAGGAGGGCCAGGTCGCCGCCCGCCGAGTGGGCGAGCAGGTCGACCCGGTCGAGTCCGAGGCGCGTCCGGAACGCCTCCACGTCGTCGACCTGGCGGTCGCAGCGGTATGTCGCCGGGTCGGCCGGGCGGTCCGAGGCGCCGGTCCCCCGCAGGTCGAGGAGGCACAGCCGGCGGTGGCGTGTCAGCCCTCCGAGGTCACCGAGGTAGGCGGAGGCGCGCATCGGCCCGCCGGGCAGACAGAGCAGCGGCGCGCCCTCGCCCCTGCTGTGGTGGGCGAGTCGGGTTCCGTCGGGTGCGGCGAAGGTCGGCATGACCGTCATCCTGATCAGCACATCCGTCGGCGGGCAAGCGGTTTGACGGCCCGTCAGCGACGTCCGCACGGGTGGACGCCGTCCGAAACGTCGTGAACGCACGTCCATCTCGACTCGGCCATGCGTGCGCTTTGCCTCCGGTTCTCCCTGCGTACGCCTCCGATTGCTTTCATCGAGGGATGGACCACATCACGTTCCTCGTGGCGGTCGTCATCGTCACGGCTCTGGCCTTCGATTTCACCAACGGATTCCATGACACGGCGAACGCGATGGCCACATCCATCGCCACGGGTGCGCTCAAGCCCAGAACTGCCGTCCTCATCAGTGGTGTTCTGAACGTGGGCGGCGCGTTCCTGTCCACCGAGGTCGCCAAGACGATCTCCGGCGGGATCGTCGACGACACCCTCGTGACCCCCGGCATGATCTTCGCGGGACTGGTCGGGGCGATCCTGTGGAACCTGCTGACGTGGCTGCTCGGGCTTCCGTCCAGTTCCTCCCACGCCCTGTTCGGCGGGCTCATCGGCGCGGTGTGGGTGGGGGCGGGCGCGAAAGGCGTCCACTTCGACAAGGTGCTCGAGAAGATCCTGATCCCGGCGGTGGCCTCGCCGGTCGTCGCGGGTGTCGCCGCCCTGCTGGCCACGTACCTCGCGTACCGGATCACCGCCCGGGCCCGCGAGAAGTCGGTGACCAAGGGCTTCCGGCTCGGCCAGATCGCCTCCGCCTCGCTGGTGTCGCTGGCCCACGGGACGAACGACGCGCAGAAGACGATGGGGGTCATCACGCTGACCCTGATCTCGGCGGGTGCGCTCGGCCACGACGCGGGCCCGCCGGTCTGGGTCATCGCGTCGGCGGGTCTGGCGATCGGGCTCGGCACCTACATCGGCGGCTGGCGGATCATCCGGACCATGGGCAAGGGCCTCACGGACATCCAGTCCCCGCAGGGATTCGCGGCCGAGGCCGCCTCCACGACCGTGATCCTCACCTCCGCCCACCTCGGTTTCGCGCTCTCCACCACCCAGGTCTGCTCGGGCGGCATCCTCGGCGCCGGGCTGGGCAGGCGGCTGGCCGAGGTGCGCTGGGGCACGGCGGGGCGGATGGCGGTCGCCTGGCTGGTGACCCTGCCGGCCGCCGCGTTCGTCGGCGGTGTGTCGGCGAGCGTGGTGAAGCACGGCGGGACCTTCGGCACCGTGGTGATCGCGCTCGTCGCGGCGGCAGTCGCCGCGTTCATCGTGGCCGCCTCGCGCCGCAACCCGGTGCACGCCTCGAACGTCAACGACCACCACGAGGTCTCCGTCCGCACGGCGTCGCCGGCCGGCGTCGGCTCGGCCGCCTGAGTCAGGGAGAGTTCCGGACATGCATCTCGACTGGACCGCACTCGGCGAGGTCGCCGCGGTGAGCACGGGAGTCACCGTGGCCGTGGTCGTCGTCTTCGCCCTCGGCGTGCTCGGGCTCGCCCGGGTCGAGGCCGCTCGCGAAGGCGACACCGGCACCTCCGGCGGCGGCGCCCTGGGGATCGCCCAGGCAGGGCTCTGCTTCCTGGCCTGCGCGGCCGTGGTGGCGTACGGGATCTATCTGATCGTGCCGCAGTTCCACTGACCTGCGGGAAGAACCGGGTCGACGGGGTACGCGCACCACGAGAGAGGGAGGGCCGGATGACGGAACTGCTGGCAGGCATGCGGGTCGACTACACCGACCACGACGACCCGGTACTGATCCGGCCGGACGGCAGCACGGTCGACACCTGGCGGGAGAACTACCCGTACGAACAGCGCATGGAGCGCAAGGAGTACGACTGGCACAAGCGGCTCCAGCAGATAGAACTGCTGAAGCTGCAGAGCTGGATCAAGGAGACGGGACGGCGGCTCGTCATCGTCTTCGAGGGGCGTGACGCGGCCGGCAAGGGCGGCACGATCAAGCGCTTCACCGAGCATCTCAACCCGCGCGGCGCGCGGGTGGTCGCCCTGGAGAAGCCCACCGAGCGGGAACGAGGTCAGTGGTACTTCCAGCGGTACGTCGAGCATCTGCCGACGGCGGGCGAGATCGTGATGTTCGACCGGTCCTGGTACAACCGGGCCGGCGTGGAGCGGGTGATGGGCTTCTGCGGCGACGACGAGTACCGGCGCTTCATGCGGCAGACGCCCGCGTTCGAGCGGATGCTCGTCGACGACGGCGTGGATCTGATCAAGTTCTGGTTCTCGGTCTCCCAGGGCGAGCAGCGCACCCGGTTCACGATCCGTCAGGTCGATCCGGTGCGGCAGTGGAAGCTCAGTCCCATGGACCTGGCCTCGCTGGACCGCTGGGACGACTACACCGCCGCCAAGGTCGCCATGTTCCGCGAGACGGACACCGAGCAGGCGCCCTGGACGGTGGTGAAGAGCAACGACAAGAAGCGGGCCCGCGTCGAGGCGATGCGCAGTGTGCTGGCACGGTTCGCCTACGCCGACAAGGACGAGGAGGTCGTCGGCCTGCCCGACCCGAGCATCGTGGGCGCGGCGGCGAACCTGATGGAGGAGGGCGAGGACGACACGGCGCCCCCGGGTGGTCCCGCGGCGTCCTGAGTTCCGGGCCGACGCGCGGATTCAGTCGTGCGCGGGACGGTCGGACAGCCGGTGGTCGGCCAGGCTCAGCGCCTCGTCGACCACCCGGCGCAGATGGCCGTCGCCGAGCGAGTAGATCACCCTGCGGCCGTCCTTGCGGGTGTTCACCAGCCCGGCGAGACGGAGCCGGGCCAGGTGCTGACTGACCGCGGGGCGGGCGGCCCCGCAGCCCTCGGTCAGCGTGGTGACGTCCGCCTCGCCGTCGGCCAGCGCGTGCAGCAGCGCCAGGCGCGTGCGGTCGCCGAGCAGGGCCAGGAGTTCGGCCGCGAGCTCGAACTGTTCCTCGCCGGGGCTGCGCGGGTGCGCATCGTGCGCAGGTGATAGGTGCATGCGTGCGCTCATACGCACATAATGGCGTCGTGGGCGCCGTGCGTCCACTCCCGCGCACCGGAAGGGGACGCCCGTGCACGACCGGCACCGTCACGAGGACGGCCACCACGACGATCACGGCGCCGGCCACCGCCACCACGCGCACGGGGACGACCACCACGGCCATCACCGTCGCACCGCGGGCGATCCCGACCGCACCGAGCACCGGCAGCCGCATCCGCGTCCACATCCGCACGGCGATCAGGACCGGACCGAGCACGCTCACCCGCACGGCGATCACGACCACGTAGGCCACCGTCACCCGGCCGGCGACCGGTCCCCCGGCCTGATCCGCCGGCTGCGCCATCGGCTCGCCCCGCACTCCCACGACACGGCCGACCGTGTCGACGCCGCGCTGGAGTCGTCGGCCCGCGGCATGCGCGCGCTGTGGGTGTCGCTGGCCGTGCTCGGCACAACGGCGTTGGCTCAGGCGGTCGTCGTGGTGCTGACGGGGTCGGTCGCCCTGCTCGGCGACACCGTGCACAACGCGGCCGACGCGCTGACGGCCGTACCGCTCGGGATCGCGTTCGTGCTGGGCCGTCGTGCGGCGACCCGGCGTTTCACCTACGGCTACGGACGGGCCGAGGACCTCGCGGGCATCGTGATCGTGCTGACGATCGCCGCGTCCGCGGGCTTCGCGGCCTGGGCAGCCGTCGGCCGCCTGCTCGATCCGCACCCCGTGCGACACCTTCCGGTGGTGGCGGCCGCCGCGCTCATCGGCTTCGCCGGGAACGAGTGGGTCGCCCGGCACCGGATCCGGGTCGGCCGCGAGATCGGCTCGGCGGCGCTGGTGGCGGACGGACTCCACGCCCGTACCGACGCGTTCACCTCGCTGGCGGTGCTGGCGGGTGCGGGCGGCTCGGCCCTGGGCTGGCAACTCGCCGACCCGTTGGTGGGGTTGGCGATCACGGTGGCCATCCTGGTGGTGCTGCGGGACGCGGCCCGTGAGGTGTTCCGGCGCGTGATGGACGCCGTGGAACCGGAGTTGGTGGACCGCGCCGAACGCGCACTGCGGGACGTGGCGGGTGTGCGCGACGTGGGCGAGCTGCGGCTGCGCTGGATCGGGCACCGGCTGCGCGCGGAGGTGGCGGTGGTGGTGGACGGCGAGGCGACCGTGCGCCGGGCCCACGCCATCGCCGTCGAGGCCGAGCACGCCCTGCTGCACGCGGTCCCGAAGCTGACCGCCGCCCTCGTCCACGCCGACCCGGCGCCGCTGCCCGGCGAGGCGGACCCGCACGGGCGGCTGGCACATCACGTCACCGCCTGAACGAGCCCCGGCGGGGCACGGAGGCCGATGACGGCCTCCGTTCCCCGGCGGAGGGGTCAGACGAGGCCCAGACCCTCCAGCACCACCGCGTTCGGCAGCTCCGCGAACGCGGCTCCCGGTACGAGGAGTTTGCCGCGCCGGCGCCCACTGCCCACGAGGACGTACGGCAGCGCGACGACGGCCGCGTCCACCAACACCGGCCATTCGGCGGGTAGTCCGATGGGGGTGATGCCGCCGTACTCCATGCCGGTCTCACCGGTCGCCGTGTCCGTCGGGGCGAACGAGGCCTTGCGCGCTCCGAGTTGGCGGCGCACGACGCCGTTGACGTCGACGCGGGTGGCGGACAGGACGACGCAGGCGGCGAGGGTCGTCTCACCGCCGCGCTTGCCGGCGACGACCACACAGTTGGCGGACCGGTCGAGCAGCTCCTTGCCGTAGTGCTCGACGAAGGTGGCGGTGTCGGCCCATTCGGGGTTCGTGTCGACGTGGACGATCTGCTCGGCGGGGGTGGCTCCGCGCCAGCCGCGTACGGCGTCGGCGACGGGGCGGGTGAGTTCGTCCAGGCAGTCGGGGGCGGGGACGGCGTGGTCGAAGTGTCCGATCGGTGCGCGCATGACGGCACGCTAACAGCCGTACGGACCGGCCTCGCGGGAGTGTCCGCCCGGCGAACGGGGACCGGGCGCCCGGCGGCTCAGTGGACCAGCGGGACCGACACGGCCATCACCATGTCGACCGGGACCTCGCCCTTGTTGGCGTACGTGTGAGGGGTGTTGGCCTCGAAGGACGCGCTCGCGCCCTCGGGGACGCGGTGTTCGACACCGTCCACGGTCAGTGTCATCTCGCCCGCGAGGACGTGCACGAGTTCGACGGTGCCGGCGGGGTGCGGGTCGGAGGGGCTGCCGTCGCCCGGCATGAGCCGCCAGTCCCACATCTCCAGCGGGCCGGGGGCCTCGGTCCCGGCCAGCAGCCGGTTGTAGCTGCCGGCGTCGGTGTGCCACAGGCGTACGGCCTGTTCGACCGGGACGATCCGGACGCGGGGCCCCTGTTCGTAGTCGAGCAGGGTGGTGATGCTGACCCCGAGCGCGTCGCCGATCTTGACGACGGTGCCGAGGCTGGGGTTGGTTCTGGCCTGCTCGATCTGGATGAGCATGCCGCGACTGACTCCGGCGCGGGCGGCGAGCGCTTCCAGGGTGAAGCCGCGCTCGGCGCGCCAGCGTCTGACGTTGCGCCCCAGGGACTGAGTCAGCAGGTCGAGATCCGACACATTCCGTCCAATATTTTGAATGACAGAGTTCAACCAGGTGAACTATCGTGTGGTGCACCTGATCGTCCACCGAACTGTACTGCGAGGCCCCCGTGACAGCACTCTTCGCCCTGGCCACCAGCCTCCTGTGGGGTCTGGCGGACTTCGGGGGAGGCCTGCTGACCCGCCGCACGCCCGCCCTCACGGTGGTGGTGGTCTCCCAGTCGATCGCGGCGGTGGTACTCGGCGCGATCGTGCTGGTCACCGGTGCCTGGAGCGCGGCGGGACCGCAGCTGTGGTTCGCCTTCGCGGCTGGCCTGGTCGGTCCGGTCGCCCTGCTCTCCTTCTACAAGGCGCTCGCGCTCGGCCCGATGGGTGTGGTCTCCCCGCTGGGCTCGCTGGCCGTCGCCGTCCCGATCGGCGTGGGCCTCTTCCTCGGCGAGCGTCCCGGACTGCTGCAGGTCGCGGGCATCGCCGTCGCCGTGTCGGGGGTCGTGCTCGCGGGCGGGCCACAGCTGCGCGGGGCGCCCGTGCAGCGGCGGGCGATCCTCCTCACGCTGATCGCGGCCGCCGGGTTCGGCACGGTGTTCGCGCTCATCGCGGAGGCGTCCTCGTCGGTCACCGGACTGTTCCTGGCCCTGTTCGTGCAGCGCGTGACGAACGTCGTGACCGGCGGCGCGGCCCTGGCCGTCTCCGTGCGACGCGGGGCGTCGGCCCTTCCCGAGGGCGGCTTCCCCTGGGCGTCCGTGCCCGCGCTCGCCTTCGTGGGCCTCGCCGACGTCGCGGCCAACGGCACGTACTCGGTGGCCGCCCAGCACGGCCCGGTCACCGTGGCCGCCGTCCTCGCCTCGCTCTACCCGGTGGTCACGGCTCTGGCCGCGCGCGGCCTCCTGCGTGAGCGGCTGCGTGCCGTGCAGGCCGCCGGAGCGGGACTCGCCCTGGTCGGCACGGTTCTGCTGGCGACGGGCTGATCCGCGGGCCGGGTGTGGACCGCGCGGGTCAGGACTCGGCGCGGACGTCCCCGGTCTGCACGGGTACGTCACCGGAGGCGTCCGCCGTGTCGGGGTCCAGCGCGGCGAGGCGCGCGGCCGTCTCCTCGTCGAGCCCCGAGAGCGCCGACAACTGGTCCGGGGTCACCCCGTCGGGGATCGGCACCGGCGGCGGCGTCCGCAGCGGCGGCTGCCATCCGGCCACGGGGTCCCAGCTCCGGACGACGCGCGCGGGCGCCCCGGCGACCACGGAATGGTCGGGCACCGTGCCCCGTACGACCGCGCCGGCCGCCACCACGACGTTCCGGCCGATCAGCGCACCGGGCAGGATCACCGCCCCGGTCCCGATCCAGCAGCCAGGGCCGATCTCCACGGGCTCCATCCGGGGCCACTGCCGGCCGATGGGCTGGTGCGGATCGTCGTACGAGTGGTTCGTGGACGTGACGTACACGTAGGGCCCGAAGTAGCAGTCGCTGCCGATCGTGACGGTCGTGTCCGCGATGACGTGGCTGCCGCGGCCGAGCACGACACCGTCCCCGACGCGCAGGATCGGCTCGGGGCCGAGGTCGAGGTCGGGCATCAGACCCGCGGTCAGCGTGACCTGTTCGGCGACGATGCAGTGCGAGCCGAGATGGATCCAGGGTTCCCCGAAGACCGTGCCGAGCGGGAAGGCCAGCCGGGTGCTCGGCCCGATGGCGCCGAAGCGGAACCGCCCCGGGTGTTCGGCCGTGACGGCACCCGTGCGCTGCGCCCAGGCCCAGCCCGCGTGGACGGCGCGCTGCGCGAGACGTCGCCGCCATGATGAGAACGTGTTCTTGCTCCTGGGCACCCGCTCACGGTACTCAGCGCGGGGTACGCGGACGCCGTCGCACCGCTGTGATCTTCGCCCCACCGGGGGCGGAGGCGATGGCATACGGTGCCGGTGCGGCCGGTGCCACCGGCCGTGCGACGACAACCGACGAGACGACGAGACGGTGACACGGTGACGACTCAGCAGGCGCTGATCAAGGGAATCGGCGGCAAGGACCCGCAGGTCGACGAGGAGGCGTTCGTGTCGCCCACCTCGGTGGTCATCGGGGACGTCACGCTGCACGCGGGCGCGAGCGCCTGGTACGGCGCGGTGCTGCGGGCCGACTGCGGGCCGATCGTCATCGGCGCGGACAGCAACGTGCAGGACAACTGCAGCCTCCACGTGGACCCCGGTTTCCCCATCACCGTCGGGGAGCGGGTCTCCATCGGCCACAACGCCGTGCTCCACGGCGCGACCGTCGAGGACGACTGTCTGATCGGCATGGGCGCCACGGTGCTCAACGGGGCCGTGATCGGGGCCGGTTCGCTGGTCGCCGCGCAGGCGCTGGTGCCGCAGGGCATGCAGGTCCCGCCGGGCTCACTGGTCGCGGGGGTGCCCGCCAAGGTCAGGCGTCAGCTCACCGACGAGGAGCGCGAGGGCATCACCCTGAACGGCACGCTGTACGTGGAACTGGCCAAGGCGCACCGCGGGATCCACGCGTAGGCGGTCCCACCCGGGAGGCGGGCTGCTAGTCGGCGGCGGGGACGGGCTCCGGCTCCGCCGCCTCGTGCTCCGCCGACGCCTTGTTCGCCCTGCGGCGGACGATCAGCATCGAGCCGAGACCGATGAGCACCGCCAGGACCAGACCCAGCCACGAGAAGCGCTTCAGCCAGGCTTCCGCGACGACACCGACGTAGTAGATGACGGCGGTGGTGCCGCCCGCCCAGACGATGCCGCCGAGGACGTTGGCGATCAGGAACTTCCAGTACGGCATGTGCAGGACACCCGCGAGCGGGCCCGCGAAGATCCGCAGCAGGGCGATGAAGCGGCCGAAGAACACGGCCCACATGCCCCACTTCTGGAACGACCGCTCGGCGGTGGCCACATGGCCCTCGCTGAAGTGCCGGGGGAACTTCGCGCCGAGCCAGGCGAGCAGGGGGCGCCCGCCCTTGCGGCCGATCGCGTACCCGATGGAGTCGCCGACGATCGCGCCGAGGGTGGCGCAGGCTCCGAGGATGACGGGGTTGATGCCGGCGTGCTGCGAGGAGAGCAGGGCCGCCGAGACGAGGACGATCTCTCCGGGCAACGGGATGCCCAGGCTCTCCACGCCGATGACCAGGGCCACGAGCGCGTAGATACTGACCGCGGGCACCGTCTCGAGCCACTCCTGGACGTGCAACGCCGGTTCCTCCCGTTGAGCTGTGCCTGACTCGGGCGGCTGCGTCTCGCTCGGTCACCCGGCGCGCGCTTCCCCCGGAGCGCACGCCCGGAAGCCTACCTGGTCGCTCCGGACCGGGGTCCGGTCGTGCGGACCCGACAGCCGCCCCGGCCCGCCGGCGCGGGGCAGGGGCGGCGCGGGCGACCGGACGGCGGGACGGGCCCGCGGCGCACCGGCTCCGGGTCAGGCACGCACCTCCGCGGTGGTCCTGAGCCGCAGGTCGCGCGAGGACGCCCCGACCCAGACGGTCCGGTGCCCGGTTCCGAGCACCCAGCCGTGCTTCTTCGGGTCCCAGGAGGAGAGGGTGCGTGCCGCGACCCGCACGGTGACCCGTCGCCGCTCCCCCGCGCGCAGCGCGAGCCGCCGGTAGCCGCCCAACGCCCGCACCGCCTGGTCGAGTTCGAGCCGGGGTGAGGGCCCGACGTAGACCTGCGCCACCTCGATGCCGTCGCGCCGCCCGGTGTTGCGCACCGTGAACTCGACCCGCAGCCCGCGCCGGTCCTGCCGGACACGGACGTCGTCGTAGGCGAAGGACGTGTACGAGAGTCCGTGGCCGAACGGGAAGAGCGGGCGCACGCCCTCGGCGTCGTACCAGCGGTATCCGGCGTGGATGCCCTCGGAGTACTCCTCGGTGCCGTCGACGCCCGGGTAGCGGCGCGGGTCGCCGGCCACGGGGTGGTGGTCGTCGTCGACGGCGAAGGACTGGGTGAGCCGGCCCCCGGGATCGCGGTCGCCGAACAGGACGGCGGTGGTGGCGGCGGCGCCCTCCTGGCCCGGGTAGTACATCTGGAGCACGGCCGCGGTGCGGCGCAGCCACGGCATGGACGTGGAGGACGAGGTGTTGAGGACGACGGTGGTGCGCGGGTTCGCCGCCGACACCGCCTCGATGAGGTGTTCCTGGTGCCCGGGGAGGGCGATGGTCGTGCGGTCCAGGCCCTCGGTGGCGTCCTCGTAGGCGAACAGGACGACACTGTGGGCGGCCCGCGCAGCGCGGACGGCTTCGGCGACGTCCTGGGCGCGGGTGGCGCCGGTGACGCGCCGCAGCCGGAAGACCTGCCCGGCGGTTCCCCCGTCGGCGGTGATCTTCAGCGTGTGTGCACCCGCGGCAAGGTTCAGGGTCGCGCGCCGGACCGCCAGGCCGTCGGGTGCTGCGGAGACCAGGCCGCCGGAGAAGTACTCCCCGTAACCGGGTGCCACGGGGAAGAGGTCCTGGCCGTCGAGAAGGACCTTGGGGCGTTCGCCCGAGTAGTGGATGACCAGCGTCCACTCGTCGGCCTCGGCGACGGTGAGGGTTCCGTCGTACGACCACGCCTGTCCCGCGGGGACGTTCTGCCCCTCGGTGGTGAGCGCCGGGCTCAGCGCGCTCGCGGGGACGGCCTTGCCGAACAGGTCCTCGCCCAGCGCGTAGGAGACGCGGGCGCCGCGTCCGGCGCGGGCCCTGATGGCGTCGAGCGGACTGTCGGCGTGGTCGGGCACCACGTGCGCGCTGCCGCCGCCGCTGACGAAGGGCAGCATGCCGGTGGGCCCGACGACGGCGATGTCGCGTGCCGCGGCGCCGGTGAAGGGCAGCGCGTGGTGCTCGTTGCGGAGCAGGGTGGCTCCGGCCGTGGCGACCTCCAGGGCCACGGCCGCGCCCGCTTTCGCGTCGCGGGCCGGGCGGGCCGGAGCGCTCCCGTCGAGCAGGCCGAAGCGGTCCATCACCCCGAGGATCCGGCGCACGGCGCGGTCCACGTACGCCTCGGCCACGCCGCCGCTCCGGACCGCGGACTTCAGGGCCGCGCCGAAGTAGGTGCCGTCGGGCATCTCCATGTCGAGGCCCGCGGTGATCGCGGCGGCGGTGCTGTGGGCGGCGAACCAGTCGGTCATCACCCAGCCGTCGAAGCCCCACCGCTCGCGCAGGATGCCGGTCAGGAGCGGCCGGTTCTCGCAGGCGTAGGTGCCGTCGACCTTGTTGTAGGCGCCCATGACCGCGCCGGTGCCGGCGTCGACGGCGGCCTCGAAGCCGCGGAGTTCGACCTCGTGCAGGGTCTGCTCGTCCACGACGACGTCGACGGACTGGCGGTCCTTCTCCTGGTTGTTCAGCGCGAAGTGCTTGACGGTGGCGATGAGTCCCTCGCCCTGGATGCCCCGGATCTCGGCGGCGACCAGGTCCGCGGCGAGCAGCGGGTCCTCGCTGAAGGTCTCGAAGTTGCGGCCCGCGTACGGGGCCCGGATGAGGTTGACCATCGGGGAGAGCAGGACGTCCTGGCCGAGGGCGCGCCCTTCGCGTCCGATGACCTGGCCGTAGCGGCGGGCCAGTGCCGGGTCGAAGGCGGAGGCCAGCAGGACGGGGGCGGGCAGGGCCGTCGCGTGCCGGGTGACACGGACGCCCGCCGGACCGTCGGCGAGACGCAGGGAGGGGATGCCGAGGCGGGGGACGCCGGGGACGAAGCCGGCCTGGCCGAGCGACTCGGGGTCGGTCGCGCCGTGCAGGAGGGAGATCTTCTCGTCGAGCGTGAGTCTGCGGATCAGGCCCTCGACGCGCGGGCCCGCGCCCGGTCCGGGTTCCGCGTGGGCGCCGGGGACGAAGCCGGGAGCGGTGGTGGCCGCGGCGACCGCCACGGCGCCGCCGACCAGTCGCAGGGCCGATCGCCGGGAAAAGGTGTGGGACATGAGCCGTCACTCCTTCGGTGCGCGGGCACGTCGTCGTGGTCCGCGTGTACGGGTGCCGGCGGCCGTCGCGTTCGGTCCTTGAACGCGGTTGCCCAGAAGCCGACTTGACCGGCCGTCAGACACCGTGGGTACGGCGCGAAAACTATGACCCGAGGTGACTCGTGTCAATGAAGTGAACAGAAACAGCGGGCAGTCGGACAAGAACCGAAGGAGTGCGGTCCGCCGGACCGCGCCCTGCCCGGGCGGGACAGGGGCGGGCCGGTCAGGCTCCGGGCGCGGAGTCGGCGTCGTCGCGTGCCGCACGGGCGAGCAGGCCCGCGACGACGACCGCGAGCATCTCGCGCAGGACCTCGGTGAAGTCGAGCCGCAGGGCGGCCAGTCGGGGGTCGGCCTCGTAGGCGGCGAGCATCGCGGCGGAGGGCTGCGAGTGCGTCCAGGCCGCTCCGGCGACCATGATGGTGGCGGCGGCGAACCGTCCGGCGTCACGGTCGCCCAGTTCGGGCACGCGCGCGTGCACCAGCCGGGCGAGCAGACCGACGTTGGCGATCGCGGTGTGCTTGTACTCGGCGGCGACGACGGGCGAGACGTTGCGTTCGAGGACGGCTGCCTGCGCGCTGATCAGATCGCACAGAACGGGGCGCGCCGCGAGGGACGCCGCGAGCACACCGGCCACCCGGTCGCCGCGCTCGGCCAGGGAGGCGTCCCCGTCGACGGCCTCACCGAACTCCCCCTCCAGTCCCGCCAGCCACTCGCGCTCGGCGGCGTCGAGGAGTTCGAGCAGCACGGCCTCGCGGGACTCGAAGTAGCGCAGCACGTTCGACTTCGCGAGCCCGACGCGACGACTCAGCTCGTTGAGGCTCAGCCGGGCGACCGGCATCTCGGCCAGCATCGCGGCGGCGGTGTCGAGGATGGCCTGCTTGCGCACGGCGCGCTGTTCCTCGCTGCGGGCGCGCTGGAAGGGCGTACTCATGGCCCCAGGCTACAGACCCCCGGTCTGTTGTTATCAGACCATCGGTCTGCTACGTTCGAAGGACAGAAAAGACCGCTGGTCTTTTGAACCTGCCGAGGGAGTTCTCATGTACACCGTGCCGGACCTGACCGGGAAGCTCGTCGTGGTCACGGGGGCCAACAGCGGCACCGGCAAGGAGGCCACCCGACGGCTCGCCGCCGCAGGGGCACACGTGATCATGGCCGTGCGCACGGTCGCCAAGGGCGAGCAGGCCCGCGCCGAGATCCTCGCCCGCCATCCGCGGGCCCGGCTCGACGTGCGCCGCGTCGACCTCGCCGACCTCGCGACGGTCGAGGAGTTCACGGACGGGATCCTGGCCGACGGCACCCCGCTCGACCTGCTGGTCAACAACGCGGGCGTGATGGCGCCACCGACCCGGATGACCACGGCGGACGGGTTCGAGCTCCAGATGGGCAGCAACTTCCTGGGCCCGTTCGCGCTCACCGTGCGGCTGCTGCCCGCCCTGCTCGACGCGGGCGCCCCGCGCGTCGCCACGATGAGCAGCGGCACGGCCAACTACGGCCGGATCGACTTCTCGGACCTCCAGTGGGAGCGCCGCCGCTACAGCGCCAACCGGTCCTACGCCCAGTCGAAACTGGCCGACCTCATCCTGACCCGGCAGCTCGCGGCCGTCGCCGCCGAGCGCGGCTGGAACCTGCTGAGCACCGGCGCCCACCCCGGCTACACCGTCACCAACCTCCAGACGGCGGGCGCGAGTCTCGGTCGGGACAAGCCGAAGCGGTCCCTGCTCAACGCGCTGGACTTCCTGCCCAAGCAGCAGGTCGAGGAGGGCACCGAGCCGCTCCTGCACGCGGCCACCAGCCCCGACGCGGTGGCCGGCGGCTACTACGGTCCGGGCGGCCGGTTCGGCCTCGTCGGCCCGACGGTCGCGGCCCGCGTCACCCGCCGGGCGCTCGACCCCGGGACCAACGCCCGCCTGTGGACCGAGGCCGAACGGCTCACCGGGGTCGCCCTGCCGGCCGTCACGGTCGGATCCGGCCCCACGGCCTGAACAGCAGGGCCCGGGAACGACCGCGGGCCCCGATCGGGTCGTACTCCCCGATCAGGGCCCGGTGCGAAAAGTGCGGCTCAGCCGTTGGGACGGAGTGTCCACACGACGGTCATCTCGCCGGTCACGGCGCCGTCGGCGCGCTGGATGGCGATGGCGACCGGGAACTCGGGGCGCCGGCCCGCGTCGAGTTCGGCCACGACCTCGGCGGCGGGCCGGCCGAGCGTCGCGGTGGCGGTGACGGGGCCCATCGCGAGCTTCTTGTACGCGATCTCTGCGCTCACGGCGAGCGGCACGGCGCGCGAGAGCTGGTCACCGAAGGCGGCCAGGACGATCGCCCCGCTGGCCGACTCCCCCAGCGTGAACATGGCGCCCGCGTGCGGTCCGCCGACGTGGTTGTGGAAGTCGCCCTGGTCCGGGAGCGCCACGACGGCCTTCTCCGGAGAGGTCTCGACGAACTCGAGGTTCAGGGTCCGGGCCATCGGCACGGTCGCGGCGAGCATCTCGCCGATCGTCATCTGGTCTGCGCTCATGGCTCGATGTTACCCATGGGTAGCAAACATTGACCAGCCCGCCGCCCGCCACCGGCTCCGGCCGGCACACCGGGCGCGCGCGACCCGGAGACCTCGCCGCCGGTCGCAAGCCGGGACCAAAGGGGGCAAGTACCGTGGCGACCCGGCCCTTTCGGGGACCGCCATGGCACTCGGGTCTCCGACCCCTCTATCGTTACCGGCCATGTGGCCAGGACAGCAGCCGCCCGGGGGCGAGCAGAACCCGCAGGACCAGAACCCGTACCAGCAGCCGGGGTACCAGCAGCCGAATCCCTACCAGCAGCCCGGCTACCAGCAGCCGGGCCAGCAGCCGGGGTATCAGCAGCCCGGCCCGCCGTACGGACCGCCGCAGGGCCAGCCGCAGTGGGGCGCTCCGACCGAGCCGCTCGGCGGACCCCGGCCGGCCGGCGGCAGCGGGGGCGGAGGCGGAGGCAACAAGACCAAGATCACCGCGATCGTCGCGGCCTCCGCCGTGGTGATCGCCGCCGGAGTCACCGCGTTCCTCGTCCTGGGCGGCGGCGACAAGGACGACGACGCGGGCGGTGACGCGTCCAAGTCGCCCAAGGCGTCCGCCTCGACGTCACCGAGCGCGAGCGTCAGCGGAAGCGACGACGATCCGCGCGGCGGCGACGAGGAGAAGGCGACGGTCGCCGGCTGGAAGGTCGTGGTGAACCCGAAGTGGGGCACCGCCTTCGACGTTCCGGCGGACTGGAACGTCGAGACGCCCGGCACCTTCATCGGCTTCGAGGACGACAAGAAGGGCGACGGCTCCGTGCTCATCGGCATGTCCGCGCCCGCGTTCCTCAAGGAGAAGTGGTGCACGTCCGACGACGACAAGGACGGTCACGACAGTGACACGTCCCTGGCCGCCGCGGGCACCAAGGGCCAGAGCGGCGCCAAGAACACCGCCGACGTGGCGCGCAACGACTCCGCGTGGTGGGTCTTCGGCGGATACACCGACCAGAAGGACGCCTCGAAGAAGCTGCTGAAGATCGGCAAGCCCGAGACGTACACCACGGCGTCGGGCATCAAGGGCAGCGTCGCGACGACCTACTCCACGGGTGTCCCCGAGAAGGGGAAGTGCGACACGAAGGGCAAAGCGACCACGTTCGCCTTCAAGAACTCGGCGGGCGACTTCGTCTCGTGGACGTTCTACGGAGCGAAGGACGTCAAGGAAGAGGTCCCCGACGCGACCGTCCGGAAGATCCTCAGCACGGTCCGGCTGCACGGCACCCCGACCGACTCCTGAGGGCCGGGGTAAGTCCTGGCGGGGCGTTCGCTCGATGCGGATGCAATCGGTTTGGCAAGTCGAGCGGCGGGCGGCGATAGTCTCGGGGTGACCTCAGCCGCCGCCCTCCCCCGCCGCACCCGACGCCCTTCCTGGGCGGGACGGAACTACACCCTGCTGACCGCCGCCGCGGTCGTCACCAACCTGGGCAGCCAGGGCGCGCTCATCGCGGCGGCGTTCGCGGTGCTCGCCACCGGCGGCGACGGCGGCGACGTCGGTCTGGTCGCGGCGGCGCGGACGTTGCCGCTGGTCCTGTTCCTGCTCATCGGCGGCGCGGTCGCGGACCGGCTGCCGCGGCATTGGGTGATGGTCGCCGCCAACGTCCTCAACTGCGTCTCGCAGGGCGCCTTCGCGCTCCTGGTCCTCGGCGGTCACCCACAGCTGTGGCAGATGATGCTGCTGTCCGCGCTCGGCGGCACCGGACAGGCTTTCTTCGGCCCCGCCGCCGAGGGCATGCTGATGTCCTCCGTCGACGGCGAGCAGGCCGGCCGCGCGTTCGCGGTGTTCCGGATGGCGATGCAGGGCGCGGGCCTCGGCGGAGCGGCCCTCGGCGGAGCGCTGGTGGCCGTGATCGGGCCGGGCTGGGTGCTCGCCGTGGACGCGGTGGCGTTCGCCGTCGCCGGCGCGCTGCGTTCGTTCCTTGACGTCGGCCACATACCGCCGCGCGAACCCGGCGGCGGTCTGCTCGCCGATCTCCGTGAGGGCTGGCGCGAGTTCGTCGGCCGCCCCTGGCTGTGGACGATCGTCGCGCAGTTCTCCGTGGTCGTCGCGGTCGTCGGTGCCGCGGACGCGGTCTACGGTCCGCTGGTCGCCCGGGACAGCCTCGGCGGGCCGGGGCCCTGGGGGCTGGCCCTCGGCGCGTTCGGCGCCGGAACCGTCGGCGGCGCCCTCCTGATGACCCGCTGGAAGCCCCGGCGGCTGCTGCTCGCCGGCACCCTGTGCGTCTTCCCGCTCGCGGCGCCCGCCGCCGCGCTCGCGGTACCCGTCCCGGTGGGCACGCTGTACGCGGTGATGTTCGTCAGCGGTCTGGCGATAGAGGTGTTCGGTGTCTCGTGGATGACCGCGCTGCACCAGGAGATCCCGGAGGAGAAGCTCTCCCGGGTGTCGGCGTACGACTGGTTCGGCTCGGTCGCGATGGTCCCGCTCGCCACCGCGCTCGCGGGCCCCGCCGAGCAGGCCTTCGGCCGCACGTCCGCGCTGTGGGGCTGCTCCGTGCTGGTCGTGGTGGTCACGGCGGCGGTGCTGTGCGTGCCGGACGTACGTCACCTGACGCGGCGCACCCGGCAGGTGGCGCAGCGGACGCCGGTGTCCCCTGCCGACGGTGTCCCGCTGCTCGGCGCCGAAGGCGCCCAGGTGTCCGGCGGGACGCTCTCAGCCGATGCCGAAGGATCCGCCGGGCGGCTCGGGTGACGGGACCGCGTCCTCGTCCCCGACGGGCGCGGCTCCGGCGACGAAGCGCCTGAGCGCGGCGCCGTGTTCGACACGCGCGGGGAAGGCGTCGGCGGCGGTGCGCCGGGCCAGGGCCGCCGTGTCGAGGGGCCGGTGGGAGGCCACGAGCACGGCGTTCCCGAAGCGACGGCCGCGCAGCACCCCGGGTTCGGCGATGAGGGCGAGTTCGTCGAACACCGTCGAGAACGTGGCGAGTTGGGACCGGAGGAAGGCGAAGGGCGCCGCGTCCGCGAGGTTGGCGAGGTAGACGCCGTCCGGGCGCAGGGCCCGTTCGGCGGCGCGCGCGTAGGTGGTGGACGTCAGATGGGCCGGGATGCGCGAGCCGCCGAAGACGTCGGCGATCAGGATGTCCACGGAGTCGGGGGCCGCGGCTTCCAGCCACTTCCGGGCGTCCGCCCCGTGCAGCGTGACGCCCGTGCCGGACGGCAGCGGCAGGTGCTCTCCGATCAGCGCGAGCAGGCCCAGGTCGGCCTCCACCACGTCCTGCCGTGAACCGGGCCGGGTGGCCGCGACGTACCGGGGCAGGGTGAGCGCCCCGCCCCCGAGGTGCAGGACGTCCAGTGCCCGTCCCGGCTCCGCCACCGTGTCCAGTACGTGCCCGAGGCGACGCGTGTACTCGAACTCCAGGTGCGTCGGCTCGTCCAGGTCCACGTACGACTGGGGTGCGCCGTCCACGGTCAGCAGCCACGCCCGCTCGCGGTCCACGTCGGGCATCAGCTTCGCGGTCCCGTGATCCACGGCCCGCGTCACGGGTATCGGCTCGTCCACGGCTCCATTGTGCGGCCTGCCGCCGGTCCCGCCGCCCGGGAGCCCGGCAGCCGGATCCGGGTGCCCCGCGCCCGCAGCCGACCACGTCACGCGGGTCGAACGCCGACCGCGTCTCCCCGGTCCGCGGAACGCCCCTGACCCCGGCACCGAACGGGTGCCGGGGTCGTGCGGGCGGGCACCCGTGCCGCCGCCCCGGCCGGGCGACGCGACACGGGTGGAACGCCGTCGCCCGGCCGGGGGCGGCCGAGCCGGTCAGCCGAGCGACGTCACCGTCCCGGCGCCGACCGTCCGGCCGCCCTCGCGGATCGCGAAACCGAGCCCCGGCTCCAGCGGGACGTCCCGCCCGAGCTCCACCGTCATGGTGACGGTGTCACCGGGCCGGGCCACGGCCCGCTCGCCGAGGTCGACGTCGCCGACCACGTCCGCGGTGCGGATGTAGAACTGCGGCCGGTACCCCGTGGAGACAGCGGTCGTCCGGCCGCCCTCGCGGGCCGACAGCACGTACACCTGCGCCGTGAAGCGACGGCTCGGGAGGACACTGCCGGGTGCCGCGGCGATGTGCCCGCGGCGGACCGCGTCGCGGGGCACCCCGCGCAGCAGCAGCGCCACGTTGTCCCCGGCCTGCGCCTCCTCCATGGGCTTGCCGAAGGTCTCCAGGCCGGTGACGACCGTGTCGACACCCGCGCCGAGCACCTCGACGCGGTCACCGACGCGGATCGTGCCGCGCTCCACGGCACCGGTGACGACCGTTCCGCGTCCGGTGATGGTGAGCACGTTCTCGACGGGCATGAGGAACGGCGCGTCGAGATAGCGCTCCGGCATCGGCACGTAGGTGTCCACCGCGTCGAGCAGCGCGTCGATGGCCGCGGTCCAACGCGGGTCCCCCTCAAGGGCCTTGAGGCCGGACACCCGCACGACGGGTACCGCGTCGCCGCCGTACCCCTGCGCGGAGAGCAGCTCGCGGACCTCCAGCTCCACGAGGTCGGTGAGCTCCTCGTCACCGGCGTCGGCCTTGTTGAGGGCCACGACGATGTGGTCGACGCCCACCTGCCGGGCGAGCAGCACGTGTTCGGCGGTCTGCGGCATGATCCCGTCGAGCGCGGACACGACGAGGATCGCCCCGTCGAGCTGGGCCGCGCCCGTGACCATGTTCTTGACGTAGTCGGCGTGGCCCGGCATGTCCACGTGCGCGTAGTGCCGGGTGTCGGTCTCGTACTCGACGTGCGCGATGTTGATGGTGATGCCGCGGGCGGCCTCCTCCGGCGCCCGGTCGATGCGGTCGAACGGGACGAAGGTGCCGGAGCCGCGCTCAGCGAGCACCTTGGTGATGGCGGCGGTCAGTGTGGTCTTGCCGTGGTCGACGTGACCTATGGTGCCGATGTTCAGGTGTGGTTTGGTGCGCACGTAAGCCGTCTTGGGCATGGCTGTACCTCGAAGCCTCTTCAGTGTCAGCGGAGCTGAGTGATGGCCCCGGCGCGAACGGGCCGGAGCGGGGACCCCCAGGAGCTGCCGACCCTCCCCCTGCGGGGTCCGCCGGACGATCCGGGAAGGGTCAGCTTCGGGCGCCGTCGACGGCTGCCGCGATGAACGGGACGGCAGCCTTCGGCGCATCCGCGACTGCGGACGCTGCGAAGAGGAAGGCGTACCGGAACATGAACTGATACTCGCCCACACGTCGTCCCACGTCGAATGGTTTTCCCTCCGTCCGCGCCGGGGTGCCGTGGCGTGAACGGCGCTTCGGGGGGCCCGGGTTCGCGGGAAAGCGGTCGTTGGTCAGGGGCCGACGTTCTTGAGCGCCTCGCGCGCGGAGAGCGGTGCGAGCCGGCCGTGCTCCCCGGCCACGAAGTCCCGTACCGCCTGGGGGTCCGTCTTCGCGTACTCGCGCAGACACCACCCGATCGCCTTCCGGATGAAGAAGTCGGTGTCCCCGGACCGGCGGACGCAGTACGCGAACAGCCGCTCGACGTCGGTGGCCTCCTTGTGGCGGAGCTGATGGAGCAGCGCTGTCCGGGCGACCCACAGGTCGTCGTCCTCGATCCAGGCGTCCATCTCGGTCCGCAGCGCGGGGTCCGCGGCCACGAGGCCGCCCACGACGTGCGCGGCGAGCGCGTCGACCGTGTCCCACCAGGAGACGGTGGCGACGAGGTGGCGGGCCACTGGCAGGAAGTCCGAGGACAGACGCGTCACATGACGGCGCAGGTAGTCGACGGCGAAGTACTGGTATTCGCGCTCCGGCAGCTCCCAGCAGCGCAACGCGAGCGCCGCGCAGTCCCCCTCGTCGGGGCGGGCGGTGTCCAGGAGCACGGTCCGCGAGAGGGCGCGGCGCCCGGGCGTGGTCAGCCCGAGGAAGGGGGCGATGTCCTTCATGTACGCGCCCATCGACGCGGCACGCTCAGGATCCGCGGCAGCCGGGTAGACGACCGTGAGCCGCTCCAACAGGGTGTCCGTGAGCGCGCTGTTCGGCACCTCGAACGGAGCACCTGACGTTCCGGAAGCTGTGACGCCCATGAGACGAACCATACGGCGATCACACACACCCGTCGGTTAGTGTCACCGGATGCTCGATGCCACCAACCGCTCTGGGGGCACCGCCACGGCCACTCCCCCGGCCACCGCAGGCAAGCTCGGCGTCGCCACCGACCTGGCCGTCGCCGCTGAGCTCGTCGGCGCCGCGCCCGCCGCCCTCGACACCGCACGCACCGGCCCCGCCGCCCGATGTCTGAGAGTGCTCCTCTCTCCCTGGTCACGCCTGTCCCTGCTGCTCGTCCTGCTCGCCGGCGCCGCGTCGAGCGTGCTGCTCTTCGAACCGCAGCGCCTGCTCGCGGACGGCTGGCCACCCCAGCTCGGCGGCGCGGCGGCGGCGCTCGCGTTCGGCGTCGCGTACGGGCTGTGCACCGTCGCGTTCGTGCCCCGCC
Organism: Streptomyces sp. NPDC048643; assembly: GCF_040650615.1. NCBI lineage: Bacteria > Bacillati > Actinomycetota > Actinomycetes > Kitasatosporales > Streptomycetaceae > Streptomyces > Streptomyces sp. NPDC048643. Next base: position 362,009 of record NZ_JBEZHO010000002.1, read on the forward strand.
CGCTGCTCAACCTGGCGGCCGGCGCCCTGTTCGGCTCCCAACTGGGCCTCGCGACGGCGCTGGCGGGCACCGTGCTCGGCGCGGGGGTCGCCTTCGGGCTGGGCCGGATCCTCGGGCAGGACGCGCTGCGCCCCCTGCTGCGGGCCCGCTGGCTGAAGGCGGCGGACGGACAGCTCAGCCGGCACGGCTTCCGTTCGATGATGGTCGCCCGGCTCTTCCCGGGCGTGCCGTTCTGGGCCGCCAACTACTGCGCCGCCGTCTCCCGCATGGGCTGGCTGCCCTTCCTGCTCGCGACGGCGCTCGGCTCGATCCCGAACACCGCCGCCTACGCGGTCGCCGGCGCCCGCGCGTCGGCGCCGACCTCTCCGGCCTTCCTCATCGCCATGGGGTTCATCGCGGTGCCGGCCCTGGTCGGCGCGGTGGTGGCCTGGCGCAAGCGCCACCATCTGCGCGGCACGGCACCCTAGGGCCGGACGGATTCCAGGATCATCGCGTTGGCCAGGCCGCCCGCCTCGCACATCGTCTGCAGCGCGTAGCGGGCTCCGCGGGCCCGCATCGCGTGGACGAGGGTCGTGGTGAGCCGGGTGCCGCTCGCGCCGAGCGGATGGCCGATCGCGATCGCTCCGCCGTGCACGTTGACCCTGGACAGGTCGGCGCCCGTCTCCTGCTGCCAGGCGAGGACGACGGCGGCGAACGCCTCGTTCACCTCGAAGAGGTCGATGTCGCCGAGGTCGAGGCCCGCCCTGCGCAGCACCTTCTCGGTGGCCGGGATGACACCGGTGAGCATGAGCAACGGGTCGGACCCGGTGACGGCGAAGCTGTGCAGACGGGCGAGGGGCCGCAGGCCGAGGCGGTCGGCGGTCTCGCCGGACATGATGAGCACGGCCGACGCGCCGTCGTTGATCGGGCTCGCGTTGCCCGCCGTGACCGACCAGTCGATCTGCGGGAAACGGTCGCCGAACCCGGCGTCGTAGTAGGCGGGCTTCAGACCGGCGAGCGTCTCGGGCGTGCTGCCCGGGCGGACGCTCTCGTCACGGGTGACGCCCTCCAGAGGCGCGACCTCGGAGTCGAAGAGACCGCTGTCCCACGCCGCGGCCGCCTTGCGGTGAGAGTCCACGGCGTAGGCGTCCATCCGCTCGCGGGTGATGCCCCACTTGGCCGCGATGAGTTCGGCACTGATGCCCTGCGGCACCAGCCCCTCGGGATAGCGCTCGGCCACCCCGGGCCCGAACGGGTCCGTGCCCGCGGGCACGTTCGACCACATCGGAACCCGGCTCATCGACTCCACACCGCAGGCCACGACGATGTCGTACGCCCCTGACATGACGCCCTGCGCGGCGAAGTGGACGGCCTGCTGGGACGAACCGCACTGGCGGTCCACGGTGGTCGCGGGCACGGTCTCCGGGAAGCCCGCGGAGAGCACGGCGTACCGGGTGGTGTTCATGGCCTGCTCGCCGACCTGGTCGACCGTGCCGCCGACGACGTCGTCGATCAGCGCCGGGTCGATCCCGGTGCGCTCGACCAGCGTGCGGAGGGTGTGGGCGAGGAGTTCGACGGGGTGGACGTGGGCGAGCGAGCCGTTCGGCTTGCCCTTGCCCACGGGGGTGCGTACGGCTTCGACGATCACGGCGTCACGCATGGGATGCCTCTCAGGTCTCTGAGGTCGGGGACCGGCGTCCGGGCGGGTCCGGCTTCCCCACTCGGCGCACCGCGTCGGGTGCGCCGACGCGACGCATCCCGACTCGGTGGGTTTGATTTTCCAACCCACTATGTGACCCAAGAGTAACCGAGTGAGTTGGAACATCCAACCCTCCCCGTAGACTGAGGCCATGAAGGACGCGCGCCCCTGTTCCATCGCCGCCACCCTCGCCCTGGTCGGCGAGAAGTACTCACTGCTGGTCCTGCGCGAGGTGTCGCTCGGCGCCACCCGCTTCGACCAGCTGGTCCGCAACACGGGCGCCCCGCGCGACGTGCTGACCACCCGGCTGAAGCGCCTCGTCGACGCGGGCGTGCTGGAGAAGGTGCAGTACAGCGAGCGGCCCAGGCGCTACGAGTACCGGGCGACGGCCGCCGGGCTGGAGCTGGAGCCCGTCCTGCTGACCCTCATGGCGTGGGGCGACCGCCACCTCCAGGAGGACGGTGCGCGGCCCATGGTGCTGGAGCACACCTGCGGTCACGAGCTGGTCCCCCAGGTGGTCTGCCGGGAATGCGGCGAGCAGGTCGACCACCACACCCTGACGCCCCACCCCCAGAGCCCGGGGTGGACGGTGACGGGGCCTGCGGTGGCGTAGTGCACGACGGACCCGCGGTGGCGCAGCGGCGGCTGCGCGACCGGGTTCCGCGCGGTCGGGTCACCGACGCACCGGCCTCCCCGGGCGAGCCAGGCGTGAGGGGCCGGTGAAACCCCTGTGGCGGGACGGCCGGACGCGGACGCTACGCTGCCCTCAACACCCGTGATCACCTCGCACCGCGATACGGCGTGCCCGTCGCCCTCCCTCGATCAGCGCTTGGACCACGTAACTTCATGTCTTGGTTTGAATCCCTCATCCTCGGACTCGTCCAGGGGCTGACCGAATTCCTTCCCGTCTCCTCCAGCGCGCATCTGCGGCTCACCGCCGCGTTCGCGGGCTGGGAGGACCCTGGTGCGGCCTTCACCGCGATCACGCAACTGGGCACCGAGGCGGCCGTGCTGATCTACTTCCGCAAGGACGTGGGACGCATTCTGTCGGCGTGGTTCCGCTCGCTCACCGACAAGGCGATGCGCAGCGACCACGACGCCCAGATGGGCTGGCTGGTGATCGTCGGCTCGATCCCGATCGGCGTGCTCGGCGTCACCCTCAAGGACCAGATCGAGGGGCCGTTCCGCGATCTGCGGGTCACCGCGACCATGTTGATCGTGGTGGGCATCGTCATAGGCGTCGCCGACCGGCTGGCGGCTCGCGACGAGACGGGCGGCCGGCACCGGGCGGCCAAACAGCGCAAGGCACTTGAGGACCTGAACACCAAGGACGGCCTGATCTACGGCCTCTGCCAGGCGATGGCCCTGATCCCCGGCGTCTCCCGCTCCGGCGCGACCATCAGCGGTGGCCTGTTCATGGGCTACACCCGCGCGGCGGCGGCCCGTTACTCCTTCCTGCTCGCCATGCCGGCCGTTCTGGCCTCCGGCACCTTCGAACTGAAGGACGCGGCCGAGGAGGGCCATGTGGCCTGGGGACCCACGATGTTCGCGACGGTCATCGCCTTCGGCGTCGGCTACGCGGTCATCGCCTGGTTCATGAAGTTCATCTCGCACAAGAGCTTCATGCCGTTCGTCTGGTACCGGATCGTCCTCGGCATCGTCATCATCGCGCTGGTCACGATGGGCACGCTGAGCCCGCACGCGGCCGAGTCGGCGGGCTGACCCCGCGCGGTCCTCCGTGGACGGACAGCGGGCAAGGTCAACCGGCTTCACCGCAAAGGGAGTTCGACGTCCCGCGTGGCGGCGTTCCGTTTCGCCGTGACGAAGGGCATACGAGTTGCGTAGCCGTCCGGTAGCGCAGCGTCAGTCCTTGCCCCTAGGCTGGTGCGCATGTCCCCCGACTTCGATCCCTCTGGTTCCGTGCGTTCGGCCGCCGCGTTAAACGAACAGATCCGTGCCCTGTGGACGCGGGCGGGCGGCTCCCTGTCCGCCCAGGAGCGGGCGGAGTACGAGCTGTTGGTCGTGCGGTGGGCCGAGGCTATCCGCGGGGAGATCATCGAGGCGGCCTGAAGCCCGCCCACGGAAGCCCCTCGCTCTCCCGCGCTCAGCGCCCGCCGGACACCCGCAGCACCGCTCCCGTCGCGTACGACGCGTCGGGCGACATCAGCCACGCGACGGCGGCGGCGATCTCCTCCGCCGCGCCGGCCCGGCCCAGCGGAATCGACGCGGCGGCGCGCTCGGCACGGTCCGGGGCACCCATGGCCGCGTGCATCCCGGTGTCGATCATCCCGGGCGCGACCGCGTTGACACGGATGCCGTCCGCACCGAGTTCCTTGGCGAGTCCCGTGGTCAGCGCGTCGACGGCGGCCTTGCTCGCCGCGTAGTGGACGAACTCGCCGGGACTCCCGAGGGTGGCCGCGGCCGAGGACACGTTGACGATGACACCACCGCCCAGGGCCGCCATGGAGCGGGCGGCGCGGCGCGAACACAGCAGCGTGCCCAGCACGTTGACCTCCAGCACACGCCGCAGATCGGCGGGATCGGCGTCCACGAGACGGCCGAGCGGTCCGGTCACCCCGGCGTTGTTCACCAGTCCCGTCACCGGGCCGAGCCGCTCCTCGGCCGTGGCGAACAGCCGCTCCACGTCGGCCTCGTCGGAGGTGTCCATCCGCACCGTGACGCACCGCCCACCGGCCTCACGTACGGCGGACGCCGTCCGCTCGGCGGCGTCGACGTCGCTGACGTAGCCGACGACCACGTCGTGCCCGTCCGCCGCGAGCCGTACACAGGTAGCGGCCCCGATGCCCCGGCTGCCGCCCGTGACGATCGTGACAGGACGTGCCATGACAACCTCCCGGCGGGGACCGCGACACCGGGTCCGCGGTCGGAATTGGATCACCCACGATGGCAGATCCGGTCCGACGACGCCTCACCGGCCGCGTTCCGAGGCCCGCGCCCGCCGCCCACGGTCCCCGGGACCACGGCCGGAAAGCGGAACCCGATGCGGCCGGGCACCGAATAACCGCGCCCACCCCCTTGGCGTGGCAGGCCGGGTGGCCAACACTGAGCCGATGACGCAGCGCGTGGAACTCGCGACCGTGATGGACCGGTTGGCCGTGGACGGACTCGTGACCGAGTACGCGGTGGCGGTGGACGACGGTGACTGGGACGCCTACCGAAGGCTGTTCACGAAGGACGGACGTGCCGACTACCGCACGGCCGGCGGCATCGAGGGCGACGCCGACGAGGTCGCCGAGTGGCTCGCCGGCAGCCTGGAGCTCTTCTCGATGCGCCAGCACCTGATCGTCAACCGACGCGTGCGCTTCGACCTCCTGGACCAGAACGCGGGCGACACCGCCCTGCTCCAGGCGGACTACATCAACCCGATGAGGCTGGCCGGCCAGGACGGGGCGTCCACCGCCCCCGACTTCGTGTGCGGCGGACGCTACGCCTTCGGCCTGCTGCGTACGGACGGCGGCTGGCGGCTGCGTCAGGTCGTCGTCGAGGAGAAGTGGCGCCGGATGCCGCAACCCCGGCACGCCCCGGCGACCACCTGACCCACCGGGCCCCCGCGCCCCACGGACCGACTTGCCCCGGTCACCTCGGCATCCCCTGTGGGCCCCTCATCACCGCCCACCACCACACCGCCGACCCTGACTACCCCGCTCCGCCTCCCCACCAACGTGCCAGGTGTCACGACCTGGATCGCTTCCCCCGGTGCGCGCCCCGCACCGCGCTCCGCGCCCCCTGTCGTAGATCGCCGGGGACGCGCACACTGGAGGGACCACGAGGGAGGGAGGCACGTCATGAAGAGGTCCGATCGTCCGCTCGGCCGATGGCTCGTCTCCCCCTGGAGGCGGAACGTGGTGGCGGCGCTGGCGGGCGCGCTGCCCATGTTCGCCTTCCCGGCCCCGTCCTGGTGGTGGTTCGCGTACGTCGCGCTGGTGCCCTGGATCCTGCTGGCCCGCGCTGCGCCCACGGGCAGGCGTGCCGCGTACGACGGCTGGCTCGGCGGGCTCGGGTTCATGCTGGCCGTGCACCACTGGCTGCTGCCGAGCCTGCATGTCTTCACGGTCCTCATAGCGGCCCTGCTCGGCGCGCTGTGGGCTCCTTGGGGCTGGCTCGTCCGCCGCTTCCTGGCGGGGGTGCCCTCACCGGGCCGGATCGGCCCCGCCCTCATCGTCCTGCCCTCGGGCTGGCTGGCGGTCGAACTCGTCCGTTCCTGGCAGGGGCTGGGCGGTCCCTGGGGTCTGCTCGGTTCGAGTCAGTGGCAGGTCGAACCGGCGCTGCGGCTGGCCTCGGTCGGCGGCGTGTGGCTGCTCAGCTTCCTGCTCGTCGCGGTCAACGTCGCGGTCGCCGTCCTGGTCGCGGTGCGCGAGTCCCGCGTGCCCGCCGTGGCCGGACTGGTCGCGACGGCCGCCGTGACCTCGGCCGCCTGGGTGTGGTCTCCGCGCCCGGACGTCGACGGCCGCATACGGATCGCCGTCGTGCAGCCCGGCGTCGTGGACGGCAGCGCCAGTGGTGAGAGGCGGTTCGAGCGGGAGGAGGTTCTCACCCGGCAACTCGCGGGCCGGGGAGCCGATCTGGTCGTCTGGGGCGAGAGCAGCGTCGGGTTCGACCTCGCCGGCCGGCCCGATCTGGCGAACCGCGTCGCGGCGCTCTCGCGCGAGGTGGGCGCCGACATCCTGGTGAACGTCGACGCGCGTCGCTCCGACCGGCCCGGGATCTACAAGAGTTCGGTGCTGGTGGGTCCGCAGGGCCCGACCGGCGACCGCTACGACAAGATGCGGCTGGTCCCGTTCGGCGAGTACGTGCCGGCGCGTTCCCTGCTGGGCTGGGCCACCTCCGTCGGCAAGGCGGCCGGCGAGGACCGGATGCGGGGCACCGAGCAGGTGGTGATGGACGTCGGGCACGGGCTGCGCATCGGCCCGATGGTGTGCTTCGAGTCCGCGTTCCCCGACATGAGCCGCCATCTCGCCGAGGACGGTGCCGAGGTGCTGCTCGCCCAGTCCTCGACGTCGAGCTTCCAGCACAGCTGGGCGCCGGAGCAGCATGCCTCCCTCGCCGCGCTGCGTGCCGCCGAGACCGGCCGACCCATGGTCCACGCGACACTCACCGGAGTCTCCGCGGTCTACGGCCCGAGCGGCGAGCGGATCGGTTCCTGGCTCGGCACGGACGCGAGCGAGGCCATGGTGTACGAGGTGCCGCTGGCCACCGGCGTCACCCCGTACGTCCGCTTCGGGGACTGGCCGGTGCACGGTGCCCTGCTCGTGCTGGCGGCGCTGTGCCTGACGGAGGGCGCCCGCGCGCTCAGAGTGCGGCGGAGCGTTCCTGAACCGCCAGGACCACCCGCTCGCACAGTTCGTGAGTCGCCAGCGCGTCCCGGGCGCTGAGCACCCTTCCCGCGCGGACGGCGTCGAGGAACGCCAGGACCGCCTGCTCGATGCCCCGCTGACGGGCCACCGGCACCCAGTCCCCGCGCCGCCGGACGGTCGGCTGTCCCTTGTGGTCGACGACCTCGGCGAGGTTGACGACCTGCCGCTTGGTGTCCTGGCCCGACACCTCGAGGATCTCCTCGTTCGAGCCGCTCATCCGGTTCATCACGCCGAGGGCGGTGAAGCCGTCCCCGGCGAGCTGGAGCACGATGTGGTGCAGCAGTCCGCCCTCCGTGCGGGCGCGGACGGTGACGTCGTCGACCGGGCCCGGCACCAGGAACCGCAGGGTGTCGACGACATGGATGAAGTCGTCGAGAACCATCGTCCGCGGGGCCTCGGGCAGCCCGGTGCGGTTCTTCTGCATCAGGATCAGCTCGCGCGGGTGCTCGACGCACTGCGCGTATCCGGGCGCCAGACGCCGGTTGAAGCCGACGGCGAGGCTGACGTTCCGTTCCTCCGCGATCCGTACCAGCCGCTCGGAGTCGGCCAGTTCGTAGGCGAGCGGCTTGTCGACGTACGTCGGAACGCCGGCCTCCAGCAGGCGGGTGACGATCTCCGGATGGGCGATCGTGGCCGCGTGCACGAACGCGGCGTCGAGGTCCTGCGCCAGGAGGTCGTCCAGGTCGGTGTGGCGCTGCGCCGTCGGCAGGTGAAGAGTGTCGGCGACCCGGGTGAGCGTCTCGGGGTTCCTCGTCTGGAGGTGCAGCTCGATCCCCGGCTGCACGCCGAGCACCGGCAGATACGCCTTCTGCGCGATGTCGCCGAGTCCGATGCAGCCGACCTTCACAGCGATCTCCTTCGTTCGTCCGAGCCTGCCCGCGCGCACCTGTCCCGGCACGCCCATCCGAGGGCAGGGGCCTGAGCCCGTGCCTCGTCGGAAGCATACGGCCGCCGCGTCGGGCGTCCTTCGGCGATGCCGTCCGCGCGGCACGGGAAAGGCGCAGGTCCGCCGTGGTCGGCGACGATCGCTCTCCCGCGTGGGGCCGTGCGGAGACGCCCGCTCGTCGCGATCACGGTCCGACCGGATCGCACCCCTCGGTCCACGGCCCGGGGACGGCGGACCGCGTCGGCGGATCCGGCCCGACCTCGCCGTGGCGCCCCGGCTCGTGGCCTCTCCCGTCGTCAGCCCGCTGGGCCCCGCGCCCGCCGGAGGAGCGGAAGGATCACTCGTGCGGGGCAACCTGCGTCTCTCCGCTCCCCAAAGCCGGGCGGAACCAGCAGAGTTGCGGAGGTGCATCGAACGACGACGACCGCGACGCTCCTGGTCACCGTGGCGGTCACCGCCCTCTCCGGCTGTATGACCGTCCAGCGACCACCCGCCTCCGGCCCGCCGACCGCTCCGTCCGGATCCGCCGTGCCGCAGCCGGGCGGCAGGGCCGAACCGCAGATCGTGCAGGCACCGGCCCGCGAGGCCCTGGAGCGCGTCGGTCCCTCGATGAAGCCGATGCCCGCCCCGTCACCCCGGCAGCGGGCCGCTCCCCCGCCGGCCGCACCGGCGGTGCCCGCGCGTCCCCGCCCGCGTCACCCGCGCCCGGCTCCTCCTGCCGTGCCACGCCACTCCGAGCCCCGCGCCGCCGTCCCGCGCGTCTCCCCCGACGTACCGAAGAACGCGGACGTGTGTGCCCTGGGAAGGGCCTACGGGGGCTGGAAGGCGGACAGTCCGGAGGCGGTCATCTGCTCCGGGACCTACGGAAACTGATGCCCGCCCTCGGCTGGCCCGCGCGGCCTCACGGGCGCTGTCTCGGCGGTCCCAGGGTCTCTCCCCCGGGGCCACCGAAACGGTCGGGTCTGCTCGTCTCGACCGAGCTGCCGGGGTCCTGGATGCGCAGTTCGAGGCGGCCGATCGCGGCCCGGACGCCGTCGCCGTAGCGGTCGTCCGCGAGCGCTCCGGTCGCTCCGCGCGCGTGGCCGAGATGGGTGCGCGCCGCCTCGGACCGGCCGAGCTTCACGTAGTCGGCCGCGAGGTTCAGATGGAGCGAGGGGTAGAACGCGCGCACGGCGAGGGACTGGTGGTGCTCGGCGACCCGGCCGTCCGTCAGCTCGTCGGCGGCCGACAGGGCCCGCAGGTCCCAGGCGAGTTCGTCCGCGGGGTCGTCCTGGGTGTCCGCCATGTAGTGCGCCAGGGTGCAGCGGTGCAGGGCGTCGCCGCCCTCGCCGATCTCCCCCCACAGGTCCAGGAACCGGGTCCGGGCCTCTTCGCGGTCACCGGCGTGGTGCAGCATGACGGCCTGTCCGATCCTGGTCATCATGGCGTCCGGCGCCGCCTGCTCCTGTTGCTCCGCCACCGCGTCCTCCAGGCTCGTCACTGTCTCCGCCGACGCTAGCCCGAGCCACTGACAATCCCGCTCAGGCGCCCCCGTACACCGCTGGGCCAGGCCGGTGACGGTCCTGGCCCAGCGAGGACCCCCCGGCGGGCGACGGTCAGCCGAGGTCCGGCACGGTCCAGTCGATCGGGGCGTGGCCCTGCGCGGCGACCGCCGCGTTGATCTGCGTGAACGGACGCGAGCCGAACCACTTCTTCGCGGACAGCGGCGAGGGGTGCGCCCCCTTCACGACCACGTGCCGCGTCTCGTCGATGAGCGGGAGCTTCTTCTGCGCGTAGTTGCCCCAGAGCACGAAGACGGCGGGGTCGGGACGCTCGGCCACCGCGCGGATGACCGCGTCGGTGAACTTCTCCCAGCCCTTGCCCTTGTGCGAGTTGGCCTCACCGGCGCGCACCGTCAGCACCGCGTTGAGGAGCAGGACGCCCTGTTCGGCCCACGGCATGAGGTAGCCGTTGTCCGGGATCGGGGTGCCGAGCTCCTCCTTCATCTCCTTGTAGATGTTCCGCAGCGACGGCGGGGTCCGCACTCCCGGGCGGACCGAGAAGCACAGGCCGTGTCCCTGGCCCTCGCCGTGGTACGGGTCCTGACCGAGGACGAGGACCTTCACCCGCTCGTACGGTGTGGCGTCGAGCGCGGCGAAGACCTCCTCCCGCGGAGGGTAGACGGGGCCCTTCGCACGCTCCTCCTCGACGAACTCGGTGAGTTCCTTGAAGTAGGGCTGCTGCAGCTCCTCGCCCAGTACGCCGCGCCAGGACTCGGGCAGCATGGCGATATCGGTCACGTCAACTTCCTCCGATGTGCGGTCACTTCCAGAGCACAGAACCTACCGTCGCCCACTGACAACCGGTTCCGTGCCCCGTGCCGCCCACCGTCCGCCTGCCCCTGCCCGGACGACACGCCCCGGGTGTCCGGCCGCGCGCGGTCGTCGCGGCGGCCGGTCGGGGCCCGCTACCAGCTGGTCTTCCGGTCCAGCTCCCACATCGTCATGATCGTCGACGGGTCCAGGGCGCGCTCGCCGCCGGAGATATCCTCGCTCGCGGCCACGTACTGCTTGCCCTGCCACAAGGGCAGCAGCCGGGCGTCGTCGACGAGGATCTGCTGCGCCTCCTCGAACTCCTTGACCACGGCGGCCCGGTTGCTCACGCCGCGGGAGTCGGGCAGCAGGTGGCCGGTGATGCGCGGCGCCGGGTAGGGCGTTCCGAGCGCGTTCTGTTCGCCGACGAAGGGCGCGATGAAGTTCTCGGCGTCCGGGAAGTCGGGGAACCAGCCGCGTCCGAACACCGGGTACTCGCCGTCGCGGTAGCCGGCTTCGTAGGTCTTCCAGGGGCGGCTTCTGAGCGTGACCGTGAACAGGCCCGAGTTGTCGAGCTGTCGCCTGAGTTCGCGGAACTCGGGGGCGGTCTCGGAGCCGTAGCGGTCGGTCGTGTACCAGAGCGTGAGCGGGACGCGCCGGTTGATCCCGGAGTCCAGGAGGATCTTGCGGGCCTTGGACACGCTGGGGCTTCCGTAGGAGTCGAAGTAGCCGGTGGTGTGGCCGACCAGGCCGGCCGGGACCATGGAGTACAGCGGGTCGACGGTGTCCCGGTAGACCTTGTGCGCGATGGCGGGCCGGTCGACGATCTGCGCGATCGCCTTGCGCACGGCGGCCTTCCCGGCCCAGGGGTCCTTCGGATTGAAGACCAGGTAGCTGATCTCGGTGCCCGCGCCCTCGACGAGCTGGAGGCCCTTGTCGGTGCCGCCGCCCTTCAGGTCGACGATGTCGCGGGCGGCGAGTCCGCGATAGGTGAGGTCGATCTTCCGGTCCTTCAGGGCCCCCACCATCTGGGCCGAGTCCGGGAAGTAGCGGATGGTGACCGCGTCGTTCCGGCGCTGGGCGAAGCCCTCGTAGTGACTGTTCCTGACGAGTTCGGCCTGCTTGCCCTCCTGGTAGGACTCCAGGCTGTAGGGCCCGGAGCCGAAGATCCTGTCGCCCTTGTGCAGGGAGCGGGCCGGGTACTCCGCGGGGTCGACGATCGACATCGCCGGGGTGGCCAGCACGAACGGGAAGGTGGCGTCGGGCTGGTTGAGGTGGAAGACGACCTCGCGCTCGCCGAGCACCTGGACGCGTTCGAGGCTGCCGAGCAGACCCGCGGGGCCGCCACGGACGTTGATCTTCCTGATGCGGTCGATGGAGTACTTGACCGCCCGGGCGTCCAGCGGGTCGCCGTCGGAGAACTTCAGGCCCTCCCGCAGTTCACAGCGGTAGGTGCGGTTGGTTCCGTTTGTGAACGCGCACTTCTCGGCCGCGTCCGGCTGGGGGCTGACCGAGCCGTTCGGGTAGCCCAGCAGGGTCTGGTAGACGTTGCGGAACAGCTCCCAGGAACCGTCCCAGGAGGCGGCCGGGTCCAGCGTGCTCGGGGCGCTCGTGGTGCCCACCACGATCGGCCCCTTGTCTTCGGACGAGCCCGAGGAGAAGACGCCACATCCGGCCACCAGGGTTATGGACGTGATCGCAGCCAGCTGTCTCAGGCATCTGTTCCGGTTGAACACGCGCACGCTCCTCGATCTGCCGTACCAAGGGTCGGCAGACCATACCGCAGCACCCCACCGTCGGAACCGTGTTCGCGGCAGGGCACTTGATCAGCACGTTTGTGACTACGTTGTCAGGATGCTGTGACCCGTCCGGCGCTCCGGATATCGGACTCCGTGTCGCGCGACGCGGGCACTCACCTTGTCGACTCCCCACAACACAAGGGCCGGTGGTCCCCCGCGTGCGGGAGGCCACCGGCCCTGGGCTCGGGAAACGTTCCCCGACGGTGCCTCAGGCGACGCCGGCGTTCAGGAAGAGACCGCCGTCGACCACGAGCGTCTGACCGGTGACCCAGTCCGACTGCTGCGAGGTGAGGAACGCGGCGGCCCCGCCGATGTCGGTGGGCACGCCGAGCCGGTTGAGCGGGTAGGCCGCGGCGGCCTCCGCCTCACGGCCCTCGTACAGTGCGGCCGCAAACTTCGTCTTCACGACGGCGGGCGCGATCGCGTTGACGCGCACCTTCGGCGCGAACTCGTGCGCTAGCTGCACGGTCAGGTTGATCATCGCGGCCTTGCTGATGCCGTACGCCCCGATGAACGGCGAGGGTGCGAGGCCGGCGACGGAGGCGATGTTGACGATCGCGCCGCCGTTCTCGCTCTGCCAGGCCTTCCACGTCTGCTGGGCGAAGCCGAGCGCGGAGACGACGTTGGTCTCGAAGACCTTGCGCGCCACGTTGAGGTCCAGCTCGGCGATGGGGCCGAACACCGGGTTCGTACCGGCGTTGTTGACCAGGTAGTCGACGCGCCCGAAGGCCTCCATGGTGCGTTCCACGGCGACGGCCTGGTGGGCCTCGTCGTGCGCCTTGCCGGCGACACCGATGACACGGTCGGCACCGAGCGCCTCGACGGCCTCCTTGAGGGCGTCCTCGTTGCGGCCGGTGATGCAGACCCGGTCACCGCGGGCCACCAGGGCCTCCGCGACCCCGTAGCCGATGCCGCGGCTCGCGCCCGTGATGAGCGCGACCTTGCCCGAGAGTTCGGGAAGAGTGGTCATGTCGTTTTCCCCCGGCCTCAGTTGAGCGGTCCGCCGGCCACGTACAACACCTGGCCGGAGACGAATCCGGCGGCTTCGCCGGTGAAGAACGCGATGCTGTTGGCGATGTCGTCGGGGTTACCGACGCGCTGCACGGGGATCTGGGTGGCGGCCGCGGCCTGGAAGTCGTCGAAGTCCATGCCGACGCGGGCGGCGGTGGCGGCGGTCATGTCGGTGACGATGAAGCCGGGCGCGACGGCGTTCGCGGTGACGCCGAACTTGCCGAGCTCGATGGCGAGGGTCTTGGTGAAGCCCTGCAGACCGGCCTTGGCCGTGGAGTAGTTGGCCTGGCCGCGGTTGCCCAGCGCCGACGAGGACGACAGGTTGACGATCCGGCCGAACTTGGCCTCCACCATGTACTTCTGGACGGCCTTCGCCATCAGGAAGGCACCGCGCAGGTGCACGTTCATGACGGTGTCCCAGTCGGTCGCGCTCATCTTGAACAGCAGGTTGTCGCGCAGGACGCCCGCGTTGTTCACCAGGATGGTCGGCGCGCCGAGCTCCTCGGCGATGCGGGCGACGGCCGCCTCGACCTGGGCCTCGTCGGAGACGTCGCAGCCGACCGCGAGGGCCTTGCCGCCGGCGGCGGTGATCTTCTCCACGGTGTCCTTGCACGCGGCCTCGTCGAGGTCGATCACCGCGACGGCGCGGCCCTCGGCGGCCAGACGTACGGCGGTCGCGGCGCCGATGCCGCGCGCGGCACCGGTGACTACGGCGACGCGCTGCTCAGTGGTGGACATTGCTGGTTCTCCTCGCCCTTGGAAAAGCCGGCCCAAGCCCGGCCAAGCTGTCTCGACAACCTTGCGGCGCCTTCGGGAGCCCCGAAGGACCTGCGGCTCACACGGTACGCCCCTCCGGTGAGCGACCGCTTAGTACCTTCAGCAGACGTGACGCTAGAAGCCCTGGCACCCGGTGTCAACGGCACACCGCGCGCATGTGATCCATTACCTGACCAGCAGCTGGAGCAACCGCTCGGTCTCGGCTTCCGGATCGGCGGTCAGGCCGGTGTGCACGGGGCCCGGCTGGACGACCGTCGAGCGGGGTGCGATCAGCCAGCGAAAGCGCCGTCCGGCGTCGTCCCCCGCCGCCTGACCGGCGGCTTTCCCTCCGGCGCAGACCCCTTCGACGGCACGCAACGCGGCCCGCACACCCGCCACGTCGGCGCCCGGGTCGAGCGCGAGCAGCTTGCCCTCGTCCAGATGGGTACGGGCGGCGACGAAGGTCCGGGCGCGGCAGTACACCAGCACGCCCGCGTTGAAGCACTCGCCGCGTTCGACGCGCGGCACCACCCGCAGCAGTGCGTACTCGAAGACGTCCCGCTCGCTCACTTGTCCCCCTCCATGCCGTCGATGCCCTCGATGCCCTTGATCCGCCGGTGGATGACGCCCGCCCGGGCCAGTAGCGGTCGCGCGTAGGCGCGGCGCAGCGCGTCGGTCGACTCGAAGCCGGGTTCGTCCGCCAGCCAGGCATCGGGGATCTGGGCGGTGACCTCGGCGAGCAGGTCCTCGGTGATCAGCGGGGCCAGCTCGGCGGCGGCCGCGGCGATGTCCGGGCGGAAGGGCGCGAGGGCGTGGTCGGCGATGTCGTAGGGCTTGGCGGCGGAGGTCTCAGCGCCGGGCCAGTGGTGGTGCCAGATCATCGTGGCGCCGTGGTCGATGAGCCACAGCTCGCCGTGCCACATCAGCAGGTTGGGGTTGCGCCAGGACCGGTCGACGTTGTTGACGAGGGCGTCGAACCAGACGATCCGGCCGGCCTCCTCGGGGCCGACCTCGAAGGCCAGCGGGTCGAAACCGAGGGCGCGGGAGAGGAAGTCCATCCCGAGGTTCGGTCCGCCGCTCGACTTCAGCAGCTCCTGGACCTCCTGGTCCGGTTCGCCGAGGCCGAGGACCGGGTCGAGGCCGATCGTCACGAGGCCGGGCACCCGCAGGCCGAGCCGGCGCGCCAGCTCACCGCAGACGACCTCCGCGACGAGCGTCTTGCGTCCCTGGCCCGCGCCGGTGAACTTCATGACGTACGTCCCGAGGTCGTCGGCCTCGACGAGTCCCGGCAGCGAGCCGCCCTCACGCAACGGCGTGATGTAGCGGGTGGCGTTGACTTCCTTGAGCATCGCCCCAGGTTACTGGGGCGTTCACGGCCGGCCGACGCAGCCGGCGGGTCTCGTCGGAACCGGTCTGCCGGACGGGAGTGCCCTGTCGCGGCGGCGCTCCTGTGGACTCGCTGTCGATCCGGTCAAGAAGTCCTCATGCCCTGAACAGGGCGGACGGCCCGACCGTACTTCTGATCAGAACCACCTCACGTCCGTCGAAGGGAACGTCAGCATGACCAGCGAATCGCTTCACCCCGTGCCGGGACCGGCACGGCGCACCGTCGTGGCGGCGGTCGGCGCGGCGGGAATCGCCGTGGCGCTGACCGCGTGCGGTGCGGACGACAAGGCGTCCGACAGTGTGGGCTCCGGCGACGGCGGGAGCGGCGGCAAGAGTTCGGGCGGCGGGGCAGGCGGCACGGAGCTCGCGAAGACCGCCGACATCCCGGAGGGCGGCGGCAAGGTCTTCGCCGACCAGGGAGTCGTGGTGACGCAGCCGGCGGCCGGCACCTTCAAGGCCTTCTCGTCCAAGTGCACCCATCAGGGCTGTGCGGTCAAGGGCATCGCGAACGGCGTGATCACCTGTCCCTGCCACGGCAGCCAGTTCTCGGCCACCGACGGCAGTGTGAAGAAGGGGCCCGCGACCAGCGCCCTGGCCGCCGCGAACATCACCGTCGAGGGCGACTCGATCAAGCTCGCGTGACCGTGCGGGGTGTCACCGCCGGGGTCCCTTGAGGCAGGCGAGCACGTCGTCGGTCGTCGTGATGGTGGCGACCAGCGCGAGGGTGTTCCGGATCATCGCGGGGGTGTACTCGGCGGGCACCCCCGCGATGGCGTCCGCCGGCACGACGACGGTGTAGCCGCGGTTCACGGCGTCGAAGACGGCGTTGGGGACGGCGATGTTGGCCGAGACACCGGTCACGACGAGGGTGCGGCAGCCCAGATTGCGCAGCAGCGGATCGACGTCGGTGCCGGCGATGGGCGACAGCCCGTGCAGGCGGCGGACCACGAAGTCCTCCTCGGCGACCTCGATGGGCGGTGCGACCCGCACCGCCGTGGTGCCGGTGAGCTGTTGCACGGGCAGGCGTTCGGCGGCGCGGAAGAGCCGGGCGTTGCGGTTCGCGCCGCGTCCGTCCGGGCGCCGTTCGGCGACGGCGTGCACGACCTGCACGCCGCTCTCGTGCGCCGCGTCGACCAGGCGGGCCACCCGGGCCAGCACCCCGGAGGAGCGTGCCTCCTTGGCGAGTTCGGGTAGCGCGCTGTCCTGTCCCACGACACCCTGTTGGCACTCGATGGTGAGCAGTACCGTGCCGGCCGGGTCGAGGAGTTCACTGAGGTGCTCGGACGACGGCATGGCTCTCCTTGTCGTCGTGGGTCGGGGCGGGCGAGCGTAACGACCATTGCGTGAGGACGGAAGACACCTCATGCTTTTCTGACGGAACGTCAGAAACCCCGTCCGCAGGGAACGGGGCCGACAGACACAGGACGAGGGGACCCGCATGGCCGTCACTCAGCGCCGAGGCCGGAAGATCATGATGACTCCCGGTGAACTGGACGAGTTCCTCACCACCCAGCGCACCTGCCGCGTCGCGTCCGTGTCGAAGGACGGCGTCCCGCACGTCAGCGCGCTCTGGTTCACCTGGGACGGCACCTCACTGTGGCTCTACTCGGTGGTGCGCAGCAAGCGCTGGGTGCAGCTGCGCAACGACCCGCGCGTCGCCGTGGTGGTCGACTCCGGTGAGGAGTACGGGGAGCTGCGCGGCGTCGAGCTGTCCGGCACCGTCGAGTTCGTGGGCGAGTTCCCGCGAACCGGGGAGCTGTGCGCCGAACTCGACGTCCCGGAGACCCTGTTCGCCCGGAAGAACTTCGGCCTGGAGGAGATGCCGCACGACGGCCGGCACGCGTGGATGCGGCTGACCCCGGACGCCATCGCCTCCTGGGACTTCCGCAAGCTGCCCCCGATGTAGCCGAACACCCCTTCCGGGCAGCTCACTTGACCGCCTCTCCCGCCCTGCGCAGGGCGTCCACGGCCGCCCTGATCGAGGGCCTGCGGTCGGCGTCGGCCCGCCACACCACGTAGACGTGCCGGCGCACCCGCTGGCGCACGGGGACCGTGACGACACCCTCGGGCATCGGATGGCGCCCGAGGAGTGGTGCCACGCACACGCCGAGTCCGGCGGCGACCAGCCCGAGCTGGGTGTGCGTCTCCGCTGCGCGGTGCCCGACATGTGGTTCGACGCCCTTGGAGCGCAGGGTGAACATCAGCCACTCGTGGCAGAACTCGCCCTCGTTCCAGGTGATCCACTCGTCCTCCGCGAACTCTCCGAGGTCCACCTCGTCCCGGCCCGCGAGCCGGTGGCCGGCCGGCATCGCCACGTCGGCGGGGTCGTCGAGGATCGACGCCTTCACCAGGCCGTCGGGCAGCGGCATCGGCTTGTTGTACCAGTCGAGCACGACCGCCAGGTCGAGGTCGCCGCGGACCACTCCCGCGACCCCGGCCTCCGGCTCCAACTCACTGGAGCGCACCCGCAGTCCCGGGTGGTCGGCCCGCAGCGCGGCGAGCGCGGCCGGGAACAGCCCGCGCGCCGCGGTCGGGAACGCCGACAGTCGCAGCTCGCCCACCACCTGACCGCGGTGCGCCTCCAGGTCCGACCGCGCCAGCTCGACCTGGGACAGGATGCGCGCCGCGTGCTCGGCGAGCAGCCGTCCCGCGTCGGTGAGACGCACCCCCCGGCCGTTCTTGGCGAGCAGTCGCTGGCCCACCTCGCGCTCCAGCTTGGACATCTGCTGCGAGACGGCCGACGTCGTCACATGCAGGCCCTCGGCCGCCGCGCTCACCGAGCCGTGCCGCGCGAGGGCGTCGAGGGTGCGCAGGCGCTCCAGGTTCAACATGTAAGCGATGCTACGAGATACCGCTCGAAACTTCTCGCTTGTGCTACGACATCCCGGTGCATCATCGTGGCCTCATGACCACCGTCACCACGCCCCGCACCGCCTCGCCGACCGGCGCCCCGGCCCGCTCCCGTACCGCCCTGGACTGGCGGATCCGGTTCGGCGTCCTGTCCCTGATCTGGGGCTTCAGTTTTCTGCTCATCAAGGTCGGCACGGACGGCTACGCGCCCTTCCAGGTCACCTTCGGCCGGCTGCTGTTCGGTTCGGCGGTGCTGGTGGCCGCGATGGCGGTGAAGCGGGAGCGGCTGCCGCGCGGGGCGCGCACCTGGGGCCACCTCGCGGTCGCGGCCCTGCTGCTGAACGCACTGCCGTTCTCCCTGTTCGCCTACTCCGAGCTGACCATCCCGTCCACGCTCGCCGGCATCTGCAACGCGACCTCGCCGCTGTGGGGCATGGCCCTCTCGCTGGTCGCCCTCTCCGAGGACCGGCCCACCCGGCTCAGGGTCGCCGGCCTCGGCATCGGCTTCCTGGGGGTCCTGACAGTCCTCGGCGTCTGGCAGGGCTTCCACGGTCTGGACGCCACAGGCACCGCGATGGCGCTGCTCGCCTCGCTCAGCTATCCGGTCGGCTGGATCTACGTCCGCCGCACGCTGGCCGGCACCGGTGCCTCGCACCTGTCCATGACCGGCGCCCAGTTGCTTCTGGCGACCGGGCAACTCGCCGTCGTCACGCCGCTGTTCACCACGCTGCCGAGCCGGTTCCCGCTGGTTCCGCTGCTCGCGGTCGTCGCTCTGGGCGCGCTCGGCACCGGCCTCGCGATCTTCCTGCAGTACGGCATCGTCGCCGAGGTCGGTCCGACGACGGCGCAGATGGTCACGTACTTCATCCCGGTCATCGCCGCCGCCGCCGGTGTCGCGATCCTCGGCGAGTCGCTGGCCTGGTCGACGCCGGTCGGCGCGGTGATCGTCCTGGCGGGCGCGGCTCTCACCCAGGCCAAGTCGCGCCGCTGATCCGCTGGGCAGCCACCGTCCGGTGCGCGCCCGGCGCAGCCCTCGGACACGACGACCGGCGCACGCCCGGCACGCCTCATCCGTAACGGCGTCCGGGACCGGGGCCCACGGCCGAGGCGACGGCGTCCGCGAGCGGCTCCATGCCGTCGGGCCCGAGGGTCGAGACGGTGATCCGGATACCGGGCGGCGCGTTCATCCGGAACCGGGCGCCGGGGGCGACCGCCCAGCCGGCGTGCAGCAGCCGGGCGACGGCCCCGGTCTCGTCCGGGACGGGGATCCAGACGTTCATGCCGCTCCGTCCGTGCGCCGCGACGCCGCGCGCCTTCAGGGCGGAGATCAGCGCCTCGCGGCGCCGTCCGTAGGCGTCCGACACGGCCGCCACGTCGACCGCGCCGGAGGTCCACAGATGGACCACGGCCTTCTGCAGCAGACGGCTCACCCAGCCGGGGCCGAGCCGCTGCCGTCCGTGCACGCGGTCGACGGTGACGGCGTCCCCGGTGAGTACGGCGAGGCGCAGGTCGGGGCCGTATGCCTTCGCGGCGGAGCGCACGAACGCCCAGTGCCGGGTGACCCCGGCGAGCGGATGCAGGGGCACGTCGACGATCCGGTGACCGTGGTCGTCCTCGACGAGCAGGGTCTCGGGGTACTCGGCGAGCACGGAACGCAGGGCACGCGCGCGTGCGGCGGTCACCGCGGCGCCGGTGGGGTTCTGCGCCCGGTCGGTGACGATCAGGGCCCGCGCCCCGCCGGCCAGCGCACGCCGTACGTCGTCGGGCAGCGGGCCATCGTCGTCGACGCCGACCCCGACCGTACGCAGCCCGAGCACCGGCGCGAGGTCGAGCACACTGCCCCAGCCGGGGTCCTCGACGGCCACCGCGTCGCCGGGCCTGAGATGCGCCGCCAGGACCCGCTCGATGGCGTCGAGCGACCCGGAGGTGACGACCACGGGCCCCTCGGGCACTCCGTCCGCGTCGAGGTCGGCGCGGGCGATCCGCCCCAACTCCGGCTCCACGGCCTCTTCCCCGTACCGCACGGGGTGCCGGTCGGACTCCCGGCCCGCCACCGCGAAGGCTTCGGCGAGGCCGGGCAGCAGCGCCCGGTCGGGGTTGCCGTGGGCGAGGTCCCGCACTCCCTCGGGGACCTCGACCCTGAGGTACTCCCGTCCCGTGGTGACCGGCTTCGACCGCACCCGGCTGCCCCGCCGGCCCGCGGTCTCGATCACCCCGCGTTCCCGCAGCGTGCGATAGGCGGCCGCGACCGTGTTCGGATTGACCCCGAGCCGCTCGGCCAACTCCCTCATCGGCGGGAGCAGTTGTCCCGGCTCCAGCTCTCCCGACCCCACCGCACGCTCGACACTGGCAGCGATGTCGGCTGCGCGACGCCCCTCGATCCGATACTCTCCTAGCACAAACCAGATTGTGCACTAGTGCAATGGAGAAGGCAATGTCGGAGACGAGCACCCAGCCGAGGACGACGCAGTCCGCTGCCTACACCCCGACCGACCGCACCGTCCCCACCCGCTCCAAGGAGCGTGCCGCGTACGACCACGAGATGGTGCACGCGATACTCGACGAGGGATACGTCGGCCACCTCGGCTTCGTCCGCGACGGCGCGCCCGTCGTGCTGCCGACGCTGTACGCGCGGGTCGGTGAGCGTCTCTACGTCCACGGCTCGACGGGGTCGCGCCCGCTGCGGATGACCGGCCAGGCCGATCCCGGTCTCGCCGTGTGCCTCACCGTGACGCACGTGGACGGACTCGTCCTCGCCCGCTCGGCCTTCCACCACTCGATCAACTACCGCTCTGTAGTCGTGCACGGCATCGCCCACCAGGTGACGGATCCCGAGGAGAAGCGCCTGGCCCTGGACGCGCTGGTCGACCACGTCGTCGCCGGGCGCTCGGCCGACTCGCGGCCCGCCAACGCCAAGGAACTCGCGGCCACGGCCGTGATCAGCCTCGACCTGAACGAGGTCTCCGCCAAGCTGCGCACCGGCGGCCCGAACGACGACGAGGAGGACCTCGGTCTTCCGTACTGGACCGGCGTGGTTCCGCTGACCAAGGGACACGGCACCCCGGTCCCGGCGGACGACCTGGCCCCGGGCATCGAACTGCCGGACTATCTGGCCCGCTGACGGAGCACCGGTCGCGGAGGCCCGGTATTGCCGTGCGGCAGGCCCATGGAGCCGGGTGCGGGTGCGGACCGATCGGCCCGCAGCCGCACCCGTGCCGTCCTCACACGAGCGCCGCCTCCCGCTCCGCGGTCGAACGGCGGTCGGCCCCCGCGGCGCGCGTCTCCGCCACCGCGAGTCCCCCGACGGAGCCGAGCATGAGCAGGGTGCCGGCGACGGTCGGCGGGGTCAGCCGCTCGCCGAGGAGGCAGACGGCGAGCACCGCCGCGCTGACCGGTTCCAGCAGCATGATCACGGACACCGTCGCCGCGCGCACGACGGCGGCACCCGCGAAGAAGAGGGCGTACGCGAGCGCCGTGGGAACCGCGGCGATGTACGCGAGCAGGGCCAGTACCTGGACCGGGTGCGCGGTGTGCGGCGTCAGACCCTCGGCGAGCGCGAACGGCAGCAGGCAGACGGTGGTGACGGCGAACGCCCCCACCGTCGTGCCGGACCCGTCGGACCGGCCGCCGCGTCCCCACCAGCGGGTCAGCAGCGTCATCGCGGAGTATCCGACCGCGGAGAGCAGGGCGAGCAGGACACCCCAGGGACGCACGGTCGCGCCCTCACCCCCCAGGACCAGTACTCCGAGCCCGGCGAGCGCCCCGACGACGGCGGCACCCCCACCGCACCCGAGGCGCTCCCCCATGGTGAGCCGTGCGCCGAGCGCGATGAGCACCGGCCCCGCGCCCAGCGTGACGACGGTCGCCACCGCGAGGCCGGTCGCCTCGACGGCGGCGAAGTAGGCGGTCTGGAAGACCGCGAGCCCGATCCCCGTGAGACCGATGCGCAGCGCCCTGCCGCCGAGGGGCTGCCGGACGACGGGACGGACCGGGCGCCGTCCCGGCCGCATGCGCACGGCGAGCAGCAGGGCGAGGCCGCCCGCGCAGCGCCAGAAGGAGAGGGCGATCGGCCCCATGTCACCGGCCCGGTAGACCAGTGACGCGGCCGCGCCCGCGGTGCCCCAGGCGGCACCGGCGACGATCAGATAGAGCAGGCCTCGCCCGATGGGCAGGCCGGAAGAAGTGTTCGCGTTCGACACGTGTTCTCTCCGCAGATCCGCAGAAGTTCGGGAAGGGACCACGTCGCGCCGTCCCCGCCGTGGCGGCGGGGACGTACGGAAAGGTCCTCGGACTTCTTCTGCGGGCAGCGCCGTTCCGCCCGGCACGGGGCCGGGCAGGTCTCCGGGGCGCCCGCCTCAGGCGGCCGGAGGCGGAAGAACGAGCGTCGCTGGCATGATCCGCAGCCTAGACGGCGGTTCCGTGGGCCGACAACTCCCTTTCGGCGTCGCCCGGCCCACCGGCCACGGGCCCGTCGGAGGGCTTCGCCGGGGCCGACGACTGCGCGATGAACGCGCCGAGCAGGACGACCGCTCCGCCGATGATCTGCGGAGCCGAGAGGTGCTCACCGAGCAGCACCCAGGCCAGCACGGTGGCGATCACCGCTTCGAGGCAGGCGACCACGCCCGCGACCTGCGGGGAGAGCCTGCGCACCGAGAGCACCCCGGTGACGTAGGCGACGACGGTGGCGATCAGCACGATCCAGCCGAGGAGCAGCGAGGCGAGGACGGACGTGCCGTTCATCTCCGCGCTGCCGCCGAGGACGGACCAGTCCATCGTCCAGGGGCGGGCGACGGCGGTCAGCACGACCGTGCCGACGAGCAGGCCGTACGCGATGACGCCCAGCGGTTCGGGTGCCTCGTCCCCGGCGTCGCCGCCCTGGTCGGACAGGACGAAGTAGCCGACCTGGCAGCAGGCGGCACCGAGCGCGAGCAGGAGCCCGAGAAGGTCGAAGCTCAGCCCCGCCCACACCTCGACCACACAGGCGAGTCCGCCGGCGGCGAGGACGACACCGAGCGCGGCGGCACGGGTGACGGGCCTGCGCTGCACGAACCGCACCCAGCCGAGGACGAGCGCCGGGGCGAGGTACTCCACGAGCAGGGCGACGCCGACGGGAATACGGGAGATGGCGGCGAAGTAGCAGGCCTGGACACCGGCCACGCCGAGGAGTCCGAACCCGGCGAGCAGCGCCGGGCGGCGCTTGACCAGCGCCCGGTGCCGGACGGCCCACGGCAGCATGACCAGTGCGGCGCCCGCGACCCTCAGCCACACCACGTGGAGCGGGTCGAGCCCCGCCTCGATCAGCGGCTTGGCCGCGACACCCGATCCGCCGAAGGCGACCGCCGACACGAGCGCGAGTCCCAGGCCGACCCCTCTGTCGCGGCTGCCCTGACTCCCCTGAGACGTATGCACCGGCACATGATGACAGGCGATGACATGACCGTCACCCCCAATGGCACCTGTCTCAACGGCTGGACTCCGTCGCCGCTCTTTCCGGCCGCACCGGGATGTCGACCCCGGCGTGCGCGAGGACCTCGACGGCCCTCGACAGCGGGTCGGCGACGAGTGCGTCGAACAGGTCGAGGCCGCGGGCGCGTTCGTCCCCGCGCACGAGGGCGCTCTCGTGGGCCCGCTCCATCGCGCCGGCCGCCGCCGGCGACCAGCCCGCCTCGGTGACGACCGGGACCGCGCCGGAGTCCTCGACGGTGCCCTGCCAGCGCAGTCCGTAGCCGATGCTGCGCTGCACGAGGTAGCCGAGGAGCCGGGCGAGCTGCGCTCCCCCGTCGAAGGCGGCGCGCACCTCGGGGTCGGACTCCAGCAGCGAGTGCAGCAGATGAGCCGTGTCGATCTGCCGATCGCCGTCCCGCAGCGCCCGTCTTCGCGCACCGGAGACCACCGAGGCCAGCTCCACGCTGAGACCGGCATCGTTGTCAGGATGGTTCGGGCCGCTCTCGGCGGCGGACTGCTGGGGGATACGGGACGACACATCCCCTACCTCATCAGCCTCGCGGAGCCGGGGCATCCCCGGCGGGCAGCATCTTGGCGTCCGACACAGGGTGGGCATCCCTGTGCGGATTCTCCTCCCTGCGGATGACTTCGCGCCGATTCCTCCCGAGGGGCGCGCGCCGCCTTGCGTCAGTGCCCGCGGGCCTCTCCGTCCCCTCCCGCCAATTTCTGACGGTTCATCAGTATTGAATGTTGCGGGGCCTGCGGCTACGTTCCGCGACACCGGAGCTGCGCCGGGCGCAGCCCCCGACACGAAGGGGTGGTCGCATGGCCGAAGTCAGCGCGGAAGCACGCATCGAGGCGCCCGCCGAGAAGATCTGGGACCGGCTCACGGACTGGTCGGGGTACGGCGAGTGGAACGCGACGCACACGAACTTCCCGAACGGCGGCCCCGAGAAGTTCGAGGTGGGCGGCACCTTCGCGGAGAACATGAAGCTCATGGGCTTCCCGGCCGAGGTCACCTGGACGATCGAGGAACTGGAGCCCGGCCGTGTCCTCGCCATCCGCGGCAAGGGCCCGATGGCGGTGAACGTCACCACGCGCTACACGCTCACCCCCGACGGCGACGCCACGTCGGTGCGCATCGACGGCGAGTTCACGGGCGCCGCGGTCTCCCTCATGGCCGGCAAGCTCAAGGACTCGGCGACGGCCGCGCTCGACGAGTCGCTGCGCAAGCTGTCCGGACTGGTGGCCTGAGTCCCGCCCGGCTCCACGTCGCGCGCGGCGGCACCCGGCACCCGGTATGCGGAAAGGCGCCCCGCGGAAACACTTCCACGGGGCGCCGGCAGGTACCACAGCATGCCGTCAGTCCTCGTCGGCGAGGATCAGGTACAGCTTCTTGCGGGCTTCGTTGATGACCTTCAGCGCCTTGTCGCGCTGATCCTTGCTGCCGGTCTTCCAGACCTGGCCGAAGGCCTCCATGAGGCCGAATCCGGCCTGCCGGATCTCGTGCAGCGTCTCCCAGTCGACCCCGCGCCCAGCCTCTTCCCAGGGCGCGTCGGGTCCCTCGTCGGCCGCGCTGCGGCCGGACTCGGTGAGAGAGAACAGCTTCTTGCCGCCCTCCGCCTCACTGGTGATCAGGCCCTCGTCCTCCAGCAGCTGGAGGGTCGGGTACACCGAACCCGGGCTGGGCTTCCACGCCCCGCCGCTGCGCTCGGCGATCTCCTGGATCATCTCGTAACCATGCATGGGCCGGTCCTTGAGCAGAGCGAGGATCGACGCGCGCACGTCGCCGCGCCGCGCCCTCCCCCGCGGTCCGCCCCGACCGCCACGCCCGCCCCAGGGGCCGGGACCGAAGCCCGGTCCGCCGAAGCCGGGGCCACCGGGACCACCCGGTCCGAAGGGCCCGAAAGCCCCACGCCGCCCCTCGAAGCCGCCCCGACCTCGATGGCCGGGCCCGCCGTGGTGTCCATGTCCGTGTTCGTGCTCGTATCCGAAATCTTCTCCACGGGAACGCATCGCAATCACTCCATTCCATCGTTGATCGGTCGCGATGCGTCAACGATATATCGGAAGCACTCACAAGACAACCCCTCGGATCGAGCACTCCCTGACTTGTCTCATCGAAGCTGGGGCACGTCTCAGCGAAGGTGGGTCGACGACGGTTTGTCTCAGTGAAGACGGGCCACTGCCCTATCCGTCTCATCGAAGATGGGCCAGCCCGTTGGGCCCCAGTGAAGGCGGGCCGGCCTCGGTCGGCCCGGGCAGGCGATGATCGTGCGGGCTGCCTGGGTCGGACGGGGTGACCGGCGGTCGCATCGGTGCAGCTGAGATGACCTGCCTATGCCCCTCGTGATCGACAGCGGACGTGGAGATCTTGATCAGCGGGAGGGGTGGAGGCGCCGCCGGACGGCGAGCTGGCGGTACGCCGGCGGCGATGGCGTCTCTATTGCCTGATATTGGGGCGGGTAGGCCGCAAGCGGTCTACCCTTCCCCCATGTCAGCTCTCTCGCCACTGAACCGTGCCTTCAACCAAATCCCGAAGCGTGCAGAGAAGCAAGAAAGCCCCCAGCTGCACGAGACGTTCGTCGACTCGGGGGTCGTAGATGTGATCAACACGGTCGATCACCAGGTCATCTACGGCCGACGAGGCACTGGCAAGACCCACGCCCTCAGCTACCTGGGTTCAGAGGTCGCAGCCAACGGTGATCTGGCTCTGTACATAGACCTCCGCACCATCGGGTCGGCTAACGGTCTGTTCGATCCGCAGTCGGCTCCGATTACAGAGCGGGCCGCTCGCCTGCTCGTGGATCTTCTCGGCCAGTTGCACGAGTCATTGCTCAACGCAGTGCTTGAAGACGACTCGTTGATGGAGGACGGCCGCTTCGTAGAGAAGGCCGATCAGCTCATCGCGGCGATCACCTCGGTCCGAGTCCTGGGCGAGGTTGAGCAAACTGCGGAGGCGGAGAACAAGACTGGTGTCAGGTCCGGCAGATCGCTTGAAGCGCGTCTCACGCCCCAGGACGTCCGGGTATCCGGCAAGATCAGCAGCGATGCATCATCTGAAGATCGCGGGCTGCACCGGGAGACCCGGAAGGGCACCGAACAGATCAGCCTCAACTTCAGTGACGTGGCCAAGGCCCTACGTGAACTTGGAGGAACGCTCTCCAGCCGACGGGTGTGGATCCTCCTCGATGAGTGGAGCAGCGTCCCGCGAGACCTTCAGCCCTACTTGGCTCAGTTCTTGACTCGTTGTGTCCTTCCCGTCCATAAGTTCACGGTCAAAATCGCTGCCATCGAGCAGCAGTCGAACTTCAGGACTCAGGTCGACGGCGTCACGATCGGGATCGAGCTCGGCGCGGACATGGGCGCCCATGTGAACCTCGATGACTTCTTGGTCTTCGAAGGCAACGAAGAGCGGGCGCGCTCGTTCTTCCAAGGGTTGTTCGTCAAGCATCTCCACAGCATTGCCGCAGACACGTCCAACTCGGCGTTGGCCCAAATTCCAGGGAGCCTCGTCTCTGCGGGGTTCACGGACAAGCGTGCGTTTGACGAGCTTGTCCGTGCGGCCGAGGGAGTTCCAAGGGACGCTCTGTACATTGCGGCCAAGGCCGCGATGAAGGCAGGCCAGGGAAAGATCTCGGTCCCCCTGGTTCGGGACGCTACCCACGGCTGGTACCACGGAGACAAGATGACCGGGCTCACGAGCCTGGTCGAGGCGCGACGGCTCCTTGAGTGGATCATCACCGAGGTCATCCGGGGAAAGCGTGCCCGGGCCTTTCTCGTCAACTCCGCTGACTCCCGAGATGACCTTCTTCTCGCTCTCTTTGACGCCCGGGTACTGCACATCCTCCGTCGTGGCTACTCCGCGCAGGATCATCCGGGCGAGCGGTTCGACATCTGGGGCATTGACTACGGCGCCTACGTCGACTTGGTACAGACACAGAGCGCGCCGGCCGGAGTGCTGCCGATCTTCGATGAGGAGGGTGTCGAGGCCTACGCGGATATCGACGTCCCCATGCAAGATCACAGGGCCATCCGCCGAGCCATCCTGGACCTTCAGCTCTTCTACGGAGTCGAAGGAGAGCAAGGCCCGGACCTTGGGCAACAGACTGAGGCACCCGCTGAAGCGGAGCCCGTCGGCTGAACCCTGCCGCTATGGGTATGGGGGGGCTCGACCAGCATCGCCGAATTCCCCTCGTGGCTACGTACGCAAGTTGTGCGTCTGGCTCAACTTCTTTGGAGTTGTGCTGTCAGCCCCCGCACCCCCGCTGAGTCAAGCCGCTGACCTGCCCCCTTCCGCCGCTCCGGTGTACTGAGCACCGGAGCGGCACCGCGGAGTTGAGCCAGAGCACAAGCTGCAACTCGTGAACAAAAGCCACGGTCCGACCAGGGCCCGCATGTAAACCTCATGCGGATTAAACAGAAGCACTGAGCAGCTCTCTGACGGCGGTGCGGATGTTCTCGTCCTGGACGAAGCCTCGCCAGCCGCCGTTGGTACGCAGCCGCTGGTCCCGGGCGGGCACGTCGCGCAAGAGGTCTGCGGCAGGTTGGGCTGCTTGCCCGAGCTTGGCCAAGTGGTCCAGTGCGGGAAGCATGACGGGCAGGTAGGTGCCCTTGGTCAGATCCAGCACGGCCGTCGCTAGCACTGGGACCGCGGTCTCGGCGTCGCTGGTCACAGCCCACAGGGCGTGTGCTGCCTCGACACGAGTCCAGGGGTCGGTGTCGCTTGTCATCGCCCTGAGGCGGTCTGCGTAGGGGGCGGCATGAGGTCCGAAGCTGGCGAGCTTACGCAGGGTGGGATGGCGGAACCTTCGCTCCTCAACGCTGCGTCCGAGTATTTCCAGGGCCGGCCCAGGTTCGCCGCCGACTCTCCAGTACGCCCAAGCCGCGAGTTCCGTGTGCGGTGCGGCGTCACGCAATCGGGATAGGAGCAGGTCCCGTGCACCGACCCCCGCCGACCCGATCCCTGCCAGGGCCTTCGCCGCCGCCATCCAGGTTCGGTCGTCCTCCAGGAGGCCGAGCAGCTGTGGAACAGCTGCCCCTGCAACGGGCCCCCAGTCCGCGAGTCCCTCGCAGAGACGGTTGAGCAGGCGGTCATCCGTAGCGGTGTCAAGCTGGCCGCAGATCGACGGAAGGAGCCGCTCGGCGTGGTCCGAGAGGTAGCCCAGCACCTCATCGAGTGCGGGGAGGACGACAGGGTGCAGGTCTGTGGCGGGGTAGTGGGCGGATGTCGATGCGAAGCCGGAGCGTGCGCCGGAGATCAGTTCGATCAGGCCCGGCAAGCAGCGCGGATCGTTCATCCGGGCCAGGGCCCACAGGGCGGCCTCGCCTACGGTCTCCCGTTTGCGTGTGGTGCGGGCGGAGGTGTCAGAGAGGAGTGTGGCGACCTCGTCAGCGTGGGCGGCGGCCGCCGGGCCGAGGCAGGCCAGCAACTCGGCCGCCCGGAAGCGTGCTTCGGGGGCGGGATCGTACAGTCGCGCGACGAGACGCGGCAAAAGGGCAGCGGTCGGTGAGCGCCACTGAGACAGCAGCCTGCCCGCCTGGGCCAAGGCACCGATCCGCTGTTCGGCGTCGTGATGGTCTGCCAGCAGGCCGAGCGTGAATGTGGGGGCGGGGCCCGCTATCAGACCCGCAGCCCAGTGGTGGACACCCAGTACTCCGGTTTGCACCGAACTGGTGTGGCGCCACAGCTCGATGGTGGGGTCCCGGACCGCTTCGAGAATCAGGTCGAGCCGCTCGGCAGGCAAGCCCGGGTCGTTCGGGGCAAGCGCGTGCACCGCTGCCAAGCGTATCTGAGCCTGTGGAGAGTCGAGCAGATCACGGAGCAGGTCGAAGACCTCGGCGCCATGTCCGCCGACTGGCGCGCGTAGGGCCGCCTGGCCCAGTGAGAGGACGAGCTCAAGGCGGGTGGCCAGATCATCCTCCGCCTCCCAGCACCGCAGCAGCCCAGGCAGAACCAACTCACCGGGGCTATCGCAGGCAGCGAGCACGTCGGCTGCGGCCCGCCGGATCTCCGGCTCGGGATCGTCCAGCAGGCCCAGCAACTCGGGCAGGGCCTGTGTCCACGCCGGCGCCCAGCCGGGATCCAGGAACCGGGCTTCGATCCGACCGGCTTCCGCCGCCAGCATCGCCACCAATTCCAGCATCGCGCAGCGGCTCGGCACTTGCGGTGTCGCAGCGAGGCGGAGTACGAAGGGCAGTGCGGCCGAGGCGGCGGAACAGACCCAGCCACCTTGGTGGAAGAGCAGATTGAGCAGCTCGGACGAGGCGTCGTCTGCGTCGTCCTGATTCGGACCCCCGCATCGGCGAAGCAGGCCGGGTACATCCTCGGCAGACCCGTAGTTGTGCTTCAGCCCAGCCCAGTCGGCCTCATCCAATCCCACCCACATGCGCGCGATCTTACCGGCCGGGTTACCCACGAAGCTCAGCCGAGCCCGCAACGGCATTTACGCCCTTGGCCGCTCCATGCCAACCAGCCTTGCGGCGGCAGCGATCCCCGACTGCGGCCAGCCGTCCAGGCTGAGGACGGTGACAGCGAGGCAGCCGTCGACGAGGTCGGAGCGGTACTGGATCTTCTTGAGTCGGCGTTTCACGGCTCGGCGAAGACGAGGATGCTCGGGGTAATCGGGAGGCGAGATCGGCGACGGATGAGGAACACTTCGCCAGGTGATCGTGATGCAGCCCGTTCTAGAGATGAACACCCCCGATGGGTTCGACCTCTGGCCTGTCGCCGAGACCGAACGGTTCAGTTTCCTGCCGCTCAACGGTGAACTTCCACCCGCCGAGATCGGGACGGCGCTCATGCGCATCGCCGCCTGCAATGACATAGACCCCGACGACGATGGCGACCTCCCGCCTCGGCCGACCGAGCCTCTCAGCGGCTTCCTCCACGGACTGCTGAACCTCGACAGCCCTTACGTGGCGGGCGGCCTGCGCGTCACGGACAACTCCACGGGCATCGCCTTCTCGCCCGGCTGCTGTGACGGACTGGAGGACTGGCACGACTGGCACCAGGTCGTCGACGGCAGCGGCGTAATCGGGTACGGCCACGATCCGGAGCCGTCGCTGGCCGAGCGCCTCGGGGATACCATCCGCCTCACCGTCGACACCGACCGGAACGACAGTCCCGTGATCGAGCTGTCAGTCACCGAGCTCCGCCATCTGCTCGCCAGCGCCGAGCGCGACCTGACCGAGTTCCTCGCGGCGGCAACGGACTGGATTTCCGAACACCTACCTGACTACTCCGCTCCTCTGACCGCCGCCCTTGCCCGCGTTCTCGCCCTTCCCGCGCCGGGCATACCGCCAACGCCGCTCGATACGGAACGAACGTGACTGCTGGCATGCGCATGGCCTGGACGCTCGACGGACATGGCTGGGCCAACTGCACAGTTGAAGATCAACAGACCAAGGTCGAGCTCACCGCCTCCTACATCACCAGCGCTCCAGAGGAGTTGCTCACCGCCGTGGCCCGGCTCGTCTCAGGCGAAACAGACACCCGCGCGCAGTTCGAAGCCGAGCCCACCGCCTTCCGGTGGATCTTCTACCGCCAAGGCGACGACGCCTGGATCCGCATCCTGGAACTGCGCCGTGGCAGCGACCACGACCACAAGGGCACCGAGATCTGGTCGAGTCAACTTCACATCGACACGCTAGCCCGAGCCGTGATCCGCTGCTTCGACGAGGTTGTTAAGACCTACGACGAGAGCGGCTACCGAGGTAAATGGGGTGAGCACTTCCCTCGAACCGAACTCGAAGCCCTCAGACGCCTCTGGAACGCTCATCTACACGGAGATGACGCATAGCCCACGGTCGCCCGTTGCTCATGTCTACTGAGACGGGACTTGATCGGCGGTGTCTGCTCCGCGGGTGCTGAGTTCCATTCGCCACCGGACGGCCTTCTGACGGCATGCTCCTGAGCACCAGCGGCGGGTGTCGTGCGGCTTTCGGTCGCTCAGCGATATCGCGCAGATCCCGCATGCGAGCTGTTGGGATCGCTGATCAAGCGCCTCACTCCAACACTTGGTTGAGCACCAAGGGCAGCTGCGGGAGGCGGTTCCCTGGAACGGGTGTTCGCAGTTGAGACAGTGCAGTGTCGTCGTCTTGACTGGCTGCGGTCTCGGTGTCTTGCGCAGCGTCGGCGCCGCAAGCAGAGGGCGGGCCTGTCGCCGGCAACTGTCTGAACACCAGCGACGAGCTCTCCCGGACGGCCCTAGCTCGAACAGGGTCTGGCAGTGATCGCAGCTCAACGGCCCGCGGTAGGCGGTTGGGGCTCGACGCCGGTATCTCCGCTGACGACATCGGTCTGAGCACCAGCGACTTGCTCTGCCGGACGGCCCTCGCTCGAAGGAGGTACTGCATAGTTCGCAGATCAAAGGCCTGAGGTAGGTGGTCGGGTCGAGGCGCCGGTATGCCCGCTGACGGCATCGACTTGAGCACCAGCGACGAAGTGGCCAGGTGCGGTGTTCAGAGCGAATCGGGGTTCCGCAGAATGCGCAGGTCGAGAACTGTTCGGATAGTTGTTCAACCTCAGTGATCTGGTTCCAGCGGATGACCTGCTGACGGCAGGGGGCCGAGCAAGTACGGCGAGAAGCATGAGAGTCGGGCGGCAGCGGGCGCTCGCAGGCGAGGCAGGCACGGTCAGTCGGCGGTTCTTCGCCCTCGGCTGGCAGAACACCCTGCCGCATGAGGTAGGCCCTTCTCCGGCAAGGTGACGAGCACAGCCGGTGACGCTGGCCGATCTGGATCTTCATCGGTTTCTGGCAGATCCTGCAGGGGGCCTTGGTGTAGCGCTTCCGGGAGATGCGCATGCGGCAGCGGGCCGAGCAGAGGAAGGCCCGTCTGCCGAACGCGCTGGAGGGTGGGAGATCGATGCCGCACTCTCTACACTGTCTCGTCTCCAGCGTCGTTCGCAGGAAGTCGGGGTCTCGGCCGGTGACTGCGGCGAGGCGGTCCCATGAGGGTGTGCCGCGGTGCAGTGGCGGCTTGGCGAGGAACTTCCGCAGGTAGGCGGGTGGCAGCTGGTTCGCGTGGGCCAGGCGGGTGATGAAGGACGGGCCCCCTTCACCGGCAATGGGGCGGATCTGGAAGGGGAGTCGGGCGACCGGCGGATCGTTGCCTGGGGTCATTCCCCGGGTTCCGGTGTCGAGGGACCTTTGGGACGCCTGCGTCGTGAGGCGATGTCGAGATCGACGGCCAGCAGACCGGCTTTGGTGATCTTCTGCGTGCCGGTCAGGATGGCGTCGACTGCGGCTCCGCGGATCTGGTGGGAGAGAGTGCCGATCATGCCGCCGGTCCGGGTGTGGATGAAGCGGTCCAGCCGGGTCAACGTGCCTGGCTTGTGCTGGTCCAGCAGCAGGTTCGCCTCCATCTGCGCGACCAGGGACTTCCATTCCGCGTTGTAGGGGAACGGGTGGGTGGCCACCGAGGTGAAGCGTCCGGCGATCTGGTCACCGCGGGTGCCCGAGAGCAGGCCGCCCTCCTCGATGTCGATGCCCGCGTAGGCGAAAGTCGCCGGGATCCGCTCGGAGAAGTACTTCAGGGTGTCGGAAGCCTCGGCGCCGTGGCGGGTCTGCAGGGAGATGTTGTGGATCTCGTCGACCAGGACCAGGCCGGTGCGGGCCTTGGTGCAGACTCCGACCACCGCCTCGGTCAGGTCGGTGATGTTCGAACTGCGCAGGACCGGCAGGCCGAGGAATCGGGCGAACTCAGCGGCGATCATGCGGGGTGTCGCGGCCGGCGGGACGGTGATGTAGATGACCGGTATGCGTTCGTCCTGCCCGGGGTGGCGGCGCCGGTCCACGAGTTCGTGGGCCAGGCCGAGCTGGGTGAGCGCGATGGTCTTGCCGGTGTTGGCCGGGCCGGAGACGATCAGGCCGCGGCGGGCACTGATCGAACCCCGGTTCAAGATGATGAGGCGGCGGCCGCAGGTGACGGTGTGCCGGACGGTGGAGGTGGCGACCACTTGCAGGCGGGCGTGGTGGTCGAGCCGGTCCTCGTCGTAGGCGTACTTGTCCTCCTTGGTGAGCGCGTCGTACTCGGTCTGGGAGAGCTGGACCATCGGCTCGCGAGTCGACGATGCGACGAACTCCCGCCAGCCGGTCCGGAGGGTCAGGTAGCGGCCGAAGTCCTCATGCGGATTGTCGGGAAGCGTTGTCACGATCGTCTCCAGGGGTCCTCGAGCGGGTCGAAGAGCCCCAGTGGGATCACTTCGGCCAGCGTCTCCTCGTCCTCCGCCGGTCCCTCGGATGCGAGTTCTTCCGGTGGTTCGGGCTGCAGTGGTGGTGCCGTCGGCGCTGTGGCTCTGGTCCTGGCGGCGATCCGGCGGTCGTTCTTGGAGGGCTTGTCCTTCTTGCTGCTCTTGGCTGCCGGGACGGGGCCGGCATGGGCGCGGGTCAGCAGGGCGGCGACCGCCTCTGCGAGTTCTTCCTCGGTGGCCTTGGGCAGTTGGTGGCTAATGTGGTCCCAGGCCAGGTCGCCGAAGGGGACCGGGGACCGGTTCAGGTACTTCCAGGTCGCCTGGACCCAGCCGCCGTCGCCTCGGTGATCGCGGACCCAGACGCGGGAGGCGTCGTAGGGGTCGCGGTGGACCTCCCAGAGGCCGCGTTTGGCGGTGACGCCGGAGCCCTGTCGGCGCATCGGCCCCAGCTCGGGGCTGTCGTAGGTGCGGTTGTTGATCCGGATGCCGTAGGCGTTGACGGCCCGCCAAGCTGCCGGCAAGAGCTCGATGTAGTCCTGGCCGCTGAGGGCGACCGGGACGTAGCCGCAGGACTCGACCAGAGCGGCGTACTTCTGGTTCGGCGTGAACAGCCGGCCGGGGTGGTCGGGGTCGCGCAGGCCCTCGTGGGGCCGGTTCTGCCAGTGGGCGACGATCCACTCGTCAAGCAGGTCCTGGAGCTCGGGCAGCGACCACAGGTTCTCCTGCTCGGGGCTCCGGCCGCGGTGGTCGGTGTTCCTGCCGGTGTACCCCGGCAGGAACTGAGTGAACAGGGTGGCGATCGAGCCCAGCATTTTCTCGATGTGGCCCTTCTCGAAGGGCGCCCCCTTGTGGGTGGGCTGGAAGTCGATCTCCAGGAACCGGCAGGAGGCCCGGAAGTTCTGAGAGATGAACACCTTGCCGTGGTCGCAGACGATGGCCTCGGGGACGATCACGGGTTTGGCTGCGGCGTGTTCCAGGCGTTCGTCCAGGGACAGCAGGCGGCGGTGCGGCAGCACAGACCGGGACATCTTGAGTGCGTCGACCCAGCCGGGCCGCATCAGCTCCGGGGTGACGGTCCGGGCCAGGAGCACGCTGGCGTCCACCGATTTGGTGGAGGGACGCAGTACGGCCGCCGACAGCGTCCTGGTCGCGACGTCGATCATGGCGGTCAGCTCGACCTTGCCGACCACGCCGTTGTCCAGCCGGACCATGGCGTCCAGCGGGGTGGAGTCGATCTGGACGACCTCGCCCGGCGCGGACACCGTCAGTTCCCCGAACGGGGCGGCCGCTCCGTGGGCCTTCGAGCGGCGGGTGACCGCTGATCCCGTCGTATGAGTGCCGGTCGTGAGTTTCGCCAGCAGACGGTAAAGGGTGGGCCTGGACGGCCACGCAGGCTCTCGGCCGTCTCCTTCTTCCCGGTCTGGCTGCCGCAGGATCTCGCCCGTTCGCCAGATCAGGTAGGCGCCGTTCCTGGTCGAGGTGTCGACGGCTTCCTTGATTGCCTGACGCATCGCGTCAACGACGGCCGGATCCACTGTCCCGTACTCCGGCCGTTTGCGGACTGGACGGTGGTCCGCCAGCCCGACGAGGCCGTCCGTCGCATAGCGGCGCCGCCAGTTACCAATCGTCTTGGCAGCCACCGTGTAGCCGGCTTCGTTCAGTTCGGTTGCCTTCTGCCTCTGTCTCGAGGTCACCGACGTCCCCGGGCCGTAACCAGGACGTGGAGCGGTTCCCGGTTCCGCGTCCGGCGGCAGCCCGTGGATGACCTCCAGAATGTGGCTCTCCACCCGCAATGCCTGTTTCACGGCCTCCGGCGGGAACGTCTCCAGCAGCCCGGACGCGGGCAGCGGCATCCGCTCCGGCCTGAACAACACCTCAAATCCGTCCGCCTCGAACAGATCGATCAAGGCCACTACCCGGTGGGACTCCTCGGCGTCCTCCAGCACCACGGCCTGGGCCGTGACCTGCAGGACGCCTCTCACCTGCCCGTCGAATCGGACCCTCTCCCCGACGCCCAGAGCCGGTGGGCGCCTCAGCCTGCCCACGGCCGGGCTCCCTCCGCCCAGACCAGGCTGTCGGTCTCCATCAGTACTCCTCCCAGGTCGGTCTCCAGGGCTCCGGACCACAACAGGTGAAACAGCACCGGCAGGACCTGCAACCGGTCGCCCACCAGCTCGGCTCCTTGCCACATCGCCTTCGGCTCGCCGAACACTTCCAGGAGCCGGTCCGCGATCGCGGCCGGGCTCCCGGACCGAGCGCGGCGATACCGGGCCAGCCAGCGGATATTGGCCATGAACACCGGATCGGGCCTGCCCGCCCACTCGAACTCCCACCCCACTCTCGCGCAGGCGCGTTCGGTGGCAGCGAATGCCTCACGCGTCCTGTCGTCCATGTCGTCCTCGGCACGGACGTCCACGATTCGAACCCGTCCGTCAGCCAGCCGGACAAAGTAGTCGGGGGCGTGACGATGCTTGCCGTCGTCGGTGTCCCAGTGCAGCCAGAACGGCTGAGAAATGATCGCGGCGACCTGCGGATCACGGTCGAGCAAGATCAGCCGGTCGCGCTCCAGCCACGATTCGTAACCCACATGATCGCGGGCAGTCACCGAGTAGTACCACCCTGCGAACCCCAGGCCACCCTTGCGCCAGCTGAACTCCCGAACCGGGTCAACGTCCTCGAACCGCGTGTCCCAGCTCGCTCCCAGCGAATGCCGGACGCTTGTACCGTTCAGAGAAAATCCCAGCTCAAAGCCCTCAAGCTCAGCAGCAGTTAACGCACCAACCGGTGCCCCCACGACGCCCCCACCAGATCAGACACCGATCGGCCCAACTTCGGTGAAACTAACGGGCACCCGTCCTTCTTCACTGAGAAACAGCCCACCTTCACTGAGACGGGTCACTCCCCTTCCTGCTGTTCAGCGTGCCGGCGAGGCCGCGTAGCCTCGCCCGCATGCCTCGCCGTTCGGAGCAGTCCCGTCGTCTCGTCGCCGATGGGCGTGTGTACCTGTGGACGCTGCGCCACAGTCACCGGCGGGATCCCGCCGGGCGTGCGGTCGGCTGCCGCCAGACCCTCACCCTGGCCCTGCAGCCGTCCGGCACCGGCGGCGCGCTGCGCGTCGTCTTCGCGTCCGGGCCCGGCCGGTACATCCCGGGCGGGGCCCCCATGGGCTCCGGGGACGTGGGCTTCGTCCGGGGCGCGGACCTGAACCTGCACGAGCCGGGCGCGGTCCGGGCCCTGCTGGACGTGGCGCTGGCCCGCGGATGGCGCCCCGAGGAGCGGCGGACGGCGGAGATCGACGGCTGGCCCTTGCTGGACGCCGCGGCCGCGGCGCGGGCCGCAGGATCCGGCTCCGAAGACCCACAGCCCTAGCGGGACACCCGTCGGCCACGTCGTCGTTCCTCACACCGCCCCGCGCGGCGATCGGACTTCGGGGCGGCCGATCGGACCACGCGCCGACGAGACGGCGTTCCGTCACCCGCGCCCCTCCCGAACTCCCGCCTGCCGGGCGGGCGTTCAGGGGGAGCGTGCACGGCAGGGCCGTCATGGGTCCAGACGCACCGGATTGGCCGTGGCCCCCCGCTTCGTACGGCGGCTAGCTTCGGACCATGCGCATTCGTATCGTCGACGCCTTCACCGACCGCCCCTTCGCCGGCAACCCGGCCGGGGTCCTCCTCCTCGACTCCTTCCCGGACGACGCGTGGCTCCGACACGTGGCCGTGGAGGTCAACCACGCGGAAACGGCGTTCACCCACCCCCTCCCCGCCGGCGGCGAGGCCGACTGGGCGCTGCGCTGGTTCACGCCCACCACCGAGGTCGCCCTGTGCGGGCACGCGACGCTGGCTGCCGCGCACGTCCTGCACACGACGGGCGCCCATCGGGGTCCGGTGCGGTTCGCCACGCACAGCGGCGTTCTCGTCGCCACCCCCGGCGACGACGGTTCGATCACGCTGGACTTCCCGACCGCGCCGCTCACAGCGGTCGCCGCCCCCGACGGTGTCGCCGAGGCACTCGGCGCCGAACCCCTGGCCACCTTCGACACGGGTCCGAACACCGGGGACCTGCTGATCGAGGTCGCGGACGAGAAGACGGTGCGCGGTCTCGCCCCGAACCACAAGGCGCTCGCCCGTCACTCGAAGCGCGGCATCATCGCGACCGCCCGCGCCGAAGACCCCGCCCGCGGCTACGACTTCGTCT
Source organism: Streptomyces sp. NPDC048643 (assembly GCF_040650615.1). NCBI lineage: Bacteria > Bacillati > Actinomycetota > Actinomycetes > Kitasatosporales > Streptomycetaceae > Streptomyces > Streptomyces sp. NPDC048643. The sequence goes on from NZ_JBEZHO010000002.1 coordinate 399,875, forward strand.
CGCGCTGCTTCTTCCCCAACGTGGGCATCGACGAGGACCCGGTGACCGGCAGCGCGCACACCGCCCTCGCCCCGTTCTGGTCCGAGCGCCTCGGCCGAACGGCCCTCACGGGGCTCCAGGCCTCACCCCGCTCCGGCCTGGTCCGCACGGAACTGCGCGGAGAGCGCACCCTGCTCACCGGGCACGCGGTCACGGTCATCGACGGCGAACTGCTGGCGTAGCGCCGCCGGCGCCGCGAGTCCGTGCGACCTCACCACGCGGCTCGGCACACGGAAGGGGCGTACGACCCTGTCGTACGCCCCTCGGTGGTCCGCTCCCGGCGCTCATCCCGTCGGGAGCCATCCCACCTTGCCCGCGAGCAGCGCATATCCGACGAAGGCGCCGATGTCGAGCAGCGAGTGCGCCACCACGAGCGGTCCGACCCGGCCCCAGCGCCGGTACAGGTACACGAAGACGATGCCCATCGCCATGTTGCCGACGAACCCGCCGATGCCCTGGTAGAGGTGGTAGGAGCCGCGCAGCACCGCGCTCGCCACCAGCGCGGTCCCCGGCGTCCAGCCCAACTGCCCGAGCCTGCGCAGCAGGTACCCGACGACGATGACCTCCTCCAGTACGGCGTTCTGCACCGCCGAGAGGATCAGCACCGGGAATTTCCACCAGACGTCGGGCAACGCCTCGGGCACCACCGTGAGGTTGGCGCCGAACGCGCGTGCCGCGAGGTAGAAGGCGATTCCCGTACTGCCGATCACCGCCGCGACCACGGCACCGCGCCCGAGGTCCGGCCACGGGCGCGTGCGGTCGAAGCCGATCACCCGCATGCCCTTGCCCTCGCGCATCAGCAGGTGCGCGACGAGCGCGACCGGCACCAGAGCGGACGCGATACCGAAGAGTTGCCAGGCCAGATCGAGCCACGGACGCCCTGGTGCGGCCGAGGCGTTGAGCGTGGCCGCCTGGTCCTTCAAGCCGCCCGGTTTGGTGACCGATCCGACAAAGCTGATCAGGGCGGACACTCCGCTCGCACCGAGCGACAGCGCCAGGACGAGCAGCGTCTCATCCCGGAAAATCCGTCGTGTCAGCCCCTCCTCGCGAAAAGAATCGGCCGCCGACCCAGCCTCCACCTGCACTCCCGCCTCCAGTTGAGTAATCGCGCCTCATCCCCATCTTCGCCCCGCTAGGGTCTCGAAAGAAGTTACGAAGATCGTGCGCGACAGGCCGTTGGGGGACACGGGCGCCGTACGGGGTGTACTTCCCCCTTTGCCTGTTTTACGGCTGTCCCACGGCTCAGGCTCACCTCGGAGGGACACCACCGTCATGGGACGTCACAGCTTGCCCGACGAGCGCCGGGCGGGCACCGCCGACCCCCGGATCCGCGCGCGCCGCCGCACGGTGGCCGTCGCGACCGTGCTCGTCCTCAGCGTCGCCGGCGGCACGGCCGTCGCGGTCCGCGGCGGGCTCTTCTCCTTCGGCGGCTCCTGCGAGGACGACGCCGTGCACCTCACGGTGGCCGCGTCGCCGGACATCACGCCCGCCCTCGCGGCCACCGCGGCGTACGCACGCGAGAAGAACATCACCTCGGACGGCCGCTGCCTCGACATCCGGGTGACCGCTCGCGAGTCCTACAAGGTCACCGACACGCTCCAGACCGGCAAGCCGACCGATGTACAGGTGTGGGTGCCCGACTCGGGGCTGTGGGTGGAGCGTGTCTCCGGGTCCACCACCGCGACCCAGGTCACCGGTGCCGGCAATGTCGCCTCCACCCCGGTCGGCGTCGCCATGGTCCCGGCGTCCGCCAAGACGCTCGGCTGGCCGAAGAAGACCTACGCGTGGACCGAACTGGTCGGCGCGACGATGCAGGACGACAAGCTGAAGCTGGGCGCGGCCGACCCGACGCGCAGCGCGACGGGGCTGCTCGCCCTCACCCGGATCAGCGCGGCCGCGTCCCGCGTCAAGGGCGGTGACACCCAGGCCGCCGCCATGGCCAAGGCCCTCTCGCAGCGCACCTCGGACAGCGACACCCAGGTCCTCGACACCCTCCCCCGCGACGACTCCGGCACCGAACAGGGCAACCCGAAACGCAACCAGGCGCTGATCCTCTCCGAGCAGGCGGCGTTCGCGCACAACGCCTCGGACGAAGGCGGGCAGGACCTCGACCTGTTCTATCCGAAGGACGGCACGCCCCTGCTCGACTACCCCTACACCCTGGTCGACGAGGCCGGGCAGAGCACCGACGAGAGCCGCGCCGCCCTGCGGTTCATGACCCTGCTGGGCGAACCCGCGCCGCAGAAGATCCTGCGGAAGTACGGCTTCCGTACGGATGCGCAGAGCCCGTCCAGGTCGCTGGTCACCGCGGCCGGCGGCAGCTCGCCGCAGCCGTACACCCGGACCGCGACGGAACCCGAGTCGCCCACCGCGGTCAAGGAAGCCCTCGGCATGTGGACGATCACCGTGCAGAGCGCCCGGATCACCACGGTCGTCGACGCCTCCGCGTCCATGGGCGAACCGGTGACCGGGACCGATCAGTCCCGCATGGACGTCACGAAGTCGTCCCTGCTCCAGGCCCTCGCCACGTTCACCCCCGAGGACGAGATCGGGCTGTGGAAGTTCTCCACGAAGCTCGACGGCGACAAGGACTACCGCGTGCTCGTGCCCACCGCCCGGCTCGGCGACTCGAAGGGTGCCGGAACCCAGCGCGAGAAGCTGTCGTCGGCGTTCAGCTCCCTGAAGCCGGTCCCCGGCGGGGCGACCGGTCTCTACGACACCACGCTCGCCGCGTACAAGGCGGCCGTCGCGTCCTACGCGAAGGGCAAGTTCAACGCGCTGGTCCTGCTGACCGACGGCGCCAACGAGGACCCGGGCAGCATCTCCCGTTCCGATCTCGTCGCCGAGCTGCAGAAGCTGACCGACCCGGAGCACCCGGTGCCGCTGATCGCGATCGCGGTGGGCCCGGACGCCGACAAGCAGGAGGTCGACCAGATCGCCAAGGCGACCGGTGGATCGGGTCAGCAGGTCAACGACCCCGCGCAGATCCACGCGGTGATGCTGAAGGCGATCGTGGCGGCGGGCTCCGGCATCACGGGCTGACGCTCCGGGATCGCCGGTTGCCCCGACCGGGCGTTCCGGGCGGGGCCGGTGCCGCGGTCCGCCCGGGCCCGGCCGCCGCCCGCGTCGTCTCAGGCCAGCGGAGCCGGCTCCGGAAGCCCCACCGGCCAGGTGTGCACCGGGTCCCCGAGGTGCATGAGTTCGCCGTAGCGCCTGGTCGTCGCCGCAAGGGCGGCGTCCCGCCCGAGACCCTTCTCCAGCGCCCGGTGGAAGGTGGCGGCCTGCCAGGTCGCGCCGTTGGTGCGCAGTCGGCACCGGTCCTCGATCACGCCCAGGTACAGGTCCCGGTCGGCGGGTTCGATGCCCCACGCGTCCAGCCCGGCGGCGGCGAGCGGGAGCAGCTCGTCGCGGATCAGGTTCGCGGCGTCCACCTGGGTGGTCCCGCTGTGGCGTCCGCGCCGCGGCCACTCCAGTCGCGCCTCGATGCCGTGCTTGCAGGCCGCGTCGAAGTTGGCGGCGGCGGCCTCGAAGGGGAGCCGCGTCCACACGGGCCGGGACTCCTCGGCCAGCGCGCGCACCAGCCCGTAGTAGAAGGCGGCGTTGGCGACGACGTCGGTGACGGTGGGACCGGCGGGCAGCACCCGGTTCTCGACCCGCAGATGCGGAACGCCGTCGGCGATGTCGTAGACGGGCCGGTTCCACCGGTACACGGTGCCGTTGTGCAGCACGAGTTCGGCGAGCTTGGGCACGCCGCCGGCGTTCAGGACCTCGAGCGGGTCCTCGTCGTCGCAGATGGGCAGCAGCGGCGGGAAGAACCGCAGGTTCTCCTCGAAGAGGTCGTACGCCGAGGTGACCCAGCGTTCGCCGAACCACGTACGGGGCCGCACCCCCTGCTCCATCAGTTCGGGCGGGCGGGTGTCGGTGGACTGCTGGAAGAGCGGGGGCCGCGACTCCCGCCACAGCTCGTGCCCGAACAGGAAGGGCGAGTTGGCGCCGACGGCGACCTGCGGGGCGGCGACCACCTGCGCCGCGTTCCACACGTCGGCGAAGCGGCCCGGGGTGACCTGGAGGTGCAACTGCACGGAGGTGCAGGCGGCTTCGGGCGCGATGGATCCCGACCGGCAGACCAGGCGTTCCACCCCGTCGATGTCGAGCACGAAGTCCTCACCGCGCGCGGCGACGATCTGGTCGTTGAGCAGCGCGTACCGGTCGACGTCCGACAGGTTCGCGGAGACCAGGTCGTCCTGTGCGAGCGTCGGCAGGATGCCGATCATCACGATTCCCGCGTCGACCTCGCTCGCCTTTCGATGGGCGTACGCGAGGGACGTGCGCAACTCCTCGGCGAGCCGGTCGAATACGCGGCCGTCCAAGCGGTGTGGGGCTATGTTGACTTCCAGGTTGAACATGGCGAGTTCTGTCTGGAAATCCTTGCTCGCAATCCGCTCCAGTACTTCCGCATTCATCATGCGCGGCATGCCGTCGGGTCCCGCGAGATTCAATTCGATCTCCAGGCCCATCAGGTTCTTCGGACGGTCGAACCTCTTCTCCTCCAGCAACCTCTCCAGCACCGTCAGACACTGCCGGAGCTTGTCGCGGTGGCGCTGTCGGTCGCTCAGGTCGAACGGCCCTGCAACGACCTTCTCCCCCATCGCGATGTCCTTCCTCGACTGGGCAGGCCGACGATCCGGCGGCCTTGGCGTCCCGGGTACGGAGGATGATGCCCCGGCAACGCGATCCATAACGTCCCGCGCGCGCCCTTCGGCCGCTACGCTGGCATCCGATTCCTCGGGCACATTCACGAGGCATGCGGCAATAAGCAAGTTTACCGCCGGCGTGATCTCGTGAAAAACGCCGACGAGTATCGGCCGACCGCTCCGGCGAAATACTCCGAGGTCACCGCGGTGCGGCCGCACGGAACCGGGATGAACCGCGCGTTTTCGCGACCGAATAGTGCCTTGTTCTTCATATTCGGGACGACTAGCCGAAACACTCTATGAACACGTGTCGTATAAACTCCGCTACCGAGGCAGAGAGTTTGCGCTCGCGGTCCTAGGTCCTGTCGTCACGGTGACGGCGACAGGCGGCATTCCTGTCGGCGGATCCAGAACCCACGCCCCTCTGACCCGAGAGCTGACAGCGCCGTCCGCCCCCTCCCTCGCGCCACTGTGCCTGTCGAACGAGAGGCGACCCACCATGCCGCTGCACGTACCTCCGGCTCCCGCGCCCGCCCTGCGCACCGTCCTCACGGCACTCGGTTCCCCCACCGCCGTCCGCGAAGCCCGTACCCCCTCCCTGCGCCTGGCGCAGGGCCCGATCACGCCCGAACTCCCGCTGCCGGTCCACGTCCTGGACCGCATCACGCCGGCGGGCGCGTCGGCCACCCGGCTCGCCGGATGGCGGTTCCTGCTCCGCAGCGGGGATCGCGCGGTGGCCGCGGCCGACACCATGCTCACGCCGGACGGCTGGGCCTTCTCGCGTTTCTTCGAGGGGCCCTACATCGCCGCCACGGAACACGCCCTGGGGCAGGCCGAGGCCATGCACCAGCCCTACCAGGCACGCCTGTTGTCCGTGCCCGAGCTGTACATGCTCACTCTCTGGCTGCACGGCGACATCACGGCCGACGGCGCCGACGGCCATCCGGCCGCCACCGACCTCCTCGTCCCGCTGGCCCCCGCCCCGCCCGGCATCGCCGCGCACCGTCCGCACCGCGTCGCCGAACTCCTCCCGGTGCTCACCCACCGGGTCACCCCCGTCACTCCCGGTCCGCTGCTCGGCTCACCCGCCTGACCCGACGACCACCGTGCCCCGCGGCCGACGTCCGGCCGCGGGGCGCAGCGCTGTCACGACCCCGGACCACCGGCCCGCTCATCGGGGCTCCACAACGCTCGTACGAGGGAGAACGCCCTGCGGACCCGACCGGACTAGCCCTATTCGGTCACCTCGAACCACCCGAAGAGGTACTGCAGTTGGGATGAACCGTCCGCACGGGTGATGCGTCATCAACCTGTGAGAAGCGGTGCCGTCAAATCCCTGCGGATCGACGCCCGTAGGGCAACACTGGGTTCCAGACCACACATCAACGGGGGGCGGCCATGAGTACTTCGAGCCGCGGGACAGACACCACATCCATCACTGACCTCTCGACCCAGCGAAAGATCCCATCCATGTGCCAGCACCAGCCACCGTGCCCGTCAGCCGCGTCCGCCGACCGGGAGTCCGCCCGTCTCGTGGCGCATCACCCGGAACAGGGATGGAGCCTGCTGTGCAACGGCGTTCTCCTCTTCGAGGACACCGGTGAGCTCCTGCCGGACGGCCGGATCATCGCCCCGCACCGCCCGCTGGGCGGCGCCGCGGTGATGACCGCGGCCTGACCCGCACACCCGGGCGGCCCTGACGGGCGGCCCAGACACACAAGGGGCCGGCCCGGAGACGTACTCTCCGAACCGGCCCCGACGCATGTCCACGGGTGGTCACTCCCCGTAGCCGCTCGCGTCCTGTGTGCCGATCAGTCCTCGTAGGCGTCCAGCGGCGGGCAGGAGCAGACGAGGTTGCGGTCGCCGTAGGCCTGGTCGATCCGGCGGACCGGCGGCCAGTACTTGTCGGCTGCCGAGACACCGGCCGGGAACACGGCCTCCTCGCGGCTGTACGCGTGCTCCCAGTCACCGCCGAGCGCGGCGGCCGTGTGCGGCGCCCCCCGCAGCGGGTTGTCGTCGACGGCCCACTCGCCGGAGCCGACCTTCTCGATCTCCGCGCGGATCGCGATCATCGCGTCGCAGAACCGGTCGAGCTCGCCCAGGTCCTCGGACTCGGTCGGCTCGATCATCAGGGTGCCCGCCACCGGGAACGACATCGTCGGCGCGTGGAAGCCGTAGTCGATCAGGCGCTTGGCGATGTCGTCCACACTGACGCCGGTCGCCTTGGTCAGCGGGCGCAGGTCGATGATGCACTCGTGCGCGACCAGACCGCCGGGGCCGGTGTACAGCACCGGGTAGTGCGGCTCCAGGCGCTTGGCCACGTAGTTCGCGGACAGCACGGCCACCTGCGTGGCGCGCTTGAGACCCTCGCCGCCCATCAGCCGGACGTACGACCAGGAGATGGGCAGGATGCCCGCGGAGCCCCAGGGCGCGGCGGAGATCGGACCGACGCCCGTCTCGGGGCCGGCCTCGGGCTGCAGCGGGTGGTTCGGCAGGTACGGCGCCAGGTGTGCGCGCACGCCGACCGGGCCGACGCCGGGACCGCCGCCGCCGTGCGGGATGCAGAACGTCTTGTGCAGGTTGAGGTGCGAGACGTCGCCGCCGAAGTGGCCCGGCTTGGCGAGACCCACCAGGGCGTTCAGGTTGGCGCCGTCGACGTAGACCTGGCCGCCGGCCTCGTGCACCTGGGCGCAGATGTCGGCGACGTGCTCCTCGAACACACCGTGCGTCGAGGGGTAGGTGATCATCAGCACCGACAGCTCGTCGCGGTACTGCTCGATCTTGGCGCGCAGGTCCTCGACGTCGATCTCGCCGTCGTCGGCCGTCTTCACGACGACGACCTTCATTCCGGCCATCACGGCGCTCGCGGCGTTGGTGCCGTGGGCGGAGGACGGGATGAGACAGATGGTGCGCTGGTCGTCGCCGTTGGCGCGGTGGTAGCCGCGGACGGCCAGCAGACCGGCCAGCTCGCCCTGCGAACCGGCGTTGGGCTGCAGCGACACCTTGTCGTAGCCGGTGACCTCGGCGAGCTGGTCCTCCAGTTCGTGGATGAGCGTGAGGTAGCCCTGGGCCTGCTCGGCGGGCGCGAAGGGGTGCATCTGCCCGAACTCGGGCCAGGTGACCGGCTCCATCTCCGTGGTCGCGTTGAGCTTCATCGTGCAGGAGCCCAGCGGGATCATGCCGCGGTCGAGCGCGTAGTCGCGGTCGGAGAGCCTGCGCAGGTAGCGCAGCATCGCGGTCTCGGAGCGGTGCTGGTGGAACACGGGGTGCGTGAGGTAGTCGTCGGTGCGCAGCAGCGCGGCCGGCAGTGTGTCCTGCGCGCTCGCGTCCAGCGCCTCGACATCGCCCTCGACGCCGAACGCGGTCCACACGGCGGCGAGCTGCGCGCGCGTGGTCGTCTCGTCGCAGGAGATCGACACATGGTCGGCGTCCGCCCCGTGGACGTTGACGCCGAGGTCGCGGGCGCGCTCCACGACGGCGGCGGCGCGGCCCGGGACCCGCACGGTGAGCGTGTCGAAGTACGCGCCGTGCACGACCTCGACTCCGCCGGCGGTGAGCCCGGCGGCCAGAACCGTGGCGTAACGGTGCGTGCGCCGCGCGATGGTCCGCAGCCCGTCGGGGCCGTGATACACGGCGTACATGCCGGCCATCACGGCGAGGAGCACCTGCGCCGTGCAGATGTTGCTCGTCGCCTTCTCGCGACGGATGTGCTGCTCACGCGTCTGGAGGGCGAGGCGGTACGCCTTGTGCCCGTCGGCGTCCACGGACACACCGACCAGGCGGCCGGGGAGGCTGCGGGCGAACTTCTCGCGCACCGCCATGTAGCCGGCGTGCGGTCCGCCGAAGCCCATCGGGACGCCGAAGCGCTGCGTCGTGCCGACGGCGATGTCCGCGTCGAGCTCGCCGGGCGAGGTGAGCAGCGTGAGGGCGAGCAGGTCGGCGGCGACGGTGACGACCGCACCCAGCTCGTGCGCCTGTTCGATCAGCGGCTTGATGTCACGTACGGCACCGGAGGCGCCCGGGTACTGGACCAGCACGCCGTTGATCTCGCGCCCGGCCAGGTCGGCCGGGATGCCCTCGGCGAGGTCGGCGACGACGACCTCGACACCGGTCGGCTCGGCACGCGTCTCGATGACCGCGATCGTCTGCGGCAGCGCGTCCGCGTCGACCAGGAAGAGGCCCTTCTTGTTCTTGCCCATGCGGCGGGACAGCGCCATCGCCTCGGCGGCGGCGGTGCCCTCGTCGAGCAGGGAGGCGCCCGAGGTCGGCAGACCGGTCAGCTCGGCGACGACGGTCTGGAAGTTCAGCAGGGCCTCGAGCCGGCCCTGCGAGATCTCCGGCTGGTACGGCGTGTACGCCGTGTACCAGGCCGGGTTCTCCATGACGTTGCGCAGGATCACCGGCGGCGTGAACGTGCCGTAGTAACCGAGGCCGATCATCGAACCGAGCACCTGGTTGCGGTCCGCGAGGGACCGCAGCTCGGCGAGCACCTCGGACTCGGTGCGCGCGGCCGGCAGCCTCAGGGCCTCGGCGTTCTTGATCACGTCCGGCACCGCGGCGGCCGTCAGCTCGTCGAGCGAGCCGTATCCGACCTGCGCGAGCATCTTGGCCCGGGCTTCGGAGTCGGGCCCGATGTGGCGCTGCTCGAAGGGGATTCCCTGTTCGAGCTCGGAGAGCGGAATGCGAGGGGCGGTCATTGCGGAGGCCTCCTGGTCTGACGCGACCTTCGGGGGGTACCCCGGCACGGGTACCCCGACGGCCTCCCCCTCTGTCATCTCAACCTGAGAGCTTCACCGGTCCGTCCACTGACGTCCCGGCTTTCACCGTCGGTGAGGGCGGAGGCCAACGACACCCGCCCTGCTTTCCAGAGTGACCTCGTCCGTGCGGTACGTGAGCCTGAGAGATTCCGGGGAGGATTTGCTCCTTCGGCGCCTCCGGTGAAGTCTGGAGGACTCTCCCGCACGGGATCGGCAGCCGTTGGCCAGCCTACCAGCGGGGACAAGACACCTGCCTTCGAGTGGCCGCCCGCCCGAAAGTGCTCTTTTGTAGTGCTTACGGATGTACTGCTTACGGATGAGTTTGCGACCACGTGGAGGGACCGTGCAGACCGACATCGATCCGCGCAACCTGATCGGCCGCAAGGCGTTCGACCGCAAGGGCACCAAGATCGGCACCATCGACGAGGTCTACCTCGACGACGCGACCGGGGTACCGGAATGGGCGGCCATACGCACCGGCCTGTTCAGCAGGGACGCGTTCGTCCCCCTGGAACCCAGTGAGGTCGTCGAGGGGACCCTGCGCATCCCCTTCGACCGGGCCCTGATCAAGGACGCCCCCGACTTCGGCGTCGGCCGGCACCTCTCCCCCGAGCAGGAGCTGCAGCTCTACCACCACTACGGACTCGACGTGGCGTCCCCTGCGCCGCCGCCGGACCGTGACTTCGGCCGGCTCGCGGGATCCGAGGACACCTGATCCGCGGAGTCCGAGGACACCTGGCCCCCTGGGCTCGAGACCGCCCGGCCCGTCGGGTCCGACCCCGGTGCCCCGGCTCCTGACGCCTCCGGCTCCACGTCCGCCGGCGTCCGCCCGGGCTCCTCGGGTCTCGGCTCCACCAGGGGGAGCGGATCCGCCGGCTCCAGCCGTGGATCGTCCGTCCGGAAGGTCCGCACCCGACCCGGCTCCGAGTACGGCGTCTCGAACCGCACCGTGACCCGCCCCAGCCCGCTCCCCTGCACCCATCCGTGCCCGAACTCGTCATGCCGGACGTCGTGCCCCGCGGACCACCGCCGCTCCGCGGGCGGTTCCTTCGCTCCCGCGGGCCCGGTGTCCGGCTCCGCCCGGACATCCTCCTCCGCCGACGGCTCGGCCGCGGCCACCGCCTCGGCGCGCGCCTCCGCCTGAGCCTGCGCCTGTGCCTGCGCGAACAGATCCTCCTGTGTGTAGTCCGCGAGCCCGGAGACACCGACCCCGAGCAACCGCACGCCCCCGGTCGTGTCCACTCCCTCCAGGAGCCGCGCGGCGGCCTCCTGGACGACCCCGGGGTCGTCCGTGGGCCCCCGCAGCGTCTCGGAGCGGGTCAGCGTGGAGAAGTCGTACCGGCGCACCTTCAGCACGATCGTCCGCCCCGACAGCCCCGCCCCGCGCAGCCGCCGCACACAGCGGTCCGCGAGCCGCTGCACCTCCAGACCGACCCGGACCCGGTCGTGGATGTCCACGTCGTACGTGTCCTCGACCGACACCGACTTGGTCTCCCGATCGGACACCACGGGCCGGTCGTCGTGTGCGAGCGCCATCGCGAACAGCGCGTGCCCGTGGGCCTTCCCCAGCAGCCGTACGAGTTCGTCCTCGCCCGCCTCGGCGATCTCCTCGACCGTGGTGATCCCGGCCCGGCGCAGATGGTCCCCGGTCGCCGGCCCGACCCCCGGCAGGATCCGCACGGACATCGGCCCCAGCAGCTCGCGCTCGGTGCCCGGATCGATCAGCACGAGACCGTCGGGCTTCGCCTGCTCCGAGGCGATCTTCGCGAGCATCTTGGAGGCGGCGAGCCCCACCGATCCCGTGAGCCCCGTGACAGCTCTGATGTCCGCGCGCAGCTTGACCCCCGCCAGCCGCGCCGAGCGCTCGTCCCAGGCCGCTCCGCCCGCCTCCAGGTCCACGAACGCCTCGTCCAGGCTCAGCGGCTCCACGAGCGGCGACAGAGCCCGCAGCAGGCCCATCACCTGCTCGCTGACCTCCTTGTAGAGCGAGAAGCGCGGCACCAGATACGCGGCGTTCGGCGCCCGGCGGCGCGCCTGGGCCATCGGCATCGCGGAATTCACCCCGAAGACCCGGGCCTCGTACGAGGCGGTGGAGACGACTCCACGCGGCCCGAGCCCGCCCACGACGACGGCCTTCCCGCGCAGGCTCGGCTTGGACGCCTGCTCCGCCGAGGCGAAGAAGGCATCCATGTCGAGATGCAGGATCGTGGGCGCGGTTCTCACATGTCCGATGCTGCCCTACGCCACTGACAATGCCCCGGCAACGCCGGGGCATCACGTCATCGGAAGCGCCCCGGTCACACAGCCCGGTTGCGCCTGCGGGCCAGCTCGTCCGCGGGATTGTGGGCGACCAGCGTCTCCCCGGTGTCCACCCGCTCTCCGTGGAGCTGGGACAGGGCGCTCTCGACGTCCCGCCACACCACGCCCACGGCGATGCCGAAGACGCCCTGGCCGCCCTGAAGGAGGGCGTGGACCTCGTCGGGAGAGGTGCACTCGTAGACCGTCGCGCCGTCGCTCATCAGCGTCATGCGCTCCAGATCCTGGAAACCGCGCTCTCTCAGGTGCTGGACCGTGGTGCGGATGTTCTGCAGCGACACCCCGGTGTCCAGGAATCGCTTCACGATCTTCAGAACCACCACGTCACGGAAGCTGTAGAGCCGCTGCGTCCCCGACCCGTAGGCCGGACGCACGCTGGGCTCGACCAGACCGGTCCGCGCCCAGTAGTCCAGCTGCCGGTAGGTGATGCCCGCGGCGGCACACGCCGTGGGTCCCCGGTAGCCGACCTCCTCGGGAACAGCTCCTCCCTCGTCGGACACTGCCGCCGGCCGCCGCGGAACGTGATCGGCCGCGCTGCCATGGTGGGGGAGCCCCCTGCTCGAGTCGAGCCGAGAGCTTGGGGGAGGGTACGGGCCGCTCTCCCCCAGACCGTGTCCGGGAGCACCCCCAGCCGTACCGTCGCCGCTGCTTCTCACGCCGACCTCCGTCCTTGACCTGCCTTCTCGACGGTAGGCAGTCACCGGGGGCGCGTCAACGATCGCCACACTCGGCACGCCGAGTGATAATCACCCAAGGAGTGGTTTGCCGTGTCCTACCGCGGGGAAAGGCTAGCCGAATGCGCTCGGTGAGGGCCGCGGCACACCACAGTGGCCACGGGCAAATGCCGCCGAATCGTCTGCCGCGGCGCCGACCTCACTGACTGTTGGTGCCGAAGTCCTCGGGCGAGATCTGGTCGAGGAACTCGCGGAACTTCTCCACCTCGTCCTCCTGCTCGTCCGGGATCGCGATACCCGCGTCGTCCAGCACCCCGTCACTGCCGTAGATCGGCGTTCCGGTGCGCAGGGCGAGCGCTATGGCGTCCGAGGGACGGGCGCTGACCTCGACCCCGCTCGCGAAGACGAGCTCGGCGTAGAACACACCCTCACGGAGGTCCGTGATCCGTACTTCGGTGAGCTCCTGGCCGACAGCCTCCAGCACGTCCTTGAACAGGTCGTGGGTCAGCGGTCGTGCGGGGGCCATGCCCTGCTGGGCGAAGGCGATCGCCGTCGCCTCCCCCGGTCCGATCCAGATGGGGAGGTAGCGGTCGCCTCCCACTTCACGCAGAAGCACGATCGGTTGGTTGGAGGGCATTTCCACCCGGACACCTACGACATCGAGCTCGTTCACACAGCAACCCTAGGCCGTGCTCGGGACGTTTGGGTAGTCGGGCACAGAACGGGTGGCCGATCCACCGGCGGCGCCGGTCCCCCGATCAGGGAAGTCGCACGCCCAGCGCGGTCTGCACCAGGGCCGCGTGGAGCTTCACGGTGAGCCCCGCCAGCTCCTTCGCACGGGCCTCCGCGTGCGCCCGCGTCTGGGGGTTGCGGTGGCGCCGCAGCGGGGCCACCACCTGGTCCACGAGACCGGCGTCGCGCTCCGCCGCCGCCTTCATCGCCCTGAGGTGGCGCGGTTCGATCCCGAACCGGCCCAGCTCGACGACGAGCGCGGCGACGGTCACCGCCTCCGCGTCGTACACGCCGTCCGGCAGGGGGCCGATCAGGCCGTACGACTCCCACTCCTCGAGTTCCTGCTCACCGATCTCCGCGGCGGCCAGCAGCTCCGCACGGCCCACCCGCGCCGCTGTCGGCCCCTCGATCTCTCCGTAAAGCCCTCCGAGGGGCTCTCCGTCACCGGAGTCGCGCTGGCGGCCCACCGCGGGCAGACGCACCTGCTCACCGCGCTCCAGGGCGTCCAGGTGCTCGCGGATCACCTTGAGCGGGAGGTAGTGGTCGCGCTGCATCCTCAGGACGTGACCGAGGCGCTCGACGTCGTTCGCGCTGAACTTGCGATACCCGGAAGGGGTCCGCCGCGGCTCGACGAGCCCCTCCGACTCCAGAAATCTGATCTTGGAGATGGTTACTTCGGGAAACTCGTCGCGCAGCTGGCTCAGCACCGCGCCGATGCTCATCAGACCACTGTCCGCGGCGGTGCCGCTGCCGGCACCGCCGCTCGGTGTTTGAAGCATGGACATTCCCTCGGTGTCCCCCCGGACGGAGTTGGGGGAGGGTCAGACGCCCAGCTGGCTCGCGTAGAACACCAGCCGGTACTTGCCGATCTGCACCTCGTCACCGTTCGACAGGGCGACCTGGTCGATCCGCTCCCGGTTGACGTACGTCCCGTTCAGGCTGCCGACGTCGGCGACGGTGAACGAACCGTCCGCCACGCGACGGAACTCCACATGGCGGCGCGACACGGTCACGTCGTCCAGGAAGATGTCGCTCTGCGGATGACGCCCGGCCGTGGTCAGGTCACTGTCCAGCAGGAAGCGGCTGCCCGAGTTCGGGCCGCGGCGCACCACGAGGAGCGCCGAGCCGAGCGGCAGCGCGTCGACCGCCGCCTGGGCCTCCGGGGAGAGCATCGGCGAGGGCGTCTGGCCCGTCACCTCGGCGTCGTAGGCCTCGATCCCGGAGATGGAGATCGTGGACGTCGTCTCGGAGGGGCGCTCCGCGCCGCCTCGCAGCGGGGCACCACAGTTGGAGCAGAACCGGCTGTTCTCCGCGTTCCGGTTCCCGCACCTCGTACACACCAGGGCCGACATGGACGGATCCTCCTGCCGCGGCTGCCCACCAGGGGCTTGGGACGCATACGGATCGGAGGCGAACCCTCCACCCGAGCTTGAGGCTGACGGTTCCCCGAAACCTATGCGGCCGGACTGGGCAGGGTCAACAGACGGCGCGCCGGGACCACCGGCACCGCCGACCTGGTCACGGAACAGCGGGCGGTCGCCGCTCTGGGCCTCCGCCGCGTCTCCCTGGCGCGGTGCACGGTGGCGAGCGGTCGCGTTGTCACCGCTGCCCTCTCGCGTGCTCTTGCCGAACAACTTCGCAAACAACTTCACGGGCGATTCCCCTTGACCGAAACAGACCCGCCCGTGGGGCAGGACGAACACTGATTGAACACACCGGTCGACCCGGACATCCTCACAACGTCCGTATCCACCAGACAGTTTCCACCACGCACCACCCATTCGGTGCGCCGACCCCCCGCAACCTCATGCCCTCGCCCGGCGGACCTCATGCGACCCACCTCACGGGGAGGACGACCGAGCGTAGTCAGGCCGCTCCGCCGGTCGCAAGGCATCCACGACGATCTTCGTCGAACGCTCCACCGTGACGGTGGCCTGCTCCTTCTCGAGCGTCTGGACCACACCCCCCGGAATGTTCAGCGCCGGCTCCAGATCCTGAGGCTTGCCGATGACCTTGAAACGATACGGCTGGGTGATCTTGTTCCCGTCGACCTTCACTCCGCTCCCGGAGTCGGCCAGATAGGTACCGGCGACCACGCGCACTCCGTTCACCTGGATCGCCTCCGCGCCCGCGGCGCGCAGCTCCTGGATCGCGTCGAGCAGCATGTCCGCCTTGACCGTCCCCTTCGTGTCGTCGATCGTCAGCGTGATGCCGGGGCCCTGGGCGGCCACGGTGCCCGCGAGGATGCCGAGTTGCTTCTCCTTCTCGACCGTCTGCTTGCGGGCCTCCTCGGCCTGGTCCGAACTGTTCTCCAGTTCGGTGCGCTGGTCCTCGAGGCCCTGCTTCTCGTCTTGAAGACGCTGAGTGCGGTTGTCGAGTTCATCGAGGATGCGTACGAGATCCTCCTGGCGGGCTCCGCGCAGGGCGCTGTCCCCGTCGCTGTTGGAGGCCACCTGGACGGCCAGGCCGAACCCGAGGCCGAACAGCAGCACGGCGACGATGAGTTGGGCGCGCGAGACGCGCGGCGGCCACAAGCCGCTGACCAGCCGCTGCCGACCGGCGGACGACGGACGCGCGACCGGCTCGGGTTGTGCGGGACCGGGGCCCTCCGCGGCGGCGGGGACCTCTTCCGGCAGCTCTCTGCGCAGCGGGTTCTCGGGGGTCTCGTCTTCGTTGCTCATCGGTCTCACGCCCGGAACACGTGCCGGCGGATGGCGGCGGCGTTGGAGAAGATACGGATGCCGAGGACGACGACGACACCCGTGGAGAGCTGGGCGCCCACGCCCAACTTGTCGCCCAGGAAGACGATCAGTGCGGCGACGACCACGTTCGAGAGGAACGAGACCACGAAGACCTTGTCGTCGAAGATGCCGTCGAGCATCGCGCGCAGGCCGCCGAACACGGCGTCGAGCGCCGCGACGACGGCGATCGGAAGGTACGGCTCGACAACCGCCGGAACCTCGGGCCGGACCAACAATCCAGCCACGACGCCCACGACGAGGCCCAGTACGGCGATCACGATGTGCCCTTCTCTGTGCTCGGCTCTGCTGTACGTACGATCACACTCGGTGCCGCGGACAACCGGACGTCGTCCTCGGCGGAAATGCTGGTCCGGATGCCGTAGTTCTCCTGCAGGGCATGCAGGTACAACCCGTCGGCGCTGTCCTGGAACCTGGTGCTGAGTCGCTGGCCGTCCCCCACCGCGAGCACCGTGTACGGCGGCACCAGCGGCTTGTTGTCGACCAGTATCGCGTCACCGGCGGCCCGGATGGCCGACAGTGCGGTCAGCCGCTGCCCGTTGACGGAGACGGCCTCGGCGCCCGACTCCCAGAGCCCGTTGACCACGCGCTGCATGTCACGGTCCCGCACTCGCCCGGTGTCGGAGAACCCCGACGTCTCCCGCGGGTTGGTGCCGTCGCCGCCGGTGCTGGCTTCCTTGGCGTCGTTCACGACGAGCTTCACGCCCGGGCCGTGCACGTCGGTGGCGCCCGACAGGATGCTCACCAGGTCGGCCTGCTCGCCGCCGGTCTTCTTCAGCGCCTCACGCTGGCGCGCGCTCACGTCGGAACGCAGCGTGTCGACGTTCTTCTCCAGCTTGTCCGCGTTCGAGGACTCACGCTCGATGCGGTCGATGAGTTCCTGGCGCTCCTTGGCGACGACCGGGGCCGCTATCCGCGCGTTCGCGGCCCCCACGGTGACCACCAGCGCGGCGAGCACCAGGCCCGCCGCGAGTCCGAGCTTCGCCCGCAGCGTCTTCGGGAGACCACCGTCGCCCTCGGCCTGCTTGCGGGCGGCCGCCTCGGCGTAGCCGTCGTCGAGGCTGTGATCCATGACATTGGTGAGCAGCGACATGGAGGCGTCCGGGCGCGAGGGGCGCGGAGCGCTGCTCCGAACGGGGGGCTGCTGCGGCATGCCGCACATCGTCGCACGTCGCGGGTGCTACCTCCGAATGGCCCCACCGGCGTGCCGGACAGGCCCCCTTGGGGGCACTTGTCCGACACGCACGGGTGAAGGATGTTTCAGCGGCCGGCGCTGTCCACCACGGCCGCCCACTCGTCGAGCAGAGCCTCGGCGGAGGCGTCGTCCGGGCCCTCGGCCCACAGGTGCGTGACCGCCTCGGCGGGGTCGGGCAACACCATGACCCAGCGTCCGTCGGCCTCGACGACCCGTACGCCGTCCGTCGTGTCCACGGAGCGGTCTCCCGCCTCCTCCACGACACGGCGCATGACCAGACCCTTGACGGCCCACGGTGTCGCGAGGTCCCGCTTGAGGACGTGCGCCCGCGGAATCCGCGCGTCGATCTGGCTGAGCGTGAGCTGCGTCCGCGCCACGAGACCGATGAGCCGTACGAACGCGGCCGCACCGTCGAAGACGCCGCTGAACTCGGGAATGATGAACCCGCCACGGCCGTCGCCACCGAAGATCGTGGCTTCCTCACGGCCGACCCGGGTCAGGTCGTCGGGAGACGTCGTCGTCCACTCCACCTGTGTGCCGTGGTACGCCGCCACCTGCTCGGCGATCCGCGTGGTGGTCACCGGCAGCGCGACTCGGCCGCTACGACGCTCCGCGGCCACCAGGTCGAGCATGACGAGCAGGGCACGGTCGTCCTCGACGATGCGCCCCTTCTCGTCGACGAGCGAGAGCCGCTCACCGACCGGGTCGAAACGGATGCCGAACGCGGCCCGCGCCGACGCGACGATCTCGCCGAGCCGCACCAGACCGGCCCGCCGCGACTCCGCCGTCTCCGTCGGCCTGGACTCGTCCAGGCCGGGGTTGATGGTGAGCGAGTCGACACCGAGCTTGCCCAACAGGCTCGGCAGGACAAGTCCCGCACTGCCGTTGGAGGCGTCCACGACCACCTTGAGACCGGACTCCCTGATACCGGTGGTGTCGACGTTGCGCAGCAGCGATCCGGTGTACGAGTCGAAGACGCTCGCCGGGAAGTGCAGGTCCCCGATCTCGCCCGGGAACGCCCGCCGGTACTCCTGGCGGGAGAACACCCGGTCCAGCTTCCGCTGGCCGGCCTGGGAGAGGTCGGCGCCCTGCTCGTCGAAGAACATGATGTCGACGGAGTCGGGCACTCCGGGCGTCGTCCGGATCATGATTCCGCCGGCACTGCCCCGGGCCGTCTGCTGCCGTGCCACCGGCAGCGGTACGTTCTCCAAGTCGCGTACGTCGATGGCGCTGGCCTGGAGCGCGGAGATGACCGCCCGCTTCAGGGCGCGGGCACCTCTGGAGTGGTCGCGGGCCGTGGTGACCGTGGACCCCTTCTTCAGCGTCGTCGCATAGGCGCCGGCGAGCCGCACGGCGAGCTCAGGCGTGATCTCGACGTTGAGGATGCCGGAGACACCGCGGGCGCCGAACAGGTTCGCCTGGCTGCGGGACTCCCAGATCACCGAGGTGTTGACGAACGCGCCGGCCTCGATGGTCTTGAACGGGTAGACCCGCACGTTGCCCTGGATGATCGACTCTTCACCGACGAGGCACTCGTCACCGATCACCGCGCCGTCCTCGATCCGGGCGGCCCGCATGATGTCGGTGTTCTTGCCGATCACGCAGCCGCGCAGATTGCTCTGCTGCCCGATGTACACGTTGTCGTGCACGACGGCACGGTGCACGAAGGCGCCGCTCTTGACGACGACGTTGGAGCCGATCACCGTGTGCTCGCGGATCTCGGCGTTCGCCTCGACCTTGGCGTAGTCACCGATGTACAGCGGTCCCCGGAGCTCGGCGTCGGGGTGCACGTCCGCACCCTCGGCCACCCAGACGCCCGGCGATATCTCGAATCCGTCGATCTCGACGTCGACCTTGCCTTCGAGGACGTCGGCCTGCGCCTTCACATAGCTCTCGTGGGTGCCCACGTCCTCCCAGTAGCCCTCGGCGACATAGCCGTAGATCGGCTTGCCTTCCTTCATCAGCTGAGGGAAGACGTCGCCGGACCAGTCGACGGAGACGTCGGCCTCGACGTAGTCGAAGACTTCGGGCTCCATGACGTAGATGCCCGTGTTGACCGTGTCCGAGAAGACCTGGCCCCAGGTCGGCTTCTCCAGGAAGCGCTCGACCTTGCCTTCCTCGTCCACGATGGTGATGCCGAATTCCAACGGATTGGGAACGCGCGTCAGACAGACGGTGACGAGCGCGCCCTTTTCCTTGTGGAAGGCGATGAGTTCGGTGAGGTCGAAGTCGGTGAGGGCATCACCGGAAATGACGAGGAAGGCGTCGTCCTTCAACGCCTCTTCGGCGTTCTTGACGCTCCCGGCAGTACCGAGTGGCTTCTCCTCATTGGCATAGGTCAGCTCCATGCCGAGCTCTTCACCGTCACCGAAGTAGTTCTTGACCAGGGAGGCCAGGAACTGCACGGTGACGACGGTCTCGTTGAGCCCATGCCTTTTGAGCAGCCTGAGCACGTGCTCCATGATCGGGCGGTTCACCACGGGCAGGAGCGGCTTGGGCATGCTTGAGGTCATAGGGCGAAGGCGTGTGCCTTCGCCGCCGGCCATCACGACGGCCTTCATGTCGGAAGCGTCCTCCTCTAAGAGACGACGGTACAGCCGACTTCACCCGTCCTGATTGTCCCGCAGTTCTCGAGCGGGGGCCATCGGGGCACTGCAGCAGGCGCCCAATCGGGCGAGCTCAATCGGTCTTCGCGTCCGCTCGGACCAACCGGCGGACCTGCACCACGTAGAGGACTCCTGCCCACCAATAGAGGGTTGTACCCCATCCGGCGAACGCCCATCCGAAAATAGCGCCGACTGACGCGATCCAACCGCTGGCGTCACTGAGCAGCAACAACGGGAAGGCGTACATCAAGTTGAAGGTGGCGGCCTTGCCGAGGAAGTTCACCTGCGGCGGCGGATAGCCGTGTCGTCGGAGGATCCCGACCATGACGAGCAGGACGAGCTCTCGGGCCAGCAGCGCGGCCGTCAGCCAGAGCGGGAGAATCTCGCGCCAGGTGAGACCGACGAGCGTCGACAGGATGTACAGCCGGTCGGCCGCGGGGTCCAACAGCCGGCCGAGGCTGCTGATCTGGTTCCAGCGCCGGGCGAGCTTTCCGTCCAGGTAGTCGCTGATACCGCTGAGCATGAGGACGAGCAGGGCCCAGCCGTCGCTCTTGGGGCCACCGAACTCCGGCCTGAGGATCAACCACAGGAAGATGGGGACGCCGACGAGACGCGCCATGCTGAGGATGTTCGGGATGGTGAGGACCCGGTCCGTCTGGACGCGGGTCTCCTGGACCTCCACCCGGGGGCCTCCTGTGGGAAACGAGCCAACGATGCCCCTTGACCTTACCCGCAGGCTCCTCGCACCAGCGCAGAGGGGTCGCGGCGTCAGCGGAAACTCCGGAAAACAAAAAAGCTCCGGCTCTCAGGATCGAAATCCTGAGAGCCGGAGCTCTAATATTAGTTCGGCGGCGTCCTACTCTCCCACAGGGTCCCCCCTGCAGTACCATCGGCGCTGTGAGGCTTAGCTTCCGGGTTCGGAATGTA